>CAZHMM010000220.1:0-5704 GCA_964533585.1 uncultured Elioraea sp.
CTCCAGCAGGGCGCGGTAGTCCGCCTCGCTCGCCTCGCGCGGGTTGGACGGGTGGCAGTGATCCTTCAGCGCCGCCGCCGCGATCGCGGGCAGCACCTCGCGCCCCACCCCCATCGCGCCGAGCGTCGCCGGCAGGCCGAGCGCGGCGGCGCGTGCCGCGAACGCCTCGGCCACCGCTTCCGCGCGCGTATCGCCAAGCCCCATCGCGGTGCCGAGCGCGCTGACCCGCTCCGGCACCGCGGACGCGTTGAACCGCACCACATGCGGCAGCAGCACCGCGTTCAGCGTGCCGTGATGCAGCACCGGCGGCGCGGGAATGCCGCCGAGCGGATGGGCAAGCGCATGCACCGCGCCGAGCCCCTTCTGAAACGCCATCGCCCCTTCCATCGAGGCCATCATCATCTCCCAGCGCGCCTCCCGGTCGGCACCGTGCTCGGTCGCACGGACGATGTGACGCCAGGCGCGCGCCAGCCCGTCGAGCGCGATCGCATCCGCCACCGGATTGATGCGCGGCGAGAGATACGCCTCGACGTTGTGGGTCACCGCGTCCATCCCGGTCGCGGCAGTCAGCAGCGGCGGCAGGCCGAGCGTGAGCTCGGGGTCGCAGATCGCCACCTTGGGCAGCAGGTGCGGGCTGCCGATCGACACCTTGCGCCCGTCATCGAGCACGATGATCGCGCCGCGGCTCACCTCGCTGCCGGTGCCCGAGGTGGTGGGGATCGCGACATTGGGCGCGGCGGCAGGGGTGATGCGGGCGAGCCCGCCCTCGATCACGGCGTAGTGCTTCAGTGGCCCCGCCGGATGCGTCACCGCCACCGCCACCGCCTTGGCGAGGTCGAGCGGCGAGCCGCCGCCGAGCCCGATCAGCCCATCCGCCCCATGCGCCCGATAGGCCTCGGCAGCCGCGCGCACGGCGGCCTCTGTCGGGTTCGGCGGGGTGTCGGCGAACAGCGCGACCGGCAGGTCAGCCGGCAGGGCAGCGCGCACGCGATCCCACAGCCCGGCCGCGACGATGCCACGGTCGGTCACCGCCAGCGGCCGGCGGATGCCGACCAGCGCCAGTTCCTCGGCGAGCAGGGCCAGCGCGCCGAAATCGAACTGCACCCGCGTGACATAGGTGATCAGAGCCATTGGGCCTCCCTTCTGCCGCCGCCGCCGCCCTCAGGCTGCCCGGCCTTGACGTCCGCGTCGCGCCATGCTCGGCACGGCGGGACCCGAGAGGCAAGCAGGACACCCATGGACCGCTCCATCATCGACAGCGTGAAGCCACATCACGCCGAGCTCACCGCCATCCGCCGCGACATCCACGCCCACCCCGAGATGGGGATGGAGGAGGTGCGCACCGCCGCCCTGGTCGCCGCCAAGCTGCGCGAGTGGGGCGTCGAGGTGACCGAGGGCGTCGGCAAGACCGGCGTGGTCGGCACGGTGAAGGGCAGGCTGCCGGGCCAGCGGGCGATCGGGCTGCGCGCCGACATGGATGCGCTGGCGATCCCGGAGGCCACGGGCCTGGCCTACGCCTCGCAGAACCCCGGCGTGATGCATGCCTGCGGCCATGACGGCCACACCACCATGCTGCTCGGCGCGGCGCGGTATCTGGCCGAGCACCGCGACTTCGCCGGCACCGTGCACCTGATCTTCCAGCCCGCCGAGGAAGGTCGCGGCGGGGCGCGGGCAATGCTGGCGGACAAGCTGTTCGAGCGGTTCCCCTGTGACGCGGTCTACGGCCTGCACAACAAGCCCAACCTGCCGGCCGGCCGGTTCGCGACCCGCACCGGCCCCGCGCTCGCCGCCGCCGATCGCTGGTCGGTCACGTTCCGCGGCACCGGCGGGCATGGTGGCTCGACCCCGCACCTCGCCACCGACGTCACCGTCGCGCAGGCGCATTTCGTGCTGGCTCTGCAGACCATCATCGGCCGCAACGTGCCGGCCGTCGAGGCGGCGGTGCTCTCGGTCGGCGCGATGGCCGGCGGCTCATTCGACTCCCCCAACGTGATGCCGGCCGAGCTCCGCCTCGCCGGCACCGCGCGCAGCTACTCCCGCGCGGTGCGCGACCTGCTCGAGCGGCGCATCGGCGAACTGGCCAAGACGCTCGCCCAGGCGCATGGCTGCTCGGCCGAGGTCGAGTACCGCCGCGGCGTGCCGGCGCTGGTGAACCACGCCGAGCAGACCGCCGTCTCGGTCGCCGCCGCTTCCGCCTTGGTGGGCGAGACCGCCGTCGAGGCGAACGCCGCTCCGGTCACGGGTGGCGAGGACTTCGCGCTGATGCTGGAGGCGAAGCCGGGGTCGTTCATGTTCATCGGCGGCGGGGCCGGTCCGGACGGCCGTTCGCCCGAACTGCACACGCCGCATTTCGACTTCAACGACGACATCATCCCGCTCGGGGTCGCGTACTGGATCAGCCTTGTTGACCAGGAGCTCGGCCTGCAGCGCCAAGGCTAGCGGTGGCACGGGCCGCTGGCGCGGGCTAGGCTGACCACAGCACCGGGAAGGACTGCGATGGCCGTTCGGGCGGAACGCGAGGCCGAGATCCAGACCTTGAGCTTCGAGGAGGCGCTCGCCGAACTCGAAGCGATCGTCGGCACGCTCGAGGGCGGCAAGGGCTCGCTCGAGGACGCGATCCGCGCCTATGAGCGCGGCGACGCGCTGCGCCGGCACTGCGCCGCCAAGCTCGCCGAGGCGCAGGCCAAGGTCAGCCGCATCGTCGAGACCGCCGGCACCGCCACCGGGACCGAGCCGCTCGACGCCGAGACATGACGGCAGCGGCCACCCTGGAAGGGCGGCTCGGCGCGGCGATGGCCGAGGCCGCCGCGGCCGTCGAGGCCACCCTCGATCGGCTGTTGCCGCAGGGCGACGAGGCGCAGGCGCAACTCTACCAGGCGATGCGCTACGCCGCCCTCGGCGGCGGCAAGCGGGTCCGTGCCTTCCTGGTGCTGGAGAGCGCCGCCCTGTTCAACGTCGCCCGCCGCTGCGCCCTGCGCGTCGCCGCCGCGGTGGAGATGCTGCACGCCTATTCGCTCGTGCACGACGACCTGCCGGCGATGGACGACGACGATTTCCGCCGCGGCCAACCCTCCTGCCACCGCGCCTTCGATGAGGCGACCGCGATCCTGGGCGGCGATGCACTCCAGGCGCTTGCCTTCGAGGTGCTGGCCGAGGCCGACACCCACTCCGACCCGGCCGTACGCTGCGCGCTGGTTGCCTCGCTCGCCGCCGCCGCCGGGGCGCGCGGCATGGCGGGCGGACAGATGATCGACCTGCTTGCCGAGCAGGCGCAGCTCACCGAGCACGAGGTGACCCGGCTGCAGATGCTCAAGACCGGGCGGCTGATCACCTGGTGCTGCGAGGCCGGCGCGATCCTCGGCAAGGCGGCCGCACCCCAGCGCCTCGCCCTCGCGCATTACGGCCGCGACCTCGGGCTTGCATTCCAGATCGCCGACGACATTCTTGACGAAACCGGCACACGGGAACAATTGGGGAAGACGCCGCGCAAGGACGCGGCCGCGGGGAAGGCCACGCTGGTGTCGTTGATGGGACTGCCGCGGGCCAAGGCGCATATGAAGTTTCTGGCGGAACAGGCGACCGGTCATTTGGCGACCTTCGAGGGGAAGGCCGATCTGCTCCGCGATCTCGTCTCCTTTGTCGTCACTCGCCGGATGTAGGTGTCATGACCCCTCAGGCCATCAAGCCGATGCTCGATCGCGTTCACGTGCCGGCGGACCTGCGCAATTTTTCGCCCGCGCAGCTGAAGCAGCTCGCCGACGAGCTCCGGCGCGAGACGATCGAGGCGGTCTCCATCACCGGCGGGCATCTCGGCGCCTCGCTCGGCGTGGTCGAGCTGACGGTCGCGCTGCACCACGTGTTCGACACACCCGACGACCGGCTGATCTGGGACGTCGGCCACCAGGCCTATCCGCACAAGATCCTGACCGGCCGGCGCGACCGCATCCGCACGCTGCGCCAGGGCGGCGGGCTCTCCGGCTTCACGCGGCGGAGCGAGAGCGAGTACGACCCGTTCGGCGCCGCCCACTCCTCGACCTCCATCTCCGCCGGGCTCGGGATGGCGGTGGCGCGAGACCTGAAGGGCGACCACCGCCACGTGATCGCGGTGATCGGCGACGGCGCGATGAGCGCGGGCATGGCTTACGAGGCGATGAACAATGCCGGCGCCTCGAAGTCGCGGCTGATCGTCATCCTGAACGACAACGACATGTCCATCGCCCCGCCGGTGGGCGCGATGAGTGCCTATCTCTCGCGCATGCTGTCGGGGCGGTCCTATACCGGCCTGCGCGAGGTCGCCTCGCGCATGGCGCGCCGCTTCCCCAAGCCGCTCGAGCGCACCGCCAAACGGGCGGAGGAAATCGCCCGCACCATCCTGACGGGCGGCACGCTGTTCGAACTGATGGGCTTCTACTACATCGGCCCGATCGACGGCCATAACCTAGACCATCTGCTTCCGGTGCTGCGCAATGTGCGCGAGGCGGACGATCATCTCGGCCCTGTGCTGGTGCACGTGGTCACGCAGAAGGGCAAGGGCTACGCGCCGGCCGAGGCCTCGGCCGACAAGTACCACGGCGTCTCCACCTTCAACGTCGTCACCGGCGAGCAGGCCAAGGGCGCCGGCGGTCCGCCCTCCTACACCAAGGTGTTCGCCAATGCCCTGATGGCCGAGGCGCAGGCCGATGCGCGCATCGTCGCGGTGACTGCGGCGATGCCGGCGGGCACCGGGCTCGATGCCTTCGCCAAGCGGTTCCCGCATCGCAGCTTCGATGTCGGCATCGCCGAGCAGCACGCCGTCACCTTCGCCGCCGGCATGGCGTGCGAGGGGTTCAAGCCGTTCGTCGCGATCTACTCGACCTTCCTCCAGCGCGCCTATGACCAGGTGGTGCACGACGTCGCCATCCAGAACCTGCCGGTGCGCTTCGCGATGGACCGCGCAGGGCTGGTCGGCGCGGACGGCGCGACGCACGCGGGCAGTTTCGACATCGCCTATCTCGGCTGCCTGCCGAACTTCGTGCTGATGGCCGCCGCCGACGAGGCGGAGCTCATGCACATGGTCGCCACCGCCGCCGCGCACGACGCCGGGCCGATCGGCTTCCGCTACCCGCGCGGCGAGGGCGTGGGCGTGGCCCTGCCCGAGCGCGGGGAGCCGTTGCCGATCGGCAAGGGGCGCGTGCTGCGCGAGGGCACCAAGGTGGCGCTGCTCTCCTACGGCACGCGCTTGGCCGAGTGCCTGAAGGCGGCCGATGAACTGGCCGCGCGCGGCTTCTCCACCACGGTCGCGGATGCGCGCTTCGCCAAGCCGCTCGACCGGGACCTGGTGCATCGGCTCGCGCGCGAGCACGAGGTGCTGATCACAATCGAGGAAGGATCGATCGGCGGCTTCGGATCGTTCGTGCTGCACGAGCTCGCGCATGCCGGGCTGCTCGACAGCGGCGCGAAGGTGCGGCCGATGGTGCTGCCGGACGTCTACATCGACCACGACAAGCCGCAGCTGCAATACGACAAGGCCGGGTTGAACGCGCGGCACATCGTCGCCACCGCCCTGAGTGCGCTTGGGATCGCCGACACGGCGGCGCAACCGGCAAGGGCATAAGGGAAACTGGGGGGACCACGGTGGTCCCCCCCAGACCCCCCTCCGCAGATCAAGCCCGTGCCCCGACCAACGGGCGGGGCACCCTCCAGGGGGGTGCGGGGGGCCTTGCGG
>CAZHMM010000221.1:0-5652 GCA_964533585.1 uncultured Elioraea sp.
TGCTGGTGCGGCAGGCGGCGCCGGCGGGCACGACGGGCCAGGTGTTCGGCTTCGTCTCGGCGGGGCTGCCGCTGGGCGGGGCGCTCGCGCCCGCGCCGATGGGGTTGCTGATGGACCTCGGCGCGCCGTCCGCGGTGTTCCTGGCCTCGGCGGCGCTGCTGGCGGCGGCGGTGCTGACGGCGGGTTCGGCGCGCGCCGCGGCGGTGGCGCCTGCGGCGGCGGAGTAAGGGACAGCGGGGGGACCGCAAGGCCTCACACGCCGCCTGCAGGGGGCCCGCGGCGCGACCAACGGGAGCGACGCCCTCCCGGGATGGGGGTGCGGGGGAAGGGCCTTGCGGCCCTTTCCCCGCCCTACTTTTCCACGAAAGCCTTCTCGATCACATAGGTCCCCGGCGTGCCCGAGGAGCCCTCCTCGAACCCCTCGCGCTCGGCGATCGCGCGGCACTCCGCGAGCATGTCCGGCCCGCCGCAGATCATGATCCGGTCCTGCGCAGGATCGAATCCCCGACGCCCCAGATCGGCGAACAGCGTGCCGTCCTCGATGAACTGGGTGATCCGCCCGTGCCGGTGGAACGGTTCGCGCGTCACGGTCGGGTAGTAGACCAGCTTCGCGCGCACCTCCTCGCCGAGGAACTCGTGGTTCGGAAGCTCACGCGTGATCCACTCGCGATAGGCGAGCTCGCGCTCGAACCGGCAGGTATGCGTCAGCACCACGCGGTCGAACCGCGCATAGGTCTCGGGGTCCCTGATGATGCTCATGAACGGCGCGATTCCGGTGCCGGTCGAGAGCAGGAACAGCGTGCGCCCGGGGACCAGATAGCTCACCACCAGCGTGCCGGTCGGCTTGCGGCCGACATAGAGCCCGTCGCCCGGTTGGATGTGCTGCAGTCGCGAGGTGAGCGGGCCGTCCGGCACCTTGATGGAGAGGAACTCGAGCTGCTCCTCGTAGTTGGCCGAGACCATCGAATAGGCGCGCAGCAGCGGCTTTCCGTCCACCGGAATGCCGATCATGGTGAATTCGCCGTTCTCGAACCGGAATGCCGGGTCGCGCGTGGTGGTCAGGCTGAACAGCGTATCGGTCCAGTGATGGACCGTCAGCACGGTCTCGACGTTCAGGTTGCCAACCGGCTTGGGTTTTGCCGCGACATCGGTGCTCATGCGAATGCCATCCGTTGCAGGAGCTGAAGGAAAATCCGGCGCTCGGCCGGGTCGAGTGGGGTCAGTGTCGCCTCGCTGATCGCCAACGCAGCGGGCAGCGTCGCCTCGACCAGGGCGGTGCCGGCCTCGGTGGGCGCGAGCACGCTGGCGCGGCGGTCGGACGGGTCAGCGGAGCGGGTGATCAACCCGCGGGCGCGCAGCCGTCGCACCACGCCCTGGATCGTCGCCGGGTCCATCGCCGTCAGCCGCCCGAGCCGGTTCTGGCTGGCCTTGCCCTCGCGCACCAGGGTGACCAGCGCGGCCCACTGCATCGGCGTGAGCACGGCCGAGCCGATCCCCTCCTGGAAGATCGCGGCATGGCGCTGGTGGGCCCGTCGGAGGAGGTGGCCGACCTGGTCTTCCAGCGCATAGGTCGAGGGATCAGGATGGACCACGCGGGGAAGGTCCTTCAGGACCAAGGGCAGTTCTCCTGGATCATTCGTATACAAATGATCTCTCGCGGACTGGCGCATGTCAAAGGAAAGATCGCAAGGGGTTGCGGACACGGCGCGGCAGGCCGGGGATTGTCTCACGGCGCCGTGCAGCGCGTGAGTTCTTGTAACGGGGCTGGCACTGTGGTTTGAGAGACGTGGGCCGGGGGCAGCGCGGGGGCGCGTCAGCCGGCGATCTGGACAGGGAGGATCGAACAATGAGTGACGTGAAGACCAAGCGCGCCGGCCGCCGCGGCTTCCTCAAGACGGCCGCCCTCGGCGGCGCGGTGGCAGCCACCGGTACGCTGGCGGCGCCGCAGGTGAGCAGGGCGCAGACGGTGACGTGGCGGTTCCAGTCGACCTGGCCGACCCGCGACATCTTCCACGAGTTTGCCGCCGACTACGTGAAGCGCGTGAACGACATGGCCGGCGGGCGGCTGCGGCTCGAGCTGCTTCCGGCCGGTGCCGTGGTCGGCGCCTTCCAGCTGCTCGACGCCGTCTCGGCCGGCACGCTCGACGGCGGGCACGGCGTCTCGGCCTACTGGTTCGGCAAGAACAAGGCGTTCAGCCTGTTCGGCACCCCGCCGGCGTGGTTCCGTGACGCCAACAACTACCTCGGCTGGTTCTACCATGGCGGCGGCGAGGCCCTGTACAATGAGCTGATCGGCGACATCCTCCGGGTGAACGTCGTCGGCTTCCAGACCGGCCCGATGCCGTGCCAGCCGCTCGGCTGGTTCAAGAATCCGGTGGAACGGGTCGAGCAGTTGCGCGGCCTGAAGTACCGCACGGTCGGGCTCGCGACGGACCTGTTCAACGAGCTCGGCGCCGCCGTGGTCGCGCTGCCTGGCGGCGAGATCGTGCCGGCGCTCGAGCGCGGGGTGATCGACGGCGCCGAGTTCAACAACCCGTCCTCGGACCGTGCGCTCGGCTTCCCCGACGTCTCCAAGGTCTACATGCTGCAGTCCTTCCATCAGCACACCGAGACCTTCGAGGTGCAGTTCAACAAGGCGAAGTACGACGCGCTCCCGGGCGAGCTGAAGTCGATCATCCGGTTCGCCGCTGAAGCGGCGAGCTCGGACATGAGCTGGAAGCTCCAGGAGAGGTATCCGAAGGACCTCATCGAGATGACGCAGCGCCAGGGCGTGCGTGCGATCACCACGCCGCGCCCGATCCTTGAGGCGCAGCTGCGCGCCTGGGATGCGGTCATCGCGCGGCTCGAGGGTGATGCGTCCTCGCCGGCTGCCGGGCCCTTCTTCAAGAAGGTCTGCGACAGCCAGCGCGACTGGTGCCGCCGCACCGGCACCTACTTCCTGCGCAACGAGGCGCCGTCCGTCCTCGCCTTCAACCACTTCTTCGCCCGCGGCTGATCGCCGCATGATCACGGCGCCCGCCCCGGCCCTCCGGGGCGGGCGCTGCCGCGACAGAACGGACCCGTCCCATGCAATCGGTCCTGCTTGCGATCGACCGCGTCAGCACGTTCGCCGGCAAGATCGGCGGCTGGGCGATCGTCGCCCTCACCGGCGTGATCTGCTACGAGGTGTTCGCGCGCTATCTGTTCCGCGCCCCGACCGCCTGGGCCTATGATACGTCCTACATGCTCTACGGCTTCCTGTTCATGCTGGCCGGCGCCTATACGCTGGCGCGCAACGGGCACGTGCGGGCGGACTTCCTCTACCGGTCGATGCCGCCGCGCCGGCAGGCGCTGCTGGACCTGCCGCTTTACGTGATCTTCTTCGTGCCGGGCATGCTGGCGCTGATCTGGTTCGGCTGGAACTTCTTCCACCTGTCGTATCTGCAGAATGAGCGGTCGTCCGTCACACCGGACGGACCGCTGATCTGGCCATTCAAGTTCCTCATCCCGTTCTGCGGCGCGCTGATGCTGCTGCAGGGTATCGCCGAGATCGTCCGCTGCGTGATCGCGATCCGCACGGGCGAATGGCCCGAGAAGCTCGCGGACGTCGAGGAGACCGAGGCGCAGGCGCTGGCGCTGGCGGCGGCGCAGCAGGCGGCCGCGGCCGCGCAGGCGAAGGCGGCGGAGGAGCGCCGGTGAGCGATCCCGTCCTCGGCATGGTGATGCTGGGCAGCTTCATCCTGATCGTGCTGCTCGGCTTCCCGGTCGCCTTCACGCTGATGGCGATGGGCATCGGCTTCGGCTACATGAGCCTCGGCGACCGCGTGTTCGACCTGCTGGTGCAGCGCACCTACGCCGTGATGGCGAATGACGTGCTGATCAGCGTGCCCCTGTTCATCTTCATGGGCTACGTGATCGAGCGCGCCAACATCCTCGATCGATTGTTCCACGCCCTGCAACTCGCCTCGCGCGCGCTGCCGGGCGCGCTCGCCATCGCCACCCTGATCACCTGCGCGATGTTCGCCACCGCCACAGGCATCGTCGGCGCGGTGGTGACGCTGATGGGCCTGCTCGCCTATCCGGCCATGCTGCGCGCGGGCTACGACACGCGGCTCGCCTCGGGCATCACCTGCGCGGGCGGCTGCCTCGGCATCCTGATCCCGCCTTCGATCATGTTCATCCTCTATGGCGCGACCGCGGGGGTTTCGGTCGCGCGGCTCTATGCGGCGGCGTTCCTGCCGGGCGCGATGCTCGCCGGGATGTACATGCTCTACACCTTCATCTTCGCGCTGGTGAACCCGAAGGCGGCGCCTAGGCTGCCCGCGCACATGGCAGCCGGCTCCGTCCTGGAGATCGTTTGGGCGCTGATCACCTCCTTCGTGCCGCTGGCTGTGCTGATTGCCGCAGTGCTGGGCGCCATCCTGTTCGGGCTGGCCACACCATCCGAAGCGGCGGCGATGGGCAGCCTTGGCGCGATCCTGCTCGCTGCGGCCTATCGCGCGCTCACCTGGGGGAAGCTGAAGGAAAGCGTGTTCCTGACCGCGCGCACCTCGGCGATGGTGTGCTGGCTGTTCGTCGGCGCCTACATCTTCACCAGCGTGTTCGGCTGGCTCGGCGGCCACCATGTGGTCGAGGACTTCATGGTCAACTACCTCGACCTGTCGCCGATCGGCTTCATGATCGTCACGCAGCTGATCATCTTCCTGCTCGGCTGGCCGCTCGAATGGTCTGAGATCGTACTGATCTTCGTGCCGATCTTCCTGCCGCTGCTCGACACCTTCGGCATCGATCCGATCTTCTTCGGCGTCATGGTGGGGCTCAATCTGCAGACCAGCTTCATGACGCCGCCGGTTGCGATGGCCGCCTACTACCTCAAGGGCGTGGCGCCGCCGCAGGTGCGCATCCAGGAGATCTTCAAGGGCTGTCTGCCTTTCGTCGGCATTGTCGTGCTGTGCATGGCGACGCTCTATGTGTTTCCCGAGGTCGCGCTGTTCCTGCCCGAGTATCTCTACGCCACGCCGCCGCTGCCGGCCGGCGAGGACCCGAGCGCGATCCCCGAGGGCGGGTTCCAGCTCGACGAGATCGTGCCGGCCCTGCCGTCCTTCAATTGAGGGCGGGATGGCGCGCCTGACCAAAGCCGCCGCGGTGCAGGCGGCCGAGTTTGTCGCCGAGGCGGTGGGCGATGCCGACGCGCCGCTCGTGCTGCCCGAGGCCTGCCGGCCGGGCAGCGTCGCGGCGGGACGCCGCATCGCCGCGCTGGCGCTCGATCATCTCGGCCTCGTGTCGGTCGGGCTCAGGCTCGCGCCCGGCTTCGCCGGTGCGGGTGCGGTGGCGGGGCCGCTGATCGAGGGGCGGCTGCTGCGCAGTCCGACGGCGGTGCCGCCGCCGGGGCCGGGCAGGCGGCGCTGCACGCTCGCCGTGGTGGCGCAGCTCGCGGCCGCGCTGGCCCCGCGCGCGCGGCCGTGGCGGCCGACGGAGGTGGCCGCGCGCATCGCCTCGCTGCACGTCGCGATCGACCTGGCAGAGACCCGCTTCGCCGACGGCCCGCCCGATCTGCCGCAGCACCTCGCCGACCTCGCCGGGCTCGGGCTTGTGATCTTCGGGCCGCCCGCCCGCGCCGGCTGGCAGGAGGCGATCCTGAAGCCGCTCGCGGCGAGCGTCGGACCAGACGGC
>CAZHMM010000222.1:0-5643 GCA_964533585.1 uncultured Elioraea sp.
CGGAGGTGACGCTGTCGCCCCTGCGCTACCACTACCAGCACCGCGCCGAGATCGAGGCCGTCGTTCAGGGCGCGGCGCGTGACGCCGCCTTCGACACGCTGACGGCCAGCATCGGCGCTGCGCTCGCCGCCGACCGGACGCTGGGCGGGCTCTGCGACTGGGTCGAGGCGGAAGCCCCGCGCCCCGTAGACCTGCCGGTCGAGGGCGCGGCCAGCCTGAAGGCCGCCGTGATCCCGGTGGTGCTGCACTATTCCACGGCCGACCAGCTGGCCTGACCCCGACAACCCGAGGAGAACACCATGGCACGAGCCCAGGGGGCGCGGGCGCTGATGGCGCTTGCGTTCGAAACGACCTATGGAACGCCGCCCGCGAGCGGCTTCACCCGCATGCCCTTCGCCAGCACCTCGCTGGGGGCGGAGCAGCCGCTGCTGAACTCGGAGTTGCTGGGCTACGGCCGCGACCCGCTGGCGCCGATCAAGGATGCGGTGACGGCCGACGGCGATGTCGTCGTGCCGCTCGACGCCGAGGCTTTCGGCTTCTGGCTGAAGGCGGCGTTCGGCACGCCGACGACCACTGGTGCGGAAGCGCCGTACAGCCACGAGTTCCAGTCGGGGTCCTGGACGCTGCCCAGCATGTCGATCGAGACCGGCATGCCCGAGGTGCCACGCTATGCGATGTATTCCGGCTGCGTCCTCGACCAGATCACCTGGCAGATGCAGCGGTCTGGCCTGCTGACCGCGACGGCGCGGCTGGTGGCGCAGGGCGAGACGGTGGGCACGACCACCAGCGCCGGAACACCCGCTGCGCTGGAGCTTAAGCGCTTCGGGCATTTCAACGGGGCGATTACCCGCAATGGGACCGCCTTGGGGAATGTGGTCTCGGCCGAGATCACCTACGCCAACAACCTCGACCGGATCGAGACCATCCGCTCGGACGGGCGCATCGACGGCGCGGACCCCTCCATTGCCGCGCTCACCGGCCGGATCGAGGTGCGCTTCGCCGACCAGACGCTGGTGACGCAGGCGATCAACGGCGAGGCCTGCGAGATGGAATTCGCCTACGTCCTGCCCTCGGGCGAGAGCTTCACCTTCACCGTGCACGCCGTCTACCTGCCGCGCCCGCGCATCGAGATTTCCGGACCGCAGGGGGTGCAGGCGACCTTCGACTGGCAGGCGGCCCGCGACAGCGTCGTCGGCCGGATGTGCACCGCAACCCTGATCAACGACATAGAGGTGTACTGAGGATGCTGACGCTCGACCTGACCAACGCTCCGCGCTGGCACGACCTCGCCCCGGGCGTGCGGGTGCAGCTGCGCCCGCTGACCACGGCGCTGATGGTGGCGACGCGCAGCGACCCCGTAGTGGAGGCGGTGCCCCAGGAGGCATCCGACGAGGAGCGCGCTGTCGCCTTCGCCAAGGCTCTCGCGCGGCGGGCGGTGCTCGCCTGGGAGGGCATTGGCGATGCCGACGGCAATTCCATCGACCCCAGCCCCGAAGCCATCGACGCGCTGCTCGACGTCTGGCCGATCTTCGAAGCCTTCCAGCTGACCTACGTCTCGAAGGGCCTGTTGCTGGAACAGGAAAAAAACGCCTCCGCGCTCTCGCCGAATGGTCCTTCGGCGGGGGCGACCGATACTGCGAAGCCTGCGCGCAAGCGTGCGAAGACTGCCCGGCGCGGCTGAATCGTCCGGAAACGCCGGAGGGCTGGCAGGTCTGGGACCTGGTCGGCCGACTCGGCGGCCAACTGCGCGTCCTGCCCGGCGCCGTGATCGGCTGGGACATGTCGGCAGCGCTGGCGCTTGGCGACGCCCTCGGCGTGCCGCCGCTCGCCATGGCCGAACTGCTGCCCGTCGTCGAGGCGGTGATGGTCGCCAAGCTCAACGAACAGATGGATCACTCTCATGGCGGAAAAACGGGTTAGCGTCCGCCTCGCGGCCGTGGGCGGACGGCAGGTGCGCGCCGAGTTGGAAGGCGTGGGCGAAGCCGGATCGCGTGGCTTCGGACGGCTGAGCCGGGAGATGGAAGCGGCAAACGCCCGGCTTGCGGCGTTCTCGCGGCGGGTTGCTGTGGCTGCTGCCGCCGCAGTGGCCGCCGCTGCCGCCGCCGGTGTGGCGATGATCCGCTCCGGCCTGCAGACCGTCGATGCGCAGGCCAAGCTCGCGCAGTCCCTCGGCACCACCGTCGCCTCGATCCAGACGCTGGAACGCGCGGGCGAGTTGGCGGGCGTGTCGATGTCCGGCATCGAGCAGGCGACGAAGGATCTGACGCGCCGTCTCAGCCAGGCGGCCGCCGGGACCGGCCCGGCTGCCGACGCGCTCGACCGGCTGGGGCTTTCCGCCAACGAGTTGATCGCCCTGCCGCTGGACCAGCGCGTGGGTGCGATCAACGCGGCGATCGAGAACTTCGTGCCTGCGGCCGAACGCGCCGCTGTCGCAGGTCAGCTCTTCGGCGAGGAAGGCTCCATCGCCATGAGCCGTATCGACACCGAGACGCTGCGCCAAGCGACGGAGGACGTGCGCGCATTCGGTGTCGTCGTCTCAGAGCAGGATGCCGACCAGATCGAGCGCACGAACGACGCAATCTCGCGCCTCGGGCTCATCTGGCGGGGGCTCTCCAACCAGCTGGCCGTCGCCGCAGCCCCGGCACTGGAAGCCGTCGCCAACGCCATGGCCGCCATCGCTAGCCGCACCGGGCCGCTCGGCATCGCGATCCGCGGTCTCTTCGACAATATCGGCCGGCTGACCACGTATGCCGCCACCTTCGCAGCCTTCCTCGCGGGACGCTGGGTCGCCGGCATGGCCGCCGCCGCGCTCTCCGTCCGGGGCCTCGCCACAGCGCTGGTCGTCCTGCGCGGGGCGCTCATCCGCACGGGCATCGGCGCGCTGATCGTCGGCGCGGGCGAGCTCGTCTATCAGTTCACCCGTCTCGTCTCCGGTGCGGGCGGTTTCGGAGAAGCGATGTCGCTCCTGAAGGACCTCGCGGTCGAGGTTTGGGAACGCATCAGGATGGGCGCCGCAGCGGCGGGTGCCGCCGCCACGGCGATGTTCTTCGAGCTGAAGGCCGACGCCGCCTCGGGCATGCAGAGCGCCATCGAGAGCGTCGTGGCTTTCGGCAACACCGCCGCGAACACCTTCGAAGGCGCCTATGAGGCGATCAAGGCGATCTGGGGTCTGCTGCCTGCCGCCATCGGCGATCTTGCGTTTCAGGCGGCCAACAGCCTGATCGACGGCGTCGAGGCGATGCTGAACGGCGTGGTCGCGCGCATCAACGGCTTCATCGGCGGCATCAACGAGGGGCTGGAAGCGCTCGGGTCGGAGCGGCGCATCTCGCTGGTGCCGGACCTCGACCTCGGCGAGATCGAGAACCGCTTCGAGGGTGCGGCCAGTGCCGCCACGACAGCTGCGCAGGCGGCTTTCGACCGGGCCTTCGAGGACAACCCGCTGAGCGCGCCCGACCTTGGTCTGGCCGAGGCGGCGAACCGCGCGCTCGAGTCCGCCAACCTGTATCGCGGCGCCGCGCGCGATCTGGCTGAGGGGGCACGTGCGCCCCTCGAAAGTTGGCAGGCGCTCCGCGACGCGGTGCGCGGCACCGATGAGGCGAGCGCCGATGCGCTGACCGAGGCCACGGGTGCTGCCGAGCGGCTGGAGACGGCGCTCGGCGACGCCGGACGCGCCGCGACCGGTGCGGGCGCGGCCGCAGGGGCTGCGGCTGCTGCAGCGGAGCCCGCGACCGAGGCAGCCGTCACCGGCTGGCAGGCCGTCACCGCCGCTCTTTCGGACTACGCCAGCAAGGCCCGCGAGATCGGCGGCGACATCGGCCAGAGCCTCGTCGGCGCCTTCCAGTCGGCCGAGAACGCGGTGGGCCAGTTCGTGAAGACCGGCAAGCTGAACTTCCGCGACCTCGTCACCTCGCTGCTGGCCGATCTCGCCCAGCTCGCGGCGCGGCGGTTCATCCTCGGGCCGATCGCCAATGCGCTCTCAGGCGTGTTCTCCGGTGCGGGCGGAATCTTCGCCAGTGTCCTGCATGCGGGCGGGATGGTCGGATCGACCGGACCCTCGCGGATGGTCCCGGCCATGGCCTTCGCCGCTGCGCCCCGGATGCATGGCGGCGGCATGGCTGGACTTCGCCACGACGAAGTGCCCGCGATCCTGCAACGCGGGGAGCGCGTGCTGTCGCGGCGCGAAGCGCAGAGCTACGGCGCGGGCGGCGGCGTCAACGTCACCATCATGGCCCGCGACGCCGAGAGCTTTCGCCAATCAAGGACACAGGTGGCCGCGGACATCGCCCGCGCCGTCTCGCTGGGACGGAGGGGCATGTGATGGCGTTTCACGAGGTTCGGTTTCCCGACAACATCAGCCGGGGCGCCCGGGGCGGGCCCGAGCGGCGCACCCAGATCGTCGAGCTCGCTTCCGGCGACGAGGAACGCAACGCCAGCTGGGCCAACTCGCGCCGCCGCTACGATGTCGCCTACGGCATCCGCCGCGCCGACGATCTGGCGGTAGTGGTCGCCTTCTTCGAGGCGCGCAACGGCCGCCTCCATGGCTTCCGCTTCAAGGATTGGGGCGACCACAAGTCCTGCCTGCCGTCGCAGGTGCCAGCACCCACCGACCAGCCCATCGGCACCGGCGACAGTACGACGACCGGCTTCCAGCTGCTGAAGCGCTACGCCTCGGGCGGCCAGATATGGACCCGGACGATCACCAAGCCGGTCGCCGGCTCCGTGCGCATCGCCCTCGATGGCGCGGAGCAGCTCTCCGGCTGGTCCGTCGACACCACGACCGGCGTCGTCACCTTCGGCGCCGCGCCGGGCGCGGGCGTCGCGATCACCGCGGGCTTCGCCTTCGACGTGCCGGTCCGCTTCGACACCGACGTGCTCGACGTGACGCTCGACCTCGAGCGGCTCGGCTCGATCACCTCCATTCCGCTGCTGGAACTGCGCCGATGAAGAGCCTCGACCCTGACCTGCGGGCCCATCTCGACGAGGGCACGACCACACTCGCCTGGTGCTGGCGGATCACGCGCGCCGACGCAGTGAGCTTCGGCTTCACCGACCACGACCGGACGCTCGCCTTCGATGGCACCGACTTCGAGCCCGAGAGCGGGCTGACGGCCTCCGAGGTCCGTTCCGGCTCGGACCTGTCCGTCGATGCGCAGGACGCCGAAGGCGTGCTGACCTCCGACCGGATTACCGAGACCGACATCATGGACGGCCGCTGGGACAACGCGGAGGTCGAAGTCTGGCGGGTGAACTGGGCCGCCACCAGCCAGCGCGTGCTGATGCGGCGCGGCGCCATCGGCCAGATCCGGCGCGGGCGGCTCGCCTTCGTCGCCGAGGTGCGCTCGCTTGCCCATGTGCTCGGCCAGACAGTCGGGCGCACCTTTCAGGCGACCTGCGACGCGGCGCTCGGCGACGCGCGCTGCGGCGTCGATCTGGAGGATACGGCCTACAAGGGCACGGGCGCGGTGATCGACATTTTGCGCGACCGGGCCTTCACCGCCTCGGGGCTGGGCACATTCACGTCCGGCTGGTTCACCTTCGGCACGCTGGACTGGACGAGCGGCGCGAACGCTGGGCGGCGCACCGAAGTACTGGGCCATGACGTCACGGATGGCATCGCCGTGCTGACCCTGCTCGAAGCGCCGG
>CAZHMM010000223.1:0-5626 GCA_964533585.1 uncultured Elioraea sp.
GGCCGGGGCCTCCGCAGCCTGCGGCTCGGCGGCGGGCGCAGCGGCAGGCGGCTCGTCGGCACGGGGTGCCTGCAGCACCTGCAGCGCGCCGCCGGGCTCACGCGGCGTCAGCAGGGCGATCGGCGGCGGCGCCGCACCGGGCGCGACCGGACGGCCGGCGACGTCGCGGTCGCGCTCGGGCACGACCAGCACCACCGCGGAGGCCGACTCCCAGACCGACCCGTCAGGATTGCGCGCACGGAGCGAGAGCTCGCGCCCGCCCGGCGGCATCGGCCCGGACGGCACGAACACCCACTCGCCGCGATCATCGGCCCGCACCCGGCCGATCTCGCGCGGCCCGTCGAGGATGGCGATGTCGGCATGCGGCGCGGCGCGGCCGGCCATCACCGCATCGCCGCGCGCGTTCACCCGCACGATGTCGAAGCTCGGCCTCGGCGGCGGAGGCGGCGCGGCCTGCGCGGGCGGTGCCGCCGGCGGCGTGGCGGGAGCGGCCGCAGGGGCAACCGCAGGCGCGGCTGGCGGCGCCGGGACCGCTGCCGGGCCGCGGGTCAGATCCGTAACAAGTCTCGCAAGGTCCCTGTCGCGTTCGCCGAGCGCCATCCACACGGCGCCGAGGATCGTCAGCAGGCCGAGAAGACCGACCACATACGGTCGCATGGTCCCCCGTCCGCCCTTTTACTGTTGATACGTCTGAATCTTTAGTCTCACCGCAGCGTCGCTGCAATGCACGGCTGCGTTCAGAGGCGGTTTTCCTAGTCCTGATCCGGCAACGGCAGCGCCAGCACCAAAACGCCGAGTGCCGCCGCCGCGATCACCACCGGGTCCGGCCAGGCAAGGCCGGCGGCGACCGCGGTGCCGGCGATCCCGGCGGCGAGCGGCAGCGTGCCGGCATCGCCGATGCGCACGCCGTCCCGCTCCGCGGCGCCGAGCCCGGCGCCGAGCCCGGCGGCCGCCACCGAGGCGGCGAGCCCCGCGAACAGCATCGGCGCGCCGGCAAGCCACAAGCCAGCGGCCATGACGGCACCCGCCGCCCCGCCGCGCCAGGCCGGCCGCGTGCCGCGCTCGCGCCGCCACTGCGCCAGCGCGAGCGCGAAGGCCGCCGCCACCGCCGGGGCGAGCAGGGCAACGCGGGTCAGGTCGGCGAGCGTGCGCGGCGCGCCCAGCATCCACCAGGACGCCGGCAGAACGAGACAGGCGACCAGCACGGCCTTGCCGCGGGCGCCGAGATGCGCCGGTTGCAGCGCCAGTCCGGCCAGCGCGGCGGCAAGCACCAGCCACGGCAGCCGCTCCGGCAGCATGCGCGGCGTCACGATCATCACCCCGAACACGTCGAACAGCCCGGCGAGCAGGCCGAGGGCCGCCGCCACCCCGGCCATTCGCGGGACGGGCCGCACCAGCAGGGCGGCGACCAGCGCGACCGCGAAGGCGAGCGCGGGCGAACGCCACGGGCCGAGCAGGGCGATCCCCGCCTCGATCATCGCCGGCCTCCCCGCTCGCGCAGAGGTGCGCTCATCGCCGCCGCGCGCCCCGGCTATCGTCACGCCGGCCAGTCGGCGGAAGGAGCGGCGGATGCGCGGCGAGGGCGATGCGACCGTGGAGACCAAGGTCTGGGACCTGCCGACCCGGCTGTTCCACTGGGCGCTCGCGCTCACCCTGGTCGGCTCGTTCCTGACCGTGCGCGCGCACGACATGAGGCTGCACGCGCTGTGCGGCTACGCCGCGCTGACGCTGGTGCTGTTCCGCATCCTCTGGGGCCTGGTCGGCAGCGAGAGCGCGCGCTTCGCCTCGTTCCTGCGCGCCCCGGGCGCGGCGCTCGCGCATCTGCGCGCGCTGTTCAGCCGCCGACCCGATCACGAGACGACGCACAACGCGCTCGGCGGCTGGGCGGTGCTGCTGATGCTCGGGCTGGTGCTGGCGCAGGGGGCGACAGGGCTGTTCGCCAATGACGACATCCTGTTCCGCGGCCCGCTGTTTCCGCTGGCCGGCAAGGCGATGTCGGACCGGCTGACGACGCTGCACTACCGGATCTCGGACCTGTTGCTGATCGTGGTGATCCTGCACGTGATCGCGGTGTTCGCCTACCGGATGGCCGGGCACCAGTTGATCGAGGCGATGGTGACGGGTGTCAAGCGCCTGCCCGCCGGGACGCGGGCGCCGCGGCTGGCCGGGCTCGCACCGGCGGCGGTCGCGCTGGCGATCGCCGCCGGCACCATCTGGGGGGTGGTGAACCTGCTGGTCTAGCGGCTCAACGCTGGGCGGCGCGGTGCGGCCGGTGACAGGCGCCGCAGGTGCCGCCGGTGGCCTCGAAGGCGCGCGCGAGGGCGGCTTGGTCGCTGCCCTCGGCCGCGGCGAGCAGCGCCTGGGCCTGGGTCGTGAAGGCGTCCGCGCGGCTCTCGAAGCCGGCACTGTCGGACCAGATGGTCGGCAGCGCGCGGGTCTGCGCGCCCTGGTCGCTGCCCGGCGGGAACAGCCCCTTGATCTTCGGTCCGTGCTCGGCGATCGCCCGGGCCGGCGCCACCGCATCCGCGTTCGGCCGGCGGGCCTGCACCACCGCCTGGATCGCCTCCATATTGTCGCGCATCATCCGGAAACCGGCCTAGCGCTCCTGGATCACCGCGACGCTGGCGAGGACAACCGTCGCGGGTACGAGCACGGCGGCCGCCAGGACGGCGGCAAGCAACGGTCGATTCATGTTGGACTGTTCCTCTCCTGTGCAGGCTGTAATGACCTGGCGCAGGATTGTTGCCGAGAGTCTATCGACAGGAAAGCTCACGTCTGTGTCAGGCCCGCCGATTGGCGCGAGTGACAGGACTCGGCAGGCCGCTGTAGTGCAGTCGGGTAGGGAGATTTGCATGCACCACGACTACCGCGCCATCGCCGTGTTCTGCGGCTCGCGTCTCGGCGCCGACCCCGTGCACGCCGCGGCCGCCGACACGCTCGGCCGCGCGCTCGCCGAGACGGGCATCCGGCTGGTCTATGGCGGCGGCCGGATCGGGCTGATGGGCCGCATCGCCGATGCCTGCCTCGCCGCAGGCGGCACCGTGACCGGCGTGATCCCGACCTTCCTCGCCCGCTGGGAGGTCGCGCACGAGGGCGCGCAGGAGATGATCGAGGTCGACTCCATGCACACCCGCAAGGCGCGCATGGCGGAGCTCGCGGATGCCTTCGTGATGCTGCCGGGCGGCCTCGGCACGCTCGATGAGACGATCGAGATCATCACCTGGCGCCAGCTCAGGCTGCACGACAAGCCGATCGTGCTGTGCGACGTCGCCGGCAGCGCCGCCCCGCTGATCGCCGCGATCGAGGCAGCGATCGGCGCGGGCTTCGCCGAGGCCTCGGTGCGCGAGCTCTACGCGGTGGCGGACGGCGCCGAGGCGGTGCTGCCGCTGCTGGCGACGCTGCGCCCCGGTACGCGCACGGCCGCGGCCCTGACCTGACGCCCCACAGCTTGCCCCCCGCCGGGGCATTGCCTATACAGCGCCGCCTGATCCCCCGTCGGAGCGTAGCTCAGCCTGGTAGAGCACTGTGTTCGGGACGCAGGGGCCGGAGGTTCGAATCCTCTCGCTCCGACCATCGGGGACCGGCCAGACCCGCCACATCGTCACCACGGCGCCGGCCACGCTCTGCTGCACGCGGGCTCAAGAAGTGTTGCAATTCCTGGCCCCTTCACACAATTGAAGGGTTGAACGAAGGGTGCGGGCGGCGCTGCCCGACGGCCGACCACACGCCCGCAAGACGGACCCCCCAGCCATCCCGACCCTGCTTCCTTCGCCGTCTGCCCCACCGCCGAGCAGCGTCGCGGTCGCGCCGCCGCGCCGTTTCATGGCGCTGCTGGTCCGCGCGGTGCAGGCCGCGATCGTTCTGACGGCGGTCATCCCGCTCCTCGCCTTCGGCGTGATCTCCAGGGACCGCTGGGAGCAGACGGCCAGCGAGGCGGAACGCATCATCGTGCAGGAGACCGCCGTGGCGGCCGAGCATATCGGCCGCGTGCTGGAGACCCAGGAGGCGATCCTGCAGCAGATCGACCTGGTGATCGGGGGCCTCTCCTGGGCCTAGATCGAGACCTCGCGGGCAGTCGCGCGCATGCTGGCCGACTTCGCCGACCGCCGCGCCCACATCGCCTCGGTCTGGATCACCGACGAGACCGGCACCATGCGGGCCGGCAGCACGACCTGGGCGCCGGGCACGAGCGTCAAGGATCGCGGCTACTTCCTTGCCCAGCAGGCGGCCGATCGGGGAACGGTGATCAGCGAGCCGATCGTCGGCCGCGTCTCCGAGCAGCGCGTCTTCACCGTCAGCCGCCGCCGCACCACCGAGGACGGCGCCTTCGGCGGCATCATCTTCGTCGCGGTCGCCGCCGACTACATCGAGGCGTTCTTCGCCAGCCTGTTGCGCACCGAGGGCGTGGCGGTGCTGATCCGCCCGAACGGCGACCTGCTGGCGCGCAGCCCGCCGACCCAGGCGGTGCAGCGCCTGGGGCCGACGAGCCAGCTGATGCAGCGCCTCGCCGCAGACCGTGCGACCGCGCCCACCGGCGTCCTCGCCGGCGTTTACTGGGGCCGCTCGATCATCGACGGCAGGGAGCGGCTCTACGGCTACCACTCGGTCGAGCCCTACGGCCTGATCGTGAGCATCGGCACCAACGCCGACGACATCTACGCGCCCTGGCGCCGGGACACGCTGCGCTACGGGCTCATCACGGCGCTGCTGACGCTGCTGCTGGCGGCGGCAGGCGTCGCGCTGCTCGTCCTCGCCCGGCGGGCCGAGGCGGCGACCGCGCGCGCACTTGAGCAGGCGGAGCGCAACGCCGAGGCGCAGCGCCGCATCGATGCGCTCGAGCGGCAGAACGCGGTCACGCGCGTGGTCGCGGGCGTGGCGCACGAGTTCAACAACCTGCTCACCCCGATCCTGATGGGCGCGGAGGCGCTGCGCGACCGCGCCACCGGGGCGGAGGAGCGCCGCACGCTCGACTCGATGATCGTTGCGGCCGAGCGCGGCGGCCGGCTGGTCGCCGACCTGCTGTCGCACATCCAGAACCAGTTCCTGCGCATCGAGCCGGTCGCGCCGCTGCCGGCGGTCGAGGAGACGCTGGCGGAGTTCCGCGCCGGCCTGCCGTCCGGCACCACCCTGACGCTCGAGGCCGCGCAGCCGCTGCCCGAGATCCGGGCGGACCGGCGCCAGTTCCAGCTCGCGCTTGGCCACCTGCTCGACAACGCGCGGCGCGCCACGCCCCCCGGCGGGCGCATCACGGTGCGGCTCGCGGCGCTGCCGGACGGGCCGGAGCCCGGCCGGGTGCTGATCGCCGTCGAGGACACGGGCACCGGCATGACGCCGGAGGTGCTGGCGCAGGCGCGCGAGCCGTTCTTCACCACCGCCGCCAACCGCGAGCGCCCTGGCCTTGGCCTCGCGATGGTGTCGGGCTTCGTCGGCCAGCTCGGCGGCACCCTGTCGATCGACAGCCGGCCCGGCCGCGGCACGCGGGTGGAGATGCGCCTGCCGGTCGCGCCGGGCTGAAGCGGCATTGCCGGGCGCCGGCGCGGCCCGGTACGGTCCCCGCCCGGCCACCGCCGAGGGAGAGCCGCCATGCCCGCGAACCGCCTCGCCGGCGCCGAGCAGCCCGGCCCGG
>CAZHMM010000224.1:0-5624 GCA_964533585.1 uncultured Elioraea sp.
ATCCCGCGCAGGACTGCCGCAATGCAATACTGCCGCGGCCATGCGCGGCGAGGCGGTCGGGCTGCTCGGCCCGAACGGCGCCGGCAAGACCACCTGCTTCTACCTGATCGTCGGCCTGGTCCGGCCCGATTACGGCCGTATCAGCCTGGACGGGGCCGACATTACCACCCTGCCGATGTACCGCCGCGCCCGGCTCGGCCTCGGCTACCTGCCGCAGGAGGCCTCGATCTTCCGCGGCCTCACGGTCGAGGAGAACATCCGCGCCGCGCTCGAAGTGGCCGAGCCCGACCGCGACCGGCGCGAGGCGATGCTCGACGAACTGCTCGCCGAATTCTCGATCAGTCATCTCCGCCGCACGCCCGCGCTCGCGCTCTCGGGCGGCGAGCGAAGGCGCGTCGAGATCGCGCGCGCGCTCGCCAGTCACCCGAATTTCATACTTTTGGATGAGCCTCTCGCCGGCATCGACCCGATCGCGGTGGGCGAGATCCGGGATCTGGTGGCGCATCTGAAGGACCGCGAGATCGGCGTGCTGATCACCGACCACAACGTGCGCGAGACGCTCGAGATCATCGACCGCGCCTACATCCTGCATGACGGCCAGGTGATGATGGAGGGCAAGCCGCAGGACATCGTCGCGCATGACGGGGTTCGCCGGGTCTATCTCGGCGAGCGCTTCTCGCTCTAAGGGCCCTCCGGGGAACCGCCCGCATGGCGATCGGTCCGCGGCTCGATCTCCGCCTCGGCCAGGCGCTGGTGATGACGCCGCAGCTGCGGCAGGCGATCCAGCTCCTCCAGTTCTCCAACCTCGAGGTGCAGGCCTGGGTCGAGCAGGAGCTCGAGCGCAACCCGCTGCTCGAGCGCGACGACCGGCCGAGCGCCGACGCGCCCGCCGCGCCGGCACCCGAGGCGACGCCGCCGCTGGCGGATGCGCGCGAGGCGGTCGCCGCCGCGGGCGAGGCGCCGCTCGATGCCGATTTCGCCAATGTCTACGACGCCGGCGGCTCGGCCGATGGCGGCTACGCGCCCGGCGCCGGCGCCGGCGGGCGCGGCGGCCGGTCGGACTTCGAGGAGGATGGGCGCGATATCGAGGATCTCGCGGTCGAGCGCCGCTCGTTGCGCGAGCACCTCGCCGAGCAGCTCCGCCTCTCGATCGGCGACCCGACCGACCGGCTGATCGGCGCCTGCCTGATCGCCGGGCTCGACCCGGCGGGGCGGCTCGCCCTCGATCTCGACGCGCTCGCCCTCTCGCTCGGCTGCGGGCGCGAGCGGATCGAGGCCGTCCTCGGCCGCATGCAGCGCTTCGACCCGCCGGGCGTGCTCGCGCGCTCCTTGCGCGAGTGCCTGGAGATCCAGCTGCGCGAGCTGAACCGCTACGACCCGGCGATGGCCGCGCTGCTCGACAATCTCGATCTGCTGGCCAGGCGCGACCTGCGCGCGCTGATGACGGCGTGCGAGGTCGATGCCGACGACCTCACCGACATGATCGCCGAGCTGAAGCGGCTCGATCCGAAGCCCGGTGCGGCGTTCGAGGCCGAGCCCGCGACCACGGTGGTGCCGGACGTGCTGATGCGCCGCGCCGAGGACGGCGGCTGGATCGTCGAGCTGAACCCCGAGACGCTGCCGCGCGTGCTGGCGAACGGCGCCTACTACGCGCGCGTCGCGGCCGGCGCGAAGTCGCGCGACGAGAAGACCTTCATCGCCGAGCACTGGGCGAACGCCACCTGGCTGGTCAAGAGCCTCGCCCAGCGCGCGAGCACGATCCTGAAGGTGGCGGCCGAGATCGTGCGCCAGCAGGACGCGTTCTTCCGCCACGGCATCACGCATCTGCGCCCGCTGATCCTGCGCGACATCGCCACCGCCGTCGAGCTGCACGAGAGCACCGTCAGCCGCGTCACCGCCAACAAGTACATCGCCACCCCGCGCGGCACGCTGGAGATGAAGTTCTTCTTCACCACGGCGATCGCCAGCACCACGGGCGAGGCGCACTCCTCCGAGAGCGTGCGCCATCGCATCCGCGAGCTGATCGGCGCCGAGGACCCGGAGGCGGTGCTGTCGGACGACCAGATCGTCGCCATGCTCAAGCGCGAGGGTGTGGACATCGCCCGCCGCACGGTGGCCAAATACCGCGAAGGCCTCGGCATCCCCTCGTCCGTGCAGCGGCGGCGGGAGAAGGCCGTCCCGGCCTGACGCGGCGTCCGCCGCGCCGGCCGCAACCGGCGGGCCGCTTCGCACCGAGCCCGCCCTGACATGAGGGTCGAGCGATGCAGATCACGGTCTCGGGCAAGCAGGTGGATGTGGGCGAGGCGCTGCAGACCTACGTCACCGAGCAGCTTGGGAACATCGCGGCCAAGTATTTCGATCACGCGCTCGAGGCGCAGGTGGTGTTCTCGCGCGCGCGCACCTTCTTCATGTGCGACATCACCATGCATGCCGCGCGCAACATCGTGCTGCGCGGCGAGGGCGAGGCGCAGGACGCGCATGCCGCCTTCGATGCCGCGGCCGAGCATCTCGGCAAGCGGCTGCGCCGCTATCGCCGCAAGGTGAACGACCATGCGCGCGACCTCGCGCACCGCGAGCGGCCGGAGAAGGTGATGCAGTACGTGCTCAGCCCCGAGCCCGTGCGCGAGGCCGAGCCGGCGGAAGGCGAGACGCTCGAACTGAACGGCGATCACGCCACCGTGGTGGCGGAACTGCCGACCGAGATCGAGACACTGACCGTCAGCGAGGCGGTGATGCGGCTCGATCTCGCCGATGCGCCGGTATTGATGTTCCGCGACCGCAAGACCGGCTCGCTCGCGGTGGTGTACCGGCGCGACGACGGCAATATCGGCTGGATCGATCCCTCGGCGGCGAAGGTGTAGCGGATCACGCGGCGCGCCGCGGCAGGCACACCCGCCGCGTCCGCCCGTCCTCCGCGAGTTCGGCGATCCGCACCTCGACGCGGTAAAGCGCGCGCAGGCTCGCTTCCGTGATCGCCGCCTCCGGCGCGCCGAGCGCGAGGAACGCGCCGTCCTTCAGCAGCGCCACGCGGTCGGCGACCAGGAAGGCGTGATCGGGGTCGTGGGTGCTGAACAGGACGCCGGTTCCGCTGCGCGCGAGAGCGGCGATCAGGTCGAGCACGCGCACCTGGTTGCCGAAATCGAGGCTCGCGCTCGGCTCGTCCATCACCAGCAGCGACCCGCCTTGGGCGAGCGCGCGCGCGATCAGCGTCAGCTGGCGCTCGCCGCCGGAGATTGCCGTGAAGGGGCGCGCGGCAAGATGGGCGATGCCGGCGCGCTCGATCGCCTCGGCCGCGGCCGCGCGGTCGGCCCGCCCCGGCCGGCCGAACGGGCCGAGATGGGCGGCGCGGCCCATCAGCACCACCTCCTCGACCGTGAAGGGGAACGGCGTCGCCCCCGCCTGCGGCACATAGGCGAGGCGGCGCGCGGCCTCGGCGCGCGAGAGGCGGGCGATGTCATCGCCGTCGATCGTCACCCGCCCGGCATGCGCGCGCAGCAGGCCGAGCAGGGTGCGGATCAACGTGGTCTTGCCGGTGCCGTTTGGGCCGAGCAGCGCGACCGCCTCGCCGCGCTTGAGCGTGAGGTCCAGTTCGCGCCCGATCGTCCGGCCGGGCCAGCCATAGGCGAGCGCTTCGGCTGCGAGCGTCATGACCAGGACCGTCGCGCGCGGGCGAGCACGAGCACGAACACCGGCGTACCGACAAAGGCGGTGAGCACGCCGAGCGGAATCTCGATCCGTGTGGCCGAGCGCGCCAGCGTATCGACCAGCAGCAAGAAGCCTCCCCCCAGCATGGCCGCGGCCGGCAGCAGCCGCGCGAAGCCGGGCCCGACCAGGAACCGCGCCATGTGCGGCACCACCAGCCCGACCCAGCCGACGGTGCCGGCGAGCGAGACGGCGGAGGCGGTCATCACCGTCGCGCTCAGGATCACGGCGAGCCGCACGCGGCCGGCCTCGACGCCGAGTGCCCGCGCCTCCTCCTCGCCGAGGCTCATCACGTCGATGCGGAACGCCAGGAGCGCGAGCGGCACGAAGCCGAGCGCGATCCCGGGCAAGGCGGAGGCGGCATCCGCCGCGGTCGCGCCGGCGAGGCTGCCGAGCAGCCAGAAGGTGATCGCGGGCAGCTGGTTGTAGGGATCGGCCACCACCTTGATCAGCGACACCACCGCGCCGAACAGCGCGCCGATCGCGATTCCGGCGAGCACCAGGAGCAGCACCGGGTCATGGCCGCGCAGCGCGCTCGCCGCCGCGACCACGGCGCCGACGGCGATCAGCCCGCCGAGGAAGGCGAGGAGCTGGATCGTGACGAGGTCGCGTTCGAGCAGGATGCCGAGCGCGGCACCGACCGCGGCGCCGGCCGAGACGCCGAGGATATCGGGGCTCACCAGCGGGTTGCGGAACAGCGCCTGGTAGGCCGCGCCGGCCGAGGCGAGGGCCGCGCCGACCAGCACGGCGGCGAACACGCGCGGGCCGCGCACCGAGAGGATCACCGTCTCGATCGCCGAACCGCGATCGTGCGGCACGCCGCTGACCGCGCTCCAGGCGATCGCGGCGAGATCGCCGAGCCCGACCGGGAAACGGCCGATCGCGAAGGCCGCGAGCGTTGCGGCGGCGAGGGCCGCGGCGGCGATGGGCAGGCCCGCGCCGCGGGTCACGGCGGGACGAGGCGCTCCAGCGTCGCCAGCATGGCGTCGAGCTGCGCCTCGGTGGGGCGCCGGTGGTAGAAGCGCGCGTAGAACCCGGCAACCGGCTCGCGCGGATCCTCGGGGAACGCCACCGGGTAGAGCACACGCGCGAGCCAGCGCACGCCGATCAGCCGGTTCGGCCCGGGCGGGAAGTCGATCCAGCCGAAGGGGTGGGGTGGCGAGAGATGGACGCGGCCGGTGCGGAGCGCCGCGACGCTGCGCCAGAGCGGATCGCGCTGCACGGAGGCGAAGAAATTCGGATCGGTGGTGACGATGACCTCGGGGTCCCAGAGCAGGATCTGCTCGATCGTCACCGCGGTCAGCCCGCCGGCGCCGAGGGAAGCGGCGACGTTGCGCGCGCGCACCCGTTCCAGCGTCTCGACATTGATCGAGCCGGCCAGCCCGGTCTGCAGCCCATTCGGCCCGCGCCCGTAATAGACGCGCGGACGCTCCGCCTCCGGGATCGCGGCGATGCGGCGGTCGAGCTCGGCGAGCACGTCATCGGCGTAGGTCGCGAGCGCGTTCCCGTCCGCCTCGCGGTCGAGGATGCGGCCCAGGGTGCGAAAGCTCGCGGCGATCGCGTCGAAGCGGCCATTCAGCAGCACGACCGGAATGCCGGTCTGCGCCTGCACCCGGTCGGCGAGCGAGACATAGGTCGGCGCGACCGAGCCGTAGTCGAGGATCAGGTCGGGGCGCAGCGCGAGCACGGTCTCGAGATTCGCGGTGCCGCCGCGCCCCGTCAGCCGCCCGGTGACGGGCAGCTTCGCCCAGCGCTCGTCGACGAATGCCTTCTCGGCCTCGCCCCACGGCGTGGTCCAGCCGAGCAGCGTCTCGGGGGCAAGCGCGAACAGCGCAATGGAGGCGGGCGGGCCGGCGGCGAAGACCCGCGCGACGCGCGCGGGCACGGTCACGCGGCGGCCGGCGTCGTCGGTGATCTCGCGC
>CAZHMM010000225.1:0-5577 GCA_964533585.1 uncultured Elioraea sp.
ACTGCCGCCACACTCCAAACGTCCAAAGCAGACCCGATAGCTAGGTCAGCCCCTATCACTTTACGACTTTTTTCCTTTATCCGGCCGCGGCGCGGCGGGGAGGGGCGCTGTGCCGGGGGGTGGGCGCGCGCAGTGTAGCGGCGTGCTGCGTCAGGATCGGGCGTTGATGGTGTTCCCTTGCCCCGCGGTCTGGATCGTTGTGTTGCTGTCCCCGGTGACGTTTGCAGTCTGGGTCACGATCTGACGCCAGCCGCTCGCGGCGAGCACGGCGTCGAGCTCCTTCGCGAGGCCGGGGTTTTCCTCCAGCGCCTCGGTCAGTGCGGCGTCGAGTTTCTTCGCCGCCGAGCCCTTGGCGGGATCGGCTTCGACGGCGGCAATCGCCGCTTCGCCCTCGGGCTTGCCTCCGAGCGTGCGCTTGATCCAGGCCCAAACCGTGCCGCCGGCCTGCACCGCAGCGGGTACGGCTTCCTTCACCAGCGAGCCGACGGCGGCCTTCACGGCTTCGGCGATCAGGGCTTCGGGGATCATCGTGGGGGCTCCGGGGGTTGCTCGGTCTAGAGGCGGTGCAGCACGGGGACGATCGGCGCGAGCAGGTCGTTATCGGGCGCGATCCCTGCGGCCTCGCAGGCACGGATGTAGCCGCGCGCGAGGGCGAGCATCAGGCTGGCGAAGGCTTGCGGCAGGGCGAGGAACGGGCCGCGCAGCGTCTCGATTGCTTCCCGGAACGAGGCCGCAGCGGCGGCCGGATCGGCCTCGCCCAGAATCGCCCCGCGCGCGCCGAGCGACGCGGCGAGGTCGGGCAGGAACGCGTCCGGCCGCGCCTCGGCGAGCGTGCGGCGGATCGCCACCGCCTCCTCGATCGCCGCCAGCGCCGCCTCGCGCCGGCCGAGTTCGGCGAGGGCGTTCGACAGGGTGTTCAGCGACAGGGCGAGGTGGGGCAGGAACGCGTCCGGCCGCGCCTCGGCGAGCGTGCGGGTGTGCGCCACCGCCTCCTCGATCGCCGCTAGCGCCGCCTCGCGCCGGCCGAGCGCGGAGAGGTGGGCCGCTAGGTTGTTCAGCGACCCGGCGAGGTCGGGCAGGACCGCGTCCGGCCGCGCCTGGGCGAGCGTGCGGTACAGCGCCACCGCCTCCTCGCTCGCCGCCAGCGCTGCCTCGCGCCGGCCGAGTTCGGCGAGGCGGTTCGACAGGTTGTTCAGCGACGCGGCGAGGTCGGGCAGGAACGCGTCCGGCCGCGCCTGGGCGAGCGTGCCGTAGTGCGCCACCGCCTCCTCGATCGCCGCCAGCGCCGCCGCCTCGCGCTGGCCGAGTTCGGCGAGCTGGTTCGACAGGTTGTTCAGCGACAGGGCGAGGTGGGGCAGGAACGCGTCCGGCCGCGCCTGGGCGAGCGTGCGGGTGTGCGCCACCGCCTCCTCGCTCGCCGCCAGCGCCGCCTCGCGCAGTTCGACCGTCGCGGTCGGCATCGCGTCCGCCAGCGCGATCAGCCCGTCCAGATCGCGGATCTCCGCGCGCACGCCCTCCAGCCGCGCGAGCGGCGCGCGCTGGCCGCGGATCACGAAGTCCTGGCAGGCGCGGATCACCACACGCACCACCGCGTCGCGCCTCGCCGCGGCCGCACGCGCGATCGCCTGAACCCCCGCCGCACCGTCGCCCCAGGCGACGATCAGCGCCGCCTCGCCCAGCAGATCGGGCAGGATCGGCGCAAGCCCGCCCTCGTGCCCCGCCAGCGCATCGGCCAGCGCCGCGCGCAGCTCCGGCGCATCGCCGATCGACGGCCGGTTCAGCGCCAGCTTCTCCCGCTCGATCGCGGCCTCCGCCTCCGCCGCGCTCAGCCCGCCGCTGACCGTCACCACCGCCGCCATGTGCCGCGCGAAATCCTTGCCCGCCTCCGGCCGGCCGGAAGCGACCCAGGCGCTCGCCACCTGGTCCAGCTCGCGCCGCGCCAGATCGAGCGCCAACTGCGCACCCGAGCCCCCGATCACCGACCCGCCGCCCGGCTGCGCGGCGGATACCCCCGCCATCGCCAGGAACAAGGGCTCGCCGCCCCAGGACTCGGCCGCCACCTCCGCGGCGATCGCGGGCGGCGTCGCCCCCGGCCCGGCCGCACGGCGGAACGCCGCCTCGAACACCGCCCGCCGCTCCGCCATGTCCTCGATCAGCCCGAGCGTCACCGCCGCGCCGGGCGGATCGAGCAGATCGGCGATCGCCCGTCCCTCGCCATCCGCGCGGCCGAACAACGACGCGAACCAGCCCAAAGACGGGTCCGCGTCACGCTCCAGCAGCAGCAGGCGCAGGCACTTGTCGGTCGGCCCGTGCTCCGCCAGTTCCGCCAGCCAGTCGCCGAGCAGCCCGACATGGTCGGCCGCATAGTCCACGACGATCAGCGTCGGCGCGTTCCAGCCCCAGGACGCGAGGTTCTGCTGGTCGCGGAACCGGCGGAGTTCCCGCCCCGTCACGAACCCCGCGCGCCAGCCCGCAGCCGCCCGCGCCTCGGCAAGCTCCAGCGCAAGCCGCGTCTTGCCGCGCCCGCCCCGCCGCTCGCTGGTCAGCACCCGTACGCTGACCGGCGCCGGCGCGTCGAGCCACGCGTCGAGCCGCGCAAGATCGCGCTCGCGCCCCAGCAGCGGCAAGGATCGCGAATAGGCGCTCAGCAGATCCGCGGCACGCTCGCCCGCCGGCGTGCCGCCCGCGTCCGGTGACGCGGGCTTCACCGCGCGGCGGTTGGCGTAGCGCTCGAGCCGGAGATGCGCGTAACCCGCAACGACCGTGTTCCCGTCGCCCACGATCTGGACGACGGTGTTGCCGTGACCCTCCACCCGGGCGTCCTGCGCCGCTTCGTCCAACCCCCCGGCTCGGCTCGCTGCGCGTCGCTCAGGGTGGCCCCCTTCGCGCTCCGCGCGCAAGCGAAACACCCCGCGGGGGCCAAGGGCCATTGGCCCTTGCCCCCGCACCCCCCATCCCTGGACCCCTACCCCCGCGCCGCCCAACGCTCCGTCACAGGCTCCACCTCACCCGCCGCAATCGCTCCTTGCGCATGCAACCCCACCGCCAGCCGTGCCGATGGTGCAACTTTCGTCTCCAGCAACAACGTCCGCGGACCGATCAGCAGCCGCCCCGCCCCCTCCCGCTGATCCAACCCCGGCACACGCGCCGCCGCGACCGAACCCACGAACACCTCCACCCGCGCACTTTGCGGCGAACCACCGCCACGCCGCACCGGCACCCACAGCGTCCGCCAATACCCGAGATCGCCAGGCACGAATCCGATCTCCTCGTCGAGCTCGCGCCGCACCGCGCCGTCCGCCACCTCACCCGCCTCGATCCCGCCGCCGAACAGGCCAAGCGCACCCGGATGCAGGATGTGCGGCACGTCGTCACGGATCTGCATCAGATAGCGGCCCTGGTCGTCCAACAGCAGCGCCGCCGCGAAATGGTCCGGCGTCACCGCGCCGCCGGCCCCCAGGCGCGCAGGAACGTGTCCACCGCCGCCGCCGCGCTGCGCGCCACCTCCGCCGCATCCGGCGCCGGCGGCAGCCGCAGCATATGGCGCAGGAACGCCGTGCTGCGCAGCAGCGACAGGAACTGCTCCGCCGCAAGCTCCGCATCGCCCGCCCGCAACCCACCCTGGCGCTGCAACGCCGAGAACCAGCCGGCCAGCCAGGCGATCGTCCGCCGCGGACCGCTCTCGTAGAACGCCCGGCCCAGCTCCGGGAAGCGCGGCCCCTCGGCCATCACCACGCGCTGGATCGCCAGCGCCTCCTCACGGAACAGGAACGACAGATACCCCTCGCCCAAGGACAGCAGCGTCGCCGCAAGGTCGCCCCCCTCCGCGCCCGGGCAGCACGGCCGCCCCTCGGCCTCGCGCTCGCACGCCTCTCCGACGATCGCCGCGAACAACGCATCCTTGCCCGGGAAATACGCATAGAGCGTGGCCTTCGACACACCCGCCTCGCGCGCGATCGCATCCATGCTGGTCGCGCCATAGCCTTGCGCCATGAACAGCCGTGCCGCAGCCTCGACCACCTGGCGGCGCTTGCGCTGCGGCGACGCAAGCTGCGCGAGCGGCACATCGACGGTATGCGTGTCATCCATCATGATTTGCAATGATGAACTGAACGGTTCAGTCCATCAATCCCACGCGTGCGAGACGCAGCATGGATCGGGGGTCGGGGGATGGAGCGTCTGCTGATCGGGGTCGGCGCGCTGGCCGGCGGCAGCGCCGTGGCGCTGGCGGCCGCGCGGGCGCACCTGTTCGCGCCCCGGCTTGCCCCGGCGGAGCTGGCGATGCTCGACAGCGCGCTGGCGATCCAGGCCATGCACGCGCTCGCCCTGCTGGCGGTGGCGCTGCTGCTGGCGCGCTGGGGCAGCGCGGCGGTGCGGCTCGCCGGCCTCGCCTTCATGGCGGGCACGCTGCTGTTCTGCGGCGCGGTGCTGCTGCGCGCACTCGCCGGCCTCTCGCTCGGGCCGGTCGCGCCGCTCGGCGGCGGCCTGCTGATCCTCGGCTGGCTGGCGCTGCTCGCCGCCGCGGCGACGCGCCGCGGATGAGCCGCCCGCCGATCGCCGCCGCCTATCTCGCCGCCCCGGGCTTCGAGCGGACCCTCGCCGAGGAGCTCGCCCGGCGCGGCGCGACCATCAGCGCCTGGCACGACCGCCTCGCGCTGAGCCCCGAGCCGCCGGTGCCGGCCGCCTGGGCGCTCAACACCTGGCGCAACCCGCGCACCGCGACCATCGCCTCGATCGCCGATGCGGCCGCGACGCTGCGCGCGCTCCAGCGCAACTGGGCCGCCTACGCGCCGCTGCACCACCGCCGCGCGACGCTGATCGCCGCCCGCCTGCCGCATGTCTCGGCCAAACCGATCGCCTTTCCCGCCCCCGCCCCCACCGCCCCGCTCGGCGCCTGGACGCTGCTCGATCCCGCCACCCTGCTCGCCTCGCCCGACTGCTCCTCCCCCTTCCCGAACGGCGAGGCGCGCTTCGTCGAGGACCGCACCGGCCCGCCGAGCCGCGCCTACCTCAAGCTCTGGGAGACGCTCTGCCTGCTCCGGCGCTGGCCGCAGCCGGGCGAGACCTGCCTCGATCTCGGCGCCGCCCCGGGCGGCTGGAGCTGGGCGCTCGCCCGGCTCGGCGCGCGCGTGGTCGCGGTGGACAAGGCGCCGATCGATCCGGCCGTCGCCGCGCTGCCGGGCGTCAGCGCGCGGCGCGAGAGCGCCTTCGCGCTCGACCCCAGGGCTTGGCGCGCGGCAAACGGACCCGCCGACTGGCTGTGCAGCGACGTGATCGCCTATCCGGCGCGGCTACTGCGCCTGGTGCGCGCCTGGATCGAGGCCGATGCGGCGCGCAACATCGTCTGCACGCTGAAGTTCCAGGGCGAGACCGATCACGCCGCGGCCCAGGACTTCGCCGAGATCCCGGGCGCGTGGCTGCGCCACGTCTCGCACAACCGCCACGAGCTGATGTTCGCCCGCCTCGCCGACTGACGGACGCCGCTCCGCTGGGCAGCCTGCTGCCGCAACTCTGGGCAGACCGCGCCGCAGTCGCCCTCGTCGCCGCCGCCAAGGCGCGATACCGAATGGCACGTGA
>CAZHMM010000226.1:0-5524 GCA_964533585.1 uncultured Elioraea sp.
GCGTCCCAGCCCATCGGGTGCATCACGGCGAAGCCGCGCGCGCGCTTGTAGCGGGCGACCACGTCGCCGAGGGTGTAGTTGCGCACGTGCCCCATGTGGATCCGCCCCGACGGGTACGGGAACATCTCCAGCACGTAGTACTTGGGCCGCGCGCCGTCCGGCACATCGGCGACGGCGAAGCAGCCGGCCTTGTCCCATGCCTCCTGCCAGCGCGGCTCGGCCGCGGCGGGGTCGTAGCGTGCGGTGTCGGTGATCTGGTCCATCGCGGCGCGGAGTGTAGCGTCGGCGCCCGACCAGCGGGAGGGCGCGGGTTCAGCAGGGGTGCGCGAGGGGAGCGGACGCGCTCCCCTCGCCCGGTCTTGTGGCCTCTACCGCCCGGCGGTCTGGACGGACTGGACGCGCAGGTCGCGCGCGCGCAGCAGGATCTTGTCCTCGAGCGCGGTCGCCATGTCCGGCGTCACCGGCACGTCCAGCCACTGGCCGCGGCTGTTCACCTGGCGGAACACCGAGATCCGCACGCCATCGGCGCGGAGCTGCCGGCCGAGGATATAGGCCGTCACCTTGAAGCGCTCGTCCGGCGCCTCGGGCGGCGCGTACCAGTCGGTGATGATCACCCCGCCGAACGGGTCGGCGGAGGCGAGCGGCATGAAGGAGAGGGTGTCGAGCGCGCCGCGCCAGAGGAAGGCGTTGACGCCGAGCGCGCCACCGCCCTCATCGCGTCCGGTGCGGCTGGTGCCGAACATGATCAGCCCGCCTTCGCCGAACAGGCCACCGCGCGTCATGTTGTCGCGGCGCGGGTCGTTGTACTCGTCCTCCTCGACGTAGCGGCCCTGGCCGCAGGAAGCGAGCAGGAGCAGCGCGAGCAGGATCAGGCTGGAACGTCGCATGGCCGGTCGCCGGGAGCGGTGGATCATCGCCGCACGCATGGACCGTGGCGGGGCGCGCGTCAACAAGGATCGCGGCGGGGGACGAAAAAGGGGGGCAGGTCGCCCTGCCCCCCGATCACACGACAGCCGAGGCCGTCAGACACTCACCAGACGATGCTGATGCCCAGCAGGCCGACATTGGCCTTGAAGCTGTCCTGGGTACCGGCCTGGAAGGTGTTGAAGTCGCGGCCCGACTCGCTGGCCTTCGAGTAGATGTACTCGGCGAACAGCGCGAGGCCCGGGGCGAGGGCGTAGCTGCCGCCGAGGCCGAAGCCCTGCTCCTTCAGCTTGCCGGTCGCGGCGCCGGTGAGCCCCTCGGTGCGCAGCTCATGATACGCCGCACCGACGGTGAGCGCGCCGATCGTGTAGCGCGCCCCGAGCTGCCAGCTGAACGCGTTGCGGTTCTGCACGCCCGGCGCGCTCTTCGGCAGGGCCGTGAAGCCGCGGTTGTACGGGCCGAAGGTGGTGATGCCGCCGAAGGTCAGGCCGGCCCAGGTCAGCTGCGCGCCGACCACACCCGCGGTCACCCGCTTGAAGCCGACGGCGCCCGGGGTCGGGTCATCGACGGTGTCGGCCGTGCGGACGCCGCCCGAGGCGGTCACGCCGACCGGCCCGAAGGTGCCGCGGTAGCGCAGCATCGCGTCGATCTGGTTGCGCAGATTGCCCGCAGAGGCGGTGCTCGACGAGGCACGGTCACACCCCTCGAACGTCGCGCCGGCGCCGGCGGTGCACTGGCCGTTGAAGTTGCCGTTGTTCGGCGCGTAGCTGATGCCGAGGTCGAAGCCGAAGAACTGCGGCGTGTAGTAGCCGATCGCCGAGGCATTGTTGCCGATCGAGGACGAGTAGAAGAAGCTGCTGGCGATCAGGCCGCCCTGGCCGGTGAACACGACGTTCCAGTCACCGTCATGCAGGCCCGAGGCGATGCCGCCGAGGATATGGCCGGTGTGCATCTGCTCGACCGCGCGCACCGTGCCCGAACCGAAGCGGAGCTGACCGAGGGTCGGCGTGCCGATATAGCCGACCATGCGGCGATAGAACAGCGTGCCGCGGCCGTCACCGCGCACACCGTCGCCGGGCATGCGGATCTCGAGACGGGCGCCGTAGCGGAGGCCGTTCTCGGCGACGCCGTCGGCGCCGATCCAGACGCGGGCATAGTCGAAGAAGTCGTAGCTCGACAGCTTGCCCGAGGCGCTGCTGTCGCCGTCCTGGCTCACCAGCGCGCCGTAGAAGCGGAAGCGGCCCTGGACATACCCGGTGAGACCCGGCTGCGGCGTCTGCCCCGAAACCTCGGCAGCCGACTGCGCGCGCGCGGGGGTCGCACCATCCGCCACCATCGCGGCGAAGCCCGCCGCCGTGGCGAGGAGGATCTTGCGCATCCTGTATCCCTCTCCTCAGTTTGACACGCGCCGGACGACCCGGCGCGCAGTTCCTGGCCCCCTCCCCGAGCCCCCGGAGGCGACGCATGCGCGTCACGCCCAAGGCGGATCACCGAGCCTGGGCCGGACTATGCTCAAGCCGGCGCGGGGGTGTCCATCGGGCGCGAAGGGGCAATCGTGCGTTTCAGGGCACACCGTGGCAGGGTTGCAACACAGATGCCGGCGGAGGCTCAGCGGGCAGGTCGGCGCAGCGCGCCCACCGCCGCCACCGCGACCGCGCCGGCGCGCGCCGCGGCCGTCATCCGCGCGCCCGTTACCCCGCCGAGCGCCGCGACCGGAATGCCCGCCCGGCGCGCGAGGCCCGCGAATCGCACCGTGCCGAGGGGTCGCGCGCCCGGATGGCTCGCGGTCGGGAACAGCGGCGAGAGCAGGGCAAGGTCGGCCCCCATCCGGCGCGCCCGGGCGAGCGCCGCCCGGCCATGCGCGGCCGCCGTCAGCAGGCCCCGCCCGTGCAGCCGCCAGAGCAGGGGCGGGCTCATGCCGTCGGCGAGATGGAGCCCGGCGCCGAGGCGCAGCGCGAGCGCGGCGTCGCGCGCGATCGACAGCCCGAGCCCGCGCGCCCGGCACAGACGGGCGAGCCGGGGCGCCAGTTCCGCCCGCCCGGGCGCCGAGTCGTGACGCATGATGACAAGACATCCACGTGGAAGTGCGGCGGCGGCCGCGAAGGGGTCGCCGCCCCGGCGCGGATCGGTCATAAGGATCAGCCACGGGAGCCGACGCGTCCTGCGCCGCAGACGCCGCGCCGCTCCGATCAGCCCCTGCGCCATGCCATGTCCGAACGCACCGCCATCGCCGCCGCCCTTGCCACCGTCCGCTCGCGGATCGCCGAAGCCTGCGCCCGCGCCGGCCGCGAGCCATCCTCGGTCACCGTGGTCGCGGTCTCCAAGACCCATGAGCGGCCGGCGATCGAGGCGGCGATCGCGGCCGGGCAGACGGTGTTCGGCGAGAACCGGGTGCAGGAGGCGCAGGCCAAGTATCCGGCGCTGAAATCCGCTCATCGCAGCCTGAAGCTGCACCTGATAGGCCCGCTGCAGACGAACAAGGCAGCGGCGGCCGTCGAGCTGTTCGACGTGATCGAGACGCTCGACCGGCCGCGCCTCGCCGAGGTGATCGCGCGCGAGATCGCGCGGCAGAAGCGCAAGCCCGGCCTGTTCATCCAGGTCAATACCGGCGAGGAGCCGCAGAAGGCCGGCATCCCGAAGCCCGAGGCGGACGAGTTCATCCACCTGTGCCGGGACGAGTGGGACCTGCCGGTGCGCGGGCTGATGTGCATCCCGCCGGTGGACGAGGATCCCGCACCGCATTTCGCCTGGCTCGCCGCCTGCGCCGCCCGCCACGGACTGAGCCAGCTCAGCATGGGCATGAGCGGGGATTTCGAGACCGCAATCGCCCACGGGGCGACGCATGTCCGGATCGGCACGGCGATCTTCGGCGCGCGGCCGGCCCCGCCTCAGGGCTGAGCGGCCGGGGCCTCAGACGCCGCCCGGCCGCAGGCGGAGCGTGCGGTCGTAGGCATCGAGCCCGCGCATCATCCGCTCGGCGAAGTCGCCCTCGCCGGCGGGGCGGGAGGCGGCGAGGGCAGGCAGCGCGGCCTCGGACGGAGCGCGGTAGGAGCGTGCGCCGAGCCGGGCGGCGAGCGCCTGGCCGTCGATCGGCGCGGCGGCGGCATCGGCGAGCGGCACCGCCCCAGCGAGCTCCGTGCCCGCGAGCTCCGGGCCGGCGGCGCGCGGCATGGCGGCCGCCATGACGACACCGCCCGGCACCGGCGGCGCCACCGCGACCGCGCCGCCCGCGCCGCCATCCGGCGAGTCGCTGAACAGGCTCTCGGCCATCGCGCCGACCGCGGCGATGATCGCGCCGATCGGTCCGCCGAGCAGGAAGCCGCCGAGCGCGCGGAACGCCGGGTTCACCGACTCGCCGGTGATCTGGCGATAGGCCCAGCCGACGACGGGGATGTGGTGCAGCGGGTTGAGGTTGGCCAGGAAGTCGCCGAACGAGATCTCGACCGGCATCGGCACGGCCTCGTCCTCGCGCAAGGGCGGGCCGCCATCGGGCGCCTGGCGCAGGCCGTTCGGCAGCAGGGGCAGGGACGGGCCGATCATGCCCGGCCGTGCAGCAACCGCCGTGCCAATCGCCTCGCGCAGGAAACCCGGCCGCCTGCCAGTGCAGCTTCACCGTCCCGGCGGCAAGACCGGCCGCCGCCCGGCAGAGCCTGCCGGGTCAGAACAGGTGGCCGAACCGTTCCGCCTTGGTCTGGAGGTAGCGGTCGTTGTGCTCGTTGGCGGGGAAGCGGTGCGGCACGCGCGCCGCGACCCGGATGCCGCAGGCCGCGAGGGCGGCGACCTTGTCGGGATTGTTGGTCAGCACCCGCACGGCGTCGATGCCGAGCTCGCGCAGCATCGCCGCGGCGATCAGGAAGTTGCGCTCATCGGCGCCGTAGCCGAGCCGGGTATTGGCATCGAGCGTGTCGGCGCCCTCGTCCTGGAGCTGGTAGGCGCGCAGCTTGTTGACCAGGCCGATGCCGCGCCCTTCCTGCGACAGATAGAGGAGCACACCCGCCCCTTCCTCGGCCATGCGCGCGAGCGCGCCGCGCAGCTGCGGGCCGCAGTCGCAGCGCAGCGAGCCCAGCAGGTCGCCGGTGAAGCACTCGCTGTGCAGGCGCACCAGCGGCGGCTCGGCGGCCGACCAGGGATCGCCCACCACCATGGCGAGATGCTCGGTGCCGCCATCGGCGGGGCGGAAGGCGATGATGCGGGTCTCTCGGCTGTCCTCGGTCGGCACGCGCGCCTCGCCCACCCGGGTGAGCGTCGCCGCGACCGTGTCGGGATAGCCGAGCACGTCCGCGCCCGGCACGGCGATCAGGTCGTGGCGGGCGGCGAACGCGGCCCAGTCGGCCTGCTCGGCCACCGGTGCGGCCAGCACCGCCGGCAGCAGGCGCGCGAGCTTGGCCAGGCGGATGGCGACGGCGGCCGGAATCTCGGGCGGCAGCGGCGCGGGCTCGGGGCGGAGCGCGGCCGGCTCGGCGGTCGGGTCGGCGAAGGCGCGCAGCAGCGCCGGGGTGGTGCCCGGCGGCAGGCGAAAGGCGACGGCGGGGACGGCGGCCCCGCCAGGTGCCGGCCGCTGCAAGACCGCGGCCGCGCGTGTCGGCGCGAGCAGCAGCTG
>CAZHMM010000227.1:0-5512 GCA_964533585.1 uncultured Elioraea sp.
AGCCTCGCCGACAAGGCGACCTACCGCTACTTCGCGCTCTGCGAGCGGCTCGGCATCCGCAACATCCACGTCCACAAGGGCCCGACGATCATCCCGCTTGACCGGGACGCCTTCGACGTCGCCGACATCGACCACTGCGCGACCGACTTCCAGGGCCTCAACTTCATCGTCGAGCATTGCGGGCTGCCGCGTCTCGACGACTTCTGCTGGATCGCCACGCAGGAGACCAACGTCTACGCCGGCCTCGCCGTGGCGCTGCCCTTCATCGGCCCGCGGCTCGATTACTTCACGAACGTGATCTCGGAGCTCTTGTTCTGGCTCGGCGAGGACAAGCTGCTCTATGGCTCCGACTACGCGATCTGGACGCCGCGCTGGCTCGTCGAGAAGTTCATGGCCTATGAGCTGCCCGACGAGGTCAAGCGCGCCAAGGGCGTCGATCTCACGCTGCAGGCGAAGAAGAAGATCCTCGGCCTGAACGCGGCGCGTCTCTACGGCATCGACGTCGCCGAGCAGCGCCGCCGGATCGAGGCGAGCGACAGGGTCGCCGCATGAGCGGAGGTGCGACCTGGGCGGGGGAGCGGGAGGCGGCGGTTCAGCGACGGCTCGACCTCGTCTTCGACCCCGAACTCGACGAGCCCGTCACCGAACTCGGCTTCGTGACCCGCATCGTGATCGAGGGCGATGGCTCGGTCTCGATCGGCTTCCGGCTGCCCACCTATTGGTGCGCCGCGAACTTCGCCTTCATGATGGCGGAGGACATGCGGCGCGAGGTGGGCGCCCTGCCGTGGGTGAGCCGCGTCGAGGTGACGCTCGGCGAGCACATGTACGCCGATACGATCAATGCTGGGCTCTCCGCGGGCCTCGGGTTCCGCGAGGCGTTCGGCGCGGCGGCGTGCGGCGACCTCGACGACCTGCGCCGCACCTTCCTCGTCAAGGCGTTCCAGCGCCGCGAGGAGGCGCTGCTGCGCCACCTCGCGGGGCACGGGCTCGATGCGGAGGCGCTCGCCGCGCTGTCGCTCGAGGCGCTCGAGGCCCTGCCGCTCGACGCTGACGGAGAGCGGCTGCGGCGTCGCTACCTCGAGCGGCGTGGGGTGGTGGCCGGGCCGGCCGGCCGGAGCGAGGCCTTCCTTGACGAGGCGGGAGCGCCGCTGTCGGCGCAGCGCATGCCCGAGTACCTGCGGATGCTCGGCCGTGTCGGCATCAACACGGCGTTCAACGGCGCGCTCTGCCGCAGCCTGCTCGCGGCGCGCTTCGACGAGGAGCCGCCACCCGGGCAGGAGCCGGACCTCGGCCATTTCGTCCGCCGCGCCGCGCGCGAGGCGGCGGCCGGGGGAATGGCCGGCGTCTGACCCGGAACGGGGAAAGCATCACGGGCGCCGGGCCGCAGCGCTGAGCCCGGCGGGAGGGAACGGTCCGCATGCCAAAGATCATGCTGCACGACGACGACGCGCGCCGCGCCCTCGGCTTGGGCGTCGCCAAGCTCGCCAAGGCGGTTCGCGGAACGCTCGGGCCAAAGGGGATGAACGCGATCATCGACCGGCCCGTCGGCACGCCGCTCATCTCGCGCGACGGAGTCTCCATCGCGAGCGAGATCGAGCTCGAGGACCCGTTCGAGAACATGGGCGCGCAGGTCGTCCGCGAGGTCTCGATGCAGACCAACGAGGTCGTGGGCGACGGGACGACGACCGCGACCGTGCTCGCCGACGCCCTGGTGCAGGGCGGGCTCGCCAGGCTCGAGACCGGCGTCAACGCGGTCGAGCTGGTGCGCGGACTCGAGGTCGCGACGGAGCGGCTGATCGACGCGCTGCGGGCCTCGGCGAAGCCGGTGAACGGCTCGGGAGAGCTTCGCTCAGTGGCGATCAACGCCGCCAACGACGCGGCGATCGGCGCGCTCGTGGCGGAGGCCATCGAGCGGGTGGGGCCGAACGGCATCGTCAGCGTCGAGCACGGCACCACCGTCGACACCCGGCTCGAGGTCGTCGATGGGATGGCCTTCGACCGCGGCTACCTGTCGCACCACATGGTCACCGACGTCGAGAAGATGCAGGTCGTCCTCGATGAGCCGCGGATCCTGATGACCGACCTCAAGCTGCAGACCGAGGCGGAGATCGCGGCCATCCGCGCCGCGCTCGGCGACAGCCGCCGCCCGCTGCTGATCATCGCCGAGGAGGTTGCTCCCGGCTGTGTCATCAGCCTCCTCTCGGCGCGCGACCGCGGCGGGCCGCTTGTGGCGGCTATCCACCCGCCCGATTACGGCCACTGGCGCAAGTCGATGCTCGAGGACCTCGCCATCGTGACAGGCGGCAGGGTGATCGCGCGTGACCTCGGCGGCAGGCTCGACGCGGTCGAGCCGCGCGACCTCGGCGCCGCCCGGCAGGTCCGGATCACCGCCGGCCAGACGGTGATCAGCGCCGGCGCGGGCGACCCCGCCGCGATCGCCGCACGGCGGCAGCAGGTGGCACGGCAGATGCAGCTCGCGCCGCCGAACATCGAGCGCGACAAGCTCGAGGAGCGGCTCGCGCGCCTCTCTGGCGGAACGGCACAGATCCTCGCCGGCGGCGCCACCCCCGCGGAACAGAAGCGGCGCGCGCAGCTGATCGAGGATGCCATGCACGCCGCGCGCGCGGCCGCCGAGGAGGGCATCGTCGCGGGCGGCGGCACGGCGCTGCTGCAGGTCTCTTCCGAACTCGCTGCCACCGTCGGCGAGCTTGCCGGCGGCGCGCGCGAGGGCGCGTTGCTGCTGCAGTCCGCGCTGGGCCAGCCGCTCGCCTGCATCGCCGAGAATTGCGGCCTCGACCCGAAGCCCGTACTCGCGCACGTCGCGCAGGCCCCGCGCGGCGTCGGCCTCGATGCGCGGACCGGCGAGTTCACCGATCTCGTCTCGGCCGGCGTCATCGACCCGGTGAAGGTGAGCGTGTCGGCCGTGCGCAACGCCGCCTCGGTCGCTGCCCTCATCCTCACCACCCAGACGCTGATCGCGAAGAAGCCCGAGTTCAGCGACCCGACGGGCGGGGCTGCCCTCGGCGGCGGGGCCGAACGTCTCGGGCGGGCCTGAGCCCCGCGCCCCACTGGTATCGCAATTAGTTGTGTTCCGGCCGACGCCCAGGACTTGCTATTATTTTGTCCTAGCCCTGGACCGCATCGGAATCAATCGCGGGGACAACGCGTGGGGAAGGGAGGGCTTGTCATGGCGCGCGGCCGCCCGCCGCTCTCGCTGCGACCGCGAGAACACAAGGCGCCGAACGGGCGCCTGCCGCCGCTTGCCGCGCCAGCCCCGCAGCGATGCGAGCACGGCGCGGACACTCTGCAGGCGTGGGAGCGGTTCATCACCGGCGAGCCGGAAGCTGCGGCGCCGCTCGGCAACTTCGTCGTCTCCTCGTGGCAGAGAAGCCTGGCGCTCGGCGTCAATCCGCAGAGCCGCGCCGCGCCGCTCGCCGCCGAGGGCGACCGGCTCGGGCAGCTAGAGGAGCGCTACCGCGACCTGCTCTGGGCGGCCGGCGAGGTCATGGCGGAGGCAGCGGATCTCTTCCCCGGATCGCGGTGCATCGTGCTCCTGACCACGCCCGAGGGCGTCGTGCTCGACGCGCGCGGCGACACGCGGACGCTCGACGAAGGCGCCCGCATCAACCTGATGCGCGGCGGCGACTGGCGCGAGGCGGTGGTCGGCACGAACGGCATCGGCACGGCGATAGCCACGCGGCGCCCGGCCCAGGTTCATGCGTCGGAGCATTTCTGCGAGGGGATCAAGCGCTGGACCTGCGCCGCCGCGCCGATCTGCGAGCCGGGTACCGGCGATGTCCTCGGCGTGGTCGACATCTCAGGGCCCCCGTCCACCTACCAGCGCGCCAACCTGGCGCTTGCCGTGAGCATGGCGCGGCGCATCGAGGGAACGCTCGCGGAACGCGGGGTGCAGGAACGCGCACGCCTGCTCGAGAACTGCCTCGCACGGCTCACCGCCGCCGACACGGCGGGGCTCGTCGCGGTCGACCGCGGCGGCCGCCTCGTCCATCTCGCAGGCCGGGTCGCCTCGCCCGTGCAGGTCGGAGAGCGGGTGCCCGGGCTCGCGCGCGACGTGGCGGTCGAGGAGTGGGCGCAGCGCCTGCCGGATGGATGGCGGCCGGAATGGTTCACGCCCATCGTGTTCGGCGGCCGCGCGATCGGCGCGATGCTGGTCGTGCCGAACCAGCCGCGCGCGGGGGGCGCATCGAGGCAGGCGCTGCCGTTCTCCGAAGCCGATCCGGAACGCTGCGCCTTCTCGCACATCATCGGGAACAGCTCGCCGATCAGGGCGCTGATCGCGCGCGCCAACCTGCTCGCGCAGCGCCGCGTGCCGGTGCTGATCGAGGGAGAGACGGGCGTGGGCAAGGAGCTACTGGCCCGCGCCATCCATGGCGACGCGAGCGACGGGCGGCCGTTCATCGCATTCAACTGCGGCGCGGTGTCGAAGGAGCTCGTGGCCGGCGAGCTGTTCGGCCACGTGCGCGGCGCCTTCACCGGCGCGACCTCCGAGGGACGGCTCGGCCGGTTCGAACTCGCCCATGGAGGCACCCTCTGTCTTGACGAGATCGGCGAGATGCCGCTCGACGTGCAGCCCATGCTCCTCAGGGTCCTCGAGGAGGGCGTCGTCTACCGCCTCGGCGACCCGCAGCCGCGGCGGGTGGACGTCCGGCTGATCGCGGTCACCAACCGCAACCTCCGCCGCGAGGTCGAGGCAGGCCGGTTCCGGCGCGATCTCTATTACCGCATCGGCGTCACGCAGCTGACGATCCCGCCGCTCAGGGAACGGCCGCAGGACATCGCGCCGCTGATCGAGCACTTCAACCTGCGGCTCGCAGCCCGCCACCGCGTTCCGGCGAGGCGGTTCGCGCCGGGCGTCCTCGCGGCGCTCTGCGCCGTGCCCTGGCACGGCAACGTGCGCGAGCTGCGCAACGTCGTCGAGAGCCTGCTTCTGGCCGGCAGCGACGAGCTCGTGACGCTCGAGGATCTGCCGCCCGAGTTCCTCGATGCCCCGCTCCCCGCCGCCGCGGTCAATGGGGCCTCGCTCCCCACGGCCTCCCCCGGACAGCCGCTGGCGGGAGATCGTGCGGCACCGGGCCCACCTGCGCCGGACGCCTCACCCGTGAGGCTCGAGGCGGTGGAGCGGGAGACCCTCCGGCGGGCGCTTCGTCGCTCGCAGGGCAACATCGCGGACGCCGCGCGGCAGCTCGGGATCTCCCGCAGCACGCTGTACCGGAAGATGCAGCGGTACCGGATGGACGCGACGCTTCCCGATCAGGGGCAGGCCTGAGCGGCACTGCTCGAGGTGGCGACGGTCCACCCGGCGGTGGCCTGCGTCCGTTGCGAGGACCCGCCCATCGCCGCGCGGGGCGCGTTTGTTGCGCGGCTTGGCACCATCGGCGCCGCGAGGGGCGCCTAGGTGTTTGATCCCGGGGTTTGATGGTGCAGTCTTTTCCCAGGCGACGTGCTCGGCTTCTCCGGCATGGAGCTCGACCGCCTGCTCGCCGCGGCGGAG
>CAZHMM010000228.1:0-5442 GCA_964533585.1 uncultured Elioraea sp.
CCCTCCCGTTGGTAGGGGCGCGGGCCGCGACCAACATGAGCTGCACCCTCATGCAGGGGGGTCCGGGGGGACCGGCGCGGTCCCCCCGGCAACTTTGTTCATGAACTGATCCTGCCGGCCTTCGGCCAGCAACGGCGCCGCCTCCGCCAGCCGATCCAGCAGCGTCTCGACCCACTCCCGGTCCGACTTCGCGAAGTCACCGAGCACATGCCCGGTCACCCGCTCCTTCTCGCCCGGGTGGCCGATGCCGAGCCGCACACGCCAGAACTCCGGCCCGCCGCACTGCTGGGTGATGCTGCGCAAGCCGTTGTGCCCGGCATTGCCGCCGCCCTTCTTCACCCGCACCCTGCCGGCGGCGAGATCGAGCTCGTCGTGGAACACCGTCACCGCATCGAGCGGCACCCGGAAGAACGCCATCGCCGCCTGCACACTCTCGCCCGAGAGGTTCATGTAGGTCTGCGGCTTCAGCGCCAGCACCTTCCGCCCCCCCACCATGCCGTCCGCCACGACGCCCCGGAACCGGTTGCGCCACGGCGGGAACCCGTGGCGCGCGGCGATCGCGTCCAGCGCCATGAAGCCGATGTTGTGCCGGTTGCGTGCGTACTCCGGGCCGGGATTTCCAAGCCCGACCCAGAGCAGCAGGGTCACTTCTTCTGGGGCGCGGGCGCCGCGGCGGCGGTGGGCGCGGCAGCAGCGGCCTCGGCCCCGATCGGCGCCTCGGTCATCTTCGTCGGCGGCGCGATCGAAGCGATCGTGAAGTCGCGATCCGCGATCACCGGCTTCACGCCCGGCGGCGCCTTCACCGCGCTCCAGTGGATCGAGGTGCCGATGGTCAGCCCGGTCAGGTCGACCTCGAACCGCTCCGGCACGTCATCGACCGAGCAGTAGACCTCGATCTCGTGGCGGATCACGTTCAGCACGCCGCCCTGCTTGATGCCGGGCGACAGCCCGTCGTTCAGGAACGCGACCTCGACCGCCACGCGGATCTCCTGACCCGGCGCGAGGCGCTGGAAGTCGATGTGCTCGGGACGGTCGGTGACGGGGTGGAACTGCACGTCGCGCAAGAGCGCGCGTTCCGTCGCCTCGCCCACCTGCACGTCGTAGAAGCGCGAGCGCCAGCCGTGCCGGTGCAGCTCCCGCATGATGACGCGCGGATCCATCGCAATCAGCCTCGGATCCTGCTTTGCGCCGTAGATGACGCCGGGCACCTTGCCCTCTCGCCGGGTCGCGCGTGCCGCCCCCTTGCCGGCCCGCCCGCGCGCCTCGGCCTCGATCGTGACGACCTCGACCATCGCTCGCTCCTGTCGGTCCAATGACAAGCGCGGGCCTCCAGGGGTGCCCGCGCGGCCAGCGTTCTACGCCGGGGGCGCCGCCTCGGCAAGCGGCGTCAGCCGCCAGGCCGCCCCGCCGTCTGCGGGCGGCTCGACATACAACGGCATGGCGTTGGGGGTGCGGACGTTCACCTCCAGCCCCAGCGCCCCGCGAACCGCCCGCCACAGCGCCCCGTGCGCCACCACCAGCACCGCCGGCGGCCGATCGAGCGCCCGGTTGATCCCGGCGACCGCCCGGGCGCGCAGCGCCGCGAAGCTCTCGCCGCCCGCCGGCGTGAACCGCCCCTCCACCCACTCCGCGAACCAGTCGCCCATCTTCTGGCCCTCGTTCACCCCGAACGCGGCCTCGCGCAGGTCGTCGTCGGGCGCCATGCCGAGCCCCAGCGCCTCGGCGACGATCGCCGCCGTGTCGCGCGCCCGGCCCAGCGGCGAATGCACGATCGAGACGATCCCGCGCCCCTTGAGCAGCTCCGCCGCCGCGCGCGCCTGGGCAATGCCGCGCGCGTTCAGCGGGATGTCCACGTTGCCCTGGCTCAGGAACTGCGCGTTCCAGTCCGTCTCGCCGTGGCGGAGGAACCAGAATGCGACAGGGGCCAGCGTCCCCTCGGGACCGGCCGGCCTCATCGTCCGGCTCCGCGGCCGCACGCCTCTGCGATTCCCATCCATGCCTCCATGATTGCGCCGCACCATGGCGCGGCACGACGCTTCCGCCAACCCCGCCCGGCGTGCGAGACTTCATTTCGGACCCGCAGAGGCCCAGTAACGCAACCATCCGGAGGAAGCGCCATGAAGATGTCTCGCCGCGCCGCGCTCGGCACCGGGCTGTCGCTGCTCGCGACGCCGGCCCTGGCGCAGATGCAACCGCGCCCTGCGCCGCTCTCGCAACGCTACCCCGACCCGCTGATCCGCACGCTCGATCCGTCCTTCAACCGCTACCGCCTCGCCCTCGCCGGGGTGGAACGGCTGGGCACCGGCTTCCGCTGGTCCGAAGGCCCGGTGTGGTTCGGCGACGGCCGCTACCTGCTCTGGAGCGACATCCCCAACAACCGCATGATGCGCTGGGACGAGGCCACCGGGCGCGTCGGCGTGTTCCGCGCGCCGTCGAACAACAGCAACGGCAACACCCGCGACCGCCAGGGCCGCCTGCTCACCTGCGAGCACCTGACCCGCCGCGTCACGCGCACGGAATATGACGGCAGCATCACGGTCATCGCCGACAAGTACGACGGCAAGCCGCTCAACAGCCCGAACGACATCGTCGTCAAGTCCGACGACTCGATCTGGTTCACCGACCCGCCCTTCGGCATCCTCGGCTTCTACGAGGGCGAGATCGCGCAGCCGGAACTGCCCACCAACATCTACCGGGTGGATGGACGGACCGGGCGGATCACAGTCGCCACCGGCGAGATCAACCGGCCCAACGGCCTCGCCTTCAGCCCCGACGAAAGCCGGCTCTACGTCGTCGAATCCGGCGCCATGCCGCGCATCATTCACGTCTTCGACGTCGATGGCGAACGGCTGACCAACAAGCGCGCCTTCTACACCTGCCAGCCGCCCGAGACGCCGGACGGGTTCCGCGTCGATGTCGACGGCAACCTGTGGTGCGGCTGGGGCATGACCGACGAGCTGGACGGCGTGCGGATCCTCAATCCGTCGGGTGTGCCGATCGGCCATATCCACCTGCCCGAGCGCTGCGCCAACCTCACCTTCGGCGGACGGTTCCGCAACCGGCTGCTGATGACGGCGTCGAAGTCGCTCTACGGGCTGTACGTCAACACGCGTGGGGCGACGGTCGCCTGAACAACAGCGCGGGGGCGAAGCGCCGCAAGGCCCTTCCCCCCGCACCCCCAATCCCATGACCCCGCAGCTCAACCGCCGCTGATCGCCGTCAGGATCACGACATCGGCGCCGTCGCGCAGGGGCGTGTCCAGCGCGGCACGCTCGCCATCGACGAACACATTGATGTGGCGGCGAATCGCCGGGCGCGTGTCACAGAGCCGATCGCGCATCCCCGGCCAGCGGGCATCCAGCGCATCCATCACCTCGGCCACCGACGCCGCAGCCACGGCCACGCGCTGCGCCGCACCCGGGAACAATGGCAGCAGCGCCCCCGGCAAGGTCACCGACACCTGCGCAGACATTCACCGCCTCCATCCCAGCGCCAGCACATTCCCCGCCGCCACCAGCGCGACACCCGCCACCGCCGGCGCCGTCCACACATACCCCTCGACGACGGAAGAAATGCCAAGCGCGATCACCGGCACCAGCACCAGCACGAAGGCCGACCGGTCCGGGCCGATCCGCGCCTGCAAGGTGAAGTAGCACCAGAACGAGACGATCGAGAGCCCCAGCACCTGATACACCAGCGCACCGATCCAGCCGGCATCGGGCGGGAACGGCATCCCCACCCCCTGCACGAAACAGGCCCCCACCGCGAGCGGGATCGCGAACACGAGCCCGTCGGCGATCAGCGGAAAGGTCGGCAGCCCCGCGCGCGCATTCCGCGCCGCCACCATGTTGCCGGCCGCCACGATCACGCTGCCGACCGCCCCGAGCAGCACACCGAGCCAGGCGCCCTCGCGCGCCAACGTCCCCCACTCCGGCAGGAACACCAGCGCGAGCCCGACCGCCGCGATCGGCGCGCCCACGAGTACGCCACGCCGGAACGCCACACCATAGAACAGCCTGAGCCCCACCGCGTTCAGCGGGATCACGCTCGCCATCACCAGCGCCACCAGTCCCGAGGCGATGTGCCGCACCGCCTCGTACAGCACCAGATTGTTGGCGGAGAACAGCGCCAGTCCCTGCATGGCGACAAACGGCAGATCGCGCGCCCGCGTGCCCGGATGCCGCCCGGTCGCGCGCAGCACCACCTGCAGGATCGCCGCCGCCGCGATCACCCGCCACGCCACCGCCGGCGCAGCCGGCGCGACATCCACCTGCAGGCGCGTGGCCACCCATCCGGCCGCCCACATCACCGCGGTCGCGAGGAACAGCCCGACGTTCAATCGCCCCCGCCGGCCTCGGCCTCGAGCAGCGCCCGCTTGCGCGGGAGCCCCCAGCGATAGCCATGCAAGCCCCCGTCCTTGCCGACCACGCGATGACACGGCACCGCGAGCGACACCGGGTTGCGCGCGCAGGCGGTGGCCACCGCGCGCACCGCATCCGGCCGGCCGAGCGCGGCCGCGACTTCGCTGTATGTGCGCGTCTCGCCCGGCGGAATGCGCCGAAGCGCATCCCACACGCGCTTCTGGAACGCCGTGCCCTGGAGGTCGAGCGGCAGCGCAAGCCCCGCGCGCGGCCGCTCGATGAAGCCGAGCACCGCGGCGACATGCTCGGCGAGTGCGGCATCATCCGCGACGATCGTCGCGTTGGGGTACCGCCGACGCAGATCGGCGAGCAGCGCCTCGCGCGGCTCGGCGAAGCCGAGGAAGCACACCCCGCGTGCGGTCGCGCCGACCAGCAGCGGACCGAACGGGCACGCGGCGAAGGCGGCCGTGATGGTCTCGCCCGCGCCGCCGCGCCGCGCGCGGCCCGGCGTGATCCCGCCCGCCGCCGCATAGGCGCCGCGCAGACTGCCATAGCCGGCCGCGAAGGCGGCCTCGGCCACGCCCGCGCCCTCGGCCACCGCCTCGGCGAGCCGCCGCGCCCGCACCGCCTCCGCATAGCCGCGCGGGGTCAGGCCGGTCTGCGCCTTGAACAGCCGAAGGAAGTGAAACGGCGAATAGCCGGCGCGGGCGGCCAGCGCCTCGAGCGTCGGCGGAGTCTCGGCCGCCTCGATCGCCGACACGGCGTCGCGCACCACCGCCGCCACGGTGAGGTCGGCGGCCGCGGCCTTCGGCCGGCAGCGCAGGCAGGCGCGGAAACCCGCGGCCTCCGCCGAGCGCCAGTCGTCGAACCGGCGGATGTTGTCGCGTGAGGGCAGCCGCGCAGGACAACCTGGCGCGCAGTAGATGCCGGTGGTGACGACGCCGATCACGAACCGCCCGCGCGCGGACGGGTCGCGCGCGGTGACCGCGCGCCAATCGGCCTCGTCGAGTGCGGTTCCGGTGCGCTTGAGCGCGGCGCGGGGCATGGGGCGATCCTCCTCTCTGGGCTCATCCCTGACTAG
>CAZHMM010000229.1:0-5388 GCA_964533585.1 uncultured Elioraea sp.
CAGTTCGCCGCGATGACGCCGACGGCAGACGAGGTCGAGAAGGGTATCCCTGAGATCCGCGAGATCTGGCGCGACATCTTCGGCGTGTGAGGCGGCCGATGAGCATCATGCGGCGGCTCCCCCGCCGGTCGGGGTCGCCGCGACCCGCTTGCCGGCTGGCAGTGCATGGCTGACAGCGGAACCCTTTCCGCGCGCGTACCGAACAGTGCGGCCGCCCCCCGGCGGGTCACCTGGCTCGGCCGACTGCGCAATATCGAGCCTGTCATGCTGCTGTGGATCGCGCTGATCGGCGTGCTCCTGTTCCTGGTCGCGTTCCCGCTGGCAAAGCTGTTCGTGGTCAGCTTCGAGGATCAACGCACCGGCGCGTTCACGCTCGCCAACTACGCCTTCGCCTACGGCCGCGAGCGCTACATCAACGCGCTGGTCAACTCGCTTCTGCTCGGTCTCGCCTCGGCGACCCTCGCCGTCATTCTTGCCGTGCCAATGGCCTGGGCGGTGTCACGGACCGATATGCCGGGCAAGGGTCTGACCTGGGCCACCGTGCTCGGCGCCTTCATCCTGCCGCCGTATCTCAGCGCGATCGGCTGGATCCTGCTCGCCGGGCCGAACTCCGGCTTCATCAACCGGTTCTGGCGCGATCTGACCGGGCTCGACGGGCCGCTGTTCAACATCTTCTCGTTCGAGGGGATCACCCTGGTGATCGCCCTGAACTCGTTCCCCCTGGTGTTCATTTTCGTCAAGGCCGCGCTCGACCTCGTCTCCTCGGAGATGGAGGATGCGGCGAACATCCTCGGTGCCGGCACCTGGACGGCGATGCGCCGGATCTCGATCCCGCTCGTGCTGCCGGCGATTCTCGGCGGCTTCATCCTGGTGTTCCTCGAGGCAATCTCCCTGTTCGGTGTGCCGGCGATCCTCGGCATCCCCGCCCGCCTCAATGTGGTGACGACACAGCTCTGGCAGTTCTTCGAGTGGCCTGTGCGCGTCGAGGTCGCCGCCGCTTACGCCATGCCACTGCTGACCATCACCGCGGGACTGATCGCCGTGCAGAAACTCGTGCTGGCACGCAAGGGGTTCGTATCCCAGACCGGCAAGGGCGGCGAACGGCGCCTGATCCAGCTCGGGCCCTGGCGCTGGGTGCTGTTCGCCTGGTGCGCCGGGGTCGGTATGCTCGCGGTGGCGATGCCGCTGTTCGTGCTGGTGCAGGCCTCCTTCGCCAAGGCATGGGGACGCGGCTTTGCGCTCGATAACCTCACCTGGGCGAACTACCGGCTGCTGCTGTTCGAGCACGACATGGCGATGCAGTCGGTGTGGAACACGGTCTGGTTCTCGGCCGCGGCCGCGACCATCGCCGTGGTGCTCGCCCTGCTGATCGCCTACATCGTCAACCGCCGGCTCGTGCGGTTCGGCGACGCGCTCGCCTTCGTCGCGATGGCGCCGTTCGTGATCCCCGGCATCGTCATGGCGATCGGCTTCTACGCCGCCTATGCCGCGCCCCCCTTGGCGCTCTACGGCACCGCCGCGTTGATCATCTTCGCCTTCGCCGCGCGCTTCCTGCCGATCGCCTACGCCAACTCGGCCGCGGCGATCCGGGCGGTGCACCCGGAGATGGAGGAGGCTGCGCGCATCCTGGGCAGCGGGCGGCTGAACGCCGTCCGCCGCATCACCGCGCCGCTCGTACGCAAGGCGCTGCTCGGCGGCTGGCTGATCGTGTTCATCGTCGCCTCACGGGAGCTCTCGGCCGCGATCTTCCTGGTCGGCCCGCGGACGCGCACCATGGCCGTGCTGCTCTACGACATGAGCGAGGCCGGCAATTTCGAGGTGCTGGCCGCGTTCGGCGGCATCCTGCTGGTGATCACCATGGCCTTTGTCGGGGTTGGGATGAAGCTGCTCGGGCGCGACTTCATGCTGCGGAGGGGGTGAACGTGCCGCGCTTGGTGCTGAACGGGCTGTCAAAGGTCTATGGCCGCCTGACCGTGGTGGACGCGATCGACCTCGCGCTCGAGGAGGGCGAGTTCGTCTCGCTGCTCGGCCCCTCGGGCTGCGGCAAGACGACGACGCTGCGCATGATCGCCGGCTTCATCCCGCCTGACGGCGGAACGATCGAGATCGACGGCAGGGTGCTGTCCGCGCCGGGCTCGGTGCTGCCGCCCGAACGGCGCGGCATGTCGATGATCTTCCAGAGCTATGCGATCTGGCCGAACATGACGGTTGCGGAAAATGTCGGCTTCGGCCTGGAACTGCGCAAGTGTCCGCGCGCCGAGGTTCGTCAGCGGGTCGGTGCGATCCTCGACGTGGTGAAGATGAGCCATCTCGCCGACCGCTACCCCTCGGAGCTTTCCGGCGGGCAGCAGCAGCGCGTCGCGCTCGCCCGCGCGATCGTCGTCGAACCGGCGGTGCTGCTGCTCGACGAGCCGCTGTCGAACCTCGACGCGAACCTGCGCGAGGAGATGCGCTTCGAGATCCGCCGTCTGCACGACGCGTTCAGGATCACCACGGTCTACGTCACGCACGACCAGGCCGAGGCGATGGCGACGTCGGATCGCATCGCGGTGATGAATGCCGGGCGGATCGAGCAGGTCGATGCGCCGCATCTGCTCTACACCCGGCCGCGCACGCGCTTCGTCGCGGGCTTCATTGGCCGGACCAATCTGATCGAAGCGCGGCTCGCGAAGGGTGAGGTCGTGTTCGACACGGTCGCGATCCCCGCCGCGCGGCTCGCCACGCCGCCGCAGGGCGGCGACGGGGCGGTGCTGCTGTCGGTGCGGCCGCAGAGCATGATGCTGCGCGAGACCCGTCCGGCGGACGCGAACGGCCATGCCGTGCTGCCGGCCGAGGTGACCCGGCGCGTCTATCTTGGCGAGACCTGGGACTACCTCATCCGACCGCGTGACAGCGCGATCGAGCTTCGGGTGAGCGCGCCGCCGACGCAGGTGCACGAGGTCGGCCAGGCGGTTTGGCTCACGCTCGACCCGGAGCAGGTCGTCATCGTCGACTGAGCCGGCAGGCTTCTGGCGGCCCAGCCCGTGCCGCGACGCGAACCCGCCGCCGTCTTCGACATTGAACCGCGCGCCGTCCTGGGGCAGAAAGGGGACCGTCCAGACCACCCCAGCGGAAGAGAGGCGTCGGTGACGCCCGCCGAAGGCGCAACCGGCCCCCGGAAACGCTCAGGCACCAGGGACCGCCCCGGGGGACCGGACCTCTGGAAAGCCGGGCGCCGCGAGGCGTTCGCACCGACGGAGTAAGCGGTCAGAGCCGCGAATCTCTCAGGTCACGGGACAGAGGGGGGCCAGAACCTGCCGGCACATGGGCCGGCAGGATGGCCGCCCGGAGTCCGCGTGACCGATCTCAAGACGACACCGCTCGACGCCCTGCATCGCCGCCTCGGCGCCCGCATGGTGCCCTTCGCCGGCTACGCCATGCCGGTGCAGTACCAGGCCGGCATCATGGCCGAACACGCGCAGTGCCGCACCAAGGCGGCGCTGTTCGACGTCTCGCACATGGGCCAGGGCGTGCTGGAGGGCGACGGGGCGGCCGCGGCCCTCGAACGCCTGACCCCGGCCGATGTCGCCGGGCTGAAGCCGGGCCGGCAGCGCTATGCCCTGCTGACGGCCGAGGACGGTGGCATCCGCGACGACTTCATGGTCGCCAACATGGGCGAGCGGCTGTTCCTGGTGGTGAACGCCGCCTGCAAGGATGAGGACTTCGCCCATATCGCCGCGCATCTGCCCGCCGGCGTGCGGCTCTCGGTCTGGACCGACCGCGCGCTGATCGCGCTGCAGGGCCCGGCGGCCGAGGGGGTGATGGCGCGGCTCGGTCCCGCCGGGGTGCTGCTGCCGTTCATGGGCGTGGCCGAGGTGGCGATCGCCGGCATCCGCTGCCTCGTCTCGCGCTCGGGCTACACCGGCGAAGATGGGTTCGAGATCAGCGCCCCGGCCGCGGAGGCGGAGCGGCTGGCCGACACGCTGCTCGCCGATCCGGATGTGGCACCGGCCGGGCTCGGCGCGCGCGATTCGCTCCGTCTCGAGGCCGGACTGTGCCTGTACGGCAACGACATCGACCGCACCACCAGTCCGGTCGAGGCCGCCCTCACCTGGACGATCGGCAAGCGCCGGCGGACGGAGTGGTGCTTCCCTGGCGCCGAGCGCATCCGCCGCGAGCTCGAGACCGGGACGAGCCGGCTGCGCGTCGGTGTCCTTCCAGAGGGCCGGGCGCCGGCGCGCGCCCACACCACCATCCATGCCGCCGATGGCGCGCAGATCGGCGAGGTCACCTCTGGCGGGTTCGGCCCGACGCTGAATGCCCCGGTCGCGATGGGCTATGTGCGCCGCGACCTCGCCGCCGACGGTACGGCCGTCCAGCTTTCGGTGCGCGGCAAGATGCTGCCGGCGCGCGTTGCCCCGATGCCCTTCGTTCCACACCGCTACAAGCGCTGATGCAGGGAAACCCACGATGAGCGAGCTGAAGTTCACCAAGGACCATGAATGGGTGCGGCTCGACGGCGATGTCGCCACCGTCGGCATCACCGACCACGCGCAGACCGCGCTCGGCGACGTGGTGTTCGTCGAGCTGCCCGAGATCGGCCGCGAGGTGGCGGCCGGAGAGGCCTGCGCGGTGGTGGAGAGCGTGAAGGCCGCCTCCGACATCTATGCGCCGATCGCCGGCAAGGTGGTCGAGGTGAACGAGGCGCTCACCGGAAATCCAGGTCTGGTGAACGCCTCGGCGTTCGACGAGGGCTGGTTCTTCAGGATCGAGCCGGCCGATGCCGCCGCGGTCGCCGCGCTGATGGACGAGACCGCCTATGCCGCCTACGTGGAGACGCTGTGATGACCCCGCTCGCCGAGCTCGCGGCACTCGCGCGACATGACGGCTTCGTCGCGCGCCATATCGGCCCCGATGCGTCCGAGCAGCGTGCGATGCTGGCGGTTCTCGGGCTCGACAGCCTCGAGGCGCTGACCGCCAAGGCGGTGCCGGCCGGGATCCGGATCGCCGCGCCCGAGGGCCTGCCCGCGGCCAAGGACGAGGCGGCCGTGCTGGCCGAGCTCGCTGGGCTGGCGGCGAAGAACCGCGCCGAGATCAAGAGCCTGATCGGCACCGGCTATCACGGCACCCACACGCCGCCGGTGATCCTGCGCAACGTGCTGGAGAACCCCGGCTGGTACACGGCCTACACCCCCTATCAGGCCGAGATCGCCCAGGGGCGGCTCGAGGCGCTGCTCAACTTCCAGACCATGATCATCGAGCTGACCGGGCTCGACATCGCCAATGCGTCATTGCTGGACGAGGGCACCGCGGCCGCCGAGGCCATGGCGCTCGCACTCGCGGTGAACAAGGCGCAGCGCAATGCGCCGCACTCACGCGTGCTGGCGATCGCGTCCGACGTGCACCCGC
>CAZHMM010000230.1:0-5377 GCA_964533585.1 uncultured Elioraea sp.
GGGCCGGCCGCGATCGTGGAGGGGTACAAGAGCGACATGCCGGGCTTCGAGAACGTCCTGTCCGATGACGAAATCCGCGCCGTACTGACCTTCATCAAGAGCACGTGGCCAGAGCGCGAGCGTCAGTACCAGGAGCTGAGAGCCAGAGCGGAACGCGGGAATGCGGCTCGATGAGCCGACAGCCATCGGGGATAGAACGCTGCGCCGCATCGCTCGACATTCTGGGAGATCGCCATGGCCGCACGCTGGGTCGGGGTCGGGATACTGATCGTCTTCCTCGCGATCGTCGGCGCATTCGTCGCGGCCGGCGTCATGGGACCGCGGGAGCGACCTTCGGTTGCAGGCCAAACGGATGGTATGGCGCCACGGCCAACCGCCACCCGTCCCAGGAGCATCAATGAGCAGTTGGGTCCGTGGCGTCTCGACGGGGAGATCGCGCTGGCCGAGACCGGCGAGTACCAGCTTACCTTGCGGTTCACCGATCAGACCGGCCAGCCAGCGGCGATCATGCCACCACCCTTGATCCAGGCGGCGATGGTGGATCACGACATGGGCATAGCCCTCTCCCGCGCCGAGCCAAAGTCGCCCGGCATATTTCGAGCGGCGGGGATGCTGACCATGGAGGGACGATGGCGCCTCGGCATTGTCGTCGGTGACGCCAGAGCCGACATTGCTGTCGATTTCCGCCGATGACTGTGTCGCGCCTGCCAGACGCGGCAGTCCTGAGTTGACCAACGGCACCAGCCGGCAGTACCGATCGGTGCCACAAGCTCGTCCTCGACCGCGTCGCTGCAACAGGAACGCGCTTCCGTGTCGTCCTGGCATGATGAAGGTCAGCCCTCCACCGTGACCTCCGTCATCATGCCGGTGGCGAGGTGCGGCATATGGTGGCAGTGGAACATCCAGCGTGCGGCCTCGCCCGCGTCGAAGGCGATGGCGATGCGGTTCATCGGCGGCACGTGTACGGTGTCGCGCATGGCGCCCGGGAAGCGATGGTCACCGATCTGCACGACCTGGAAGACGTGGCCGTGCAGGTGCATCGGATGCGCCATCATCGACCGGTTTTCCATCACGAGTTCCACCCGTTGGCCACTGCGTACCGGAATCGGCCGATGGCGGCCCCAAGGGCGGTCGTCGATCGACCACTCATAGGGAGACATTGTTCCGTCCAGGGTGACGCGGCGCGTGACGTCCGCCCGGCGGCGCGGCGGCTGCCGTGCGGCCTGGAGCCGCATCTCCTGCGCCGCGCCGAAAGCCTCAGCGGGTGTTTGGGACAGAGGCGCGATGCGGCCGATCGTGGCGCCCGCGGTGGCGAGAACGATTCCGGTCCGTTCGCGTTCTCCTTCGCGCAGCGCCAGGATCGGGAACGCGCCACCCTCGCGCGGGATTTCGATGACGATGTCGGCACGCTGGCCCATGGCGAGGCCAACCCGGCTACCGGCAACGGTCTGGATCGGGTCGCCGTCCACCGCGACCAAGGCGCCTCGCAGGCGGCCGGTATCGATCCAGAACACGGTCGCACCGGCGCCGTTGATGATGCGCAGCAGCACCCGGCCCCCGGGCTCGACCCTAACGACCTCCGGATCGGCGAGGGTTCGATCATTGGCGAGGTAGGCATCAAAATCGATGTCGTTCAGGTCCATCGCCATCCCGGCCATGCCGCCCATGCCGGGCATGCTGGCATGATGGTTCGCGGCGCCATGGCCCTCAGGGCGGTTCAGCCGCGCGAGATGCTCGGCGAGCGGCGTGAACGAGAAATCGTACAGCATGATCACGACCTCCTGCCGATCGGCACGCAGATCCTCCTCGGTGCGGACGATCAGCGGTGCCGCCAGCAGGCGCATCTCCTGCGGCGGCACGTGCGCGTGCATCCAGTGGGTGCCCGGCCGCGGGACATAGTCGAACTCGCGCACCTCGCCAGGCACCAGCATCGGCAAGGGGGCATCGGGCACACCGTCCTGGACGACCGGCGGGATCTGGCCGTGCCAGTGGATGATGGTCGGTTCGTCGAGCGTGTTGACCAGCCGCACGCGGAACCGCTCATTGGGCCGGAGCTCGATTCCGTGGCCGCCATCGTTGCGCAGCAGCCCGAGCACGGTTGCGGCGCGCCCGTTCACATCAAGCGTCCGCGTGGTTGCACGCAGACGAACGGGCAGTTGTTCGGCCCAGGCGGTTCGGCTGTCCAGGGAAGGGATCGCTGCCAACGCCGTGGCACCGGAAAGGAACGCGCGCCGGGAGATCGTCGGGTCCATCGCCACTGCTCTCGCTTGCTGCCTGGCGCGAAGGATGGCCTGCGACCATGGCTGGCACTTTGCGCATCTACGACAAAGTGTGTCGCGGCGCGGACGCGGCGCCGCTTACCGGACGCCCCGCGCGGTCGGGCCCTACCGGCAACACCCCCTCCGCACCACCAAAAGTGCGACCGCAGGAATCACCAGCCATTGGAGCAGGGGTGCAAGGCCGGTCCCGAACGGTGGCAGGCGCGGCATCGCCTCGGTGTACGCCCAACTGCCGCGCAGCTCGATGTTCACCCACTCGCTGTAGACCAGATAGCCGAGGCCGATCGCCAGGGTCGCCGTAGCAACGACCCTGAAGCTGGCGCGCGGCCACTCCGGCGATCCGACCAGCACCAGCGCCCAGGTGAGCGCCGCCAGCCCGATCAGCGCGTCGCCCAGCGTGCAGTGCACAATGGCATAGGCGATCTCGCCGACCGTACCGGTCTGCCAGAGCGTGTAGAGCGGCATCTGCGCCGTCTCCCAGACCAGCATCAGCGGGACCAGCACCGCGACGTAGAGGCGCAGCGCCGGGAGCCAGCCGCCGCGCTGTTCCGCTGGGCGCATCCACCCGAACGCGATCATCGCCGGCTCTCCTGGCGCGCGGCGACGGTGTGGTACGAGGGCTCCGGCGGTGTCGTGCGCCGGGCCGGATCGCGCGACATGGTCTCGGCCATGATATCGCGCGCGACCGGCGCCGCGACCGCCGAGCCGCCGCCGCCATGCTCGACAATCACGGCGCACGCATAGGCCGGCGCGGCCACAGGAGCATAGCCCACGAACAGGGCGTGATCGCGCCATTCATACGGGATCTCCTCGGCGCGGCGCAGCCCGCGCTCGCGCTCGGCCAGGGTGATCCGGCGCACCTGGGTGGTGCCGGTCTTGCCGCCCATCTCGGCCCCGGTTTCCGCCGGCAGGCGGCTTGCGAACGCGGTGCCGCCGCGCTCGTTCACCACCGCCGCCATGGCCTGCCGCATCAGCTGCAGATGCGCCTCGGGGATGCCGATCAGCGGCCAGTCCTCCGGCTGTGCCCCCCGCAGCAGCCTGCCATCGATCGCGCGTGTCAGATGCGGCTGCACCGCTCGGCCACCATTGACCAGCCGCGCTGTCATCACCGCGAGCTGCAAGGGCGTGGTCTGGAGGAAGCCCTGGCCGATGCCGTGCACCAGGGTCTCGCCGACCTGCCATGGCGCTCCGACACGGGCCTGCTTCCAGGCGCGTGTCGGCACGAGGCCCGCTCGTGCACCGGGCAGCTCGATCCCCGGCCCGACTCCGAGCCCGAAACGGTTTGACATCGCGGCGATTGCATCGATGCCGGTGCGCCGCGCGACCTCGTAGAAGTAGATGTCGCAGGACTGCTTGATCGCCTCGTGCAGGTCCATCGCGCCGTGGCCGCCGCGCTTCCAGCAGTGGAACCGCGCCGTGCCGAGCTGCACGACGCCGGAACAGACGATCCGCTCGCCCGGCGTCACCGCGCGCGCTTCGAGCGCGGCCAGGGCGACGACCATCTTGAAGGTCGAGCCCGGCGAGTACAGGCCGGCGATCGCCTTGTTGATCAGCGGCGCGCCATGCGCGGTGGTCCATGCGCGCCATTGCGCGGCGGAAATGCCGCCCTCGAACAGGTTCGGATCGAAGCTCGGCGAGGAGGCCATGGCGAGGACCTCGCCGTTCTTCACATCCAGCACCACCGCCGCCGCGGTATGGCCGGCGAGGCGTTCGGCCGCGGCCCGCTGAAGCCCGGCATCGAGCGTCGTCGTGACGTCTTGGCCAGGTGTGCCCTCCTCCCGGGACAACTCACGGATCACGCGCCCGACCACGTTCACCTCGAGCTGCGCGGTGCCCGCACGGCCGCGCAGCAGCCGGTCGTGCTCGCGCTCGAGGCCCGCACGGCCGACGCGGATGCCCGGCAGCTCCAGCATCGGGTCGCCATCGAGATCCGCCTGCGCCGGCGCGGCGACGTAGCCGATCACGTGTGCGAATTCATCGCCGCCCGGATAGATCCGGCTCTGCCCCATATCGGTGACGATGCCTGGGAGATCAGGCGCATTGACCTCGATCCGCGCCATCTCCTCCCAGGTCAGGGAGTCGCGCACCACGACCGGGACGAAGCGCCGGCGGCGGTACAGCTCACGTTCGATCCTGACGCGCTCGGCCTCTGTCAGGGCCACGATCCGTGAGAAATTGGCAAGTGTTGCCGCGACATCATCGGTCCGCTCCGCCACCAGCAAGGCACGCCAGTTCTGACGGTTGGTCGCCAGTGCCTTGCCGTAGCGATCGAGCAGGCGGCCGCGCGGTGGCGGGAGCAAGCGCACGCTGATCCGGTTCTCATCGGCCAGCGCGGCGTAGCGTTCGCCGTCAACCACCTGCAGCCGATAGAGCTGGCCGGCGAGAACCCCCATGAGCGCCACCTGGCCGCCGCCGACCAGGAGGATCCGCCGCGTGAAGACGGCGCGGCGGCTGGGTTCCCCCCTCGATCCGGCCACGGTCAGCCCTGAGCCGCAGCCAGGCTCCGGCGCAGCTCGGCCAGTCGCCGCTCGCCCTGTCGGCCGAGCAGGCGCGCGTTCAGGGCGACGATGATGGTCGAGAGCGACATCAGCGCCGCGCCGAGCGCGGGGCCGAGCAGCACGCCCCAGGGCATGCCGACGCCGGCGGCGAGCGGGATCGCCACCACGTTGTAGCCCGCGCCCCAGGCCAGGTTCTGGCCCATCTTGGCGTAGGTCGCGCGCGCCAGCGCGATGATCGCGACGACGTCGCGCGGGTCGTTGCGCACCAGCACGACGTCGGCCGCCTCGGCCGCCACATCCGTGCCGGCGCCGATCGCGATGCCGAGATCGGACTGCGCGAGCGCGGGCGCGTCGTTCACCCCGTCGCCCACCATCGCCACCGACAGGCCGGTCTTCTGGATGTCGGCGACGGTCTCGGCCTTCTGGTGCGGCAGCACCTCGGCACGCACCTCGTCCAGCCCGAGTTCGCGCCCCACCTGCTCGGCGACCGCGCGCGTGTCGCCGGTGAGCATCATCACGCGGAGGCCCTGCGCCTTGAGCTGGCGCACCGCCTCGCGGCTCTCGGCGCGCACCACGTCGGCGAGCGCGATCGCGCCGATC
>CAZHMM010000231.1:0-5376 GCA_964533585.1 uncultured Elioraea sp.
GGCGCGCCGGGGGCGGCCGCGCGCGCCTGCTCGGCCTCGATCTCGGCCAGCGCCGCGATCTGGGCCTGCCGCGCCCGCTCGGCCTCGCGGTTCGGCTGGTTCCACAGCACCTCGAAGGCGAACAGGATGGCGATCGAGATCGCGATCGCGAGGATCAGGCGCTTCTGGTCGACCATCATCCGTCCTTGTCGGGCGCGTCGCAGCGGCGCGGCACCGGATCGTGCCCGCCCGCGCACCAGGGGTTGCAGCGCAGGATCCGCCAGGCGGCAAGCCCCGCGCCCTTCACCGCGCCGTGGGTGGCGATCGCCTCCTTGGCATAGGCGCTGCACGACGGCGCGAACCGGCAATGCGCGCCGATCACGGGCCGCAGCGTCCATTCATAGGTCACCACCGCCCCGCGCAGCAGATGCGCGAGCGGGCTCACGACCCGGCCCCGATCCGGCCGAGCCCGGTGCGCAGATCCTCGACCAGCGCCGGGAATGGCCGCTTGAGCGTCGCCGCCCGTCCGACCAGCACGACATCCCAGCCCGCCGGGCCGGGGCGCAGCACCTGATCGGCGGCCGCGCGCAGCCGCCGGCGGGCACGGTTGCGCGCCACCGCATTGCCGATCTTGCGCGAGCAGGTGAAGCCGAGCCGCACCCCCGGCCGCCCCTCGACCTTCAGACCCTGGACCAGCATTCCGGGCATGGCGTGCTTGCGCCCCTTCGCGGCGACGGCGAGGAACTCGGCGCGCCGCGTCAGCCGGGCGGGACGTGGACTCGGCGCGCCGGTCACCCGACCCGGAACGCTCAGGCGGAGAGGCGCTTGCGGCCCTTGGCGCGCCGCGCGGACAGCACCTTGCGGCCTGCCGGCGTGGCCATGCGCGCGCGGAAGCCGTGGCGGCGCTTGCGGACGAGCTTGCTCGGCTGGAAGGTGCGCTTGGACACGGGTGATACTCCTGTTCGGGGCGCAACAATGCGCGGCGGCCGCATCCTGCGCGATGCGCCGTCCCGTTCGTCGGGGGCGTATAGCGAGAGGCCGCGCGGGGCGTCAATGCCGCGCCGGCGCAGTTCTCGGCTGCGCCGGGCGGGCGGGCGTGAAACCATCGCCCGCCGGGTGGCGAAGTCTGATCATGCCTGCCGGAGAAGGACACCCGATCATGAGCGCGGAGGGGACAGCACCCGCCCGCCCCGGATGGAGGCGGCTCTGGCCGCTGGCGCTGATCGGCGCCGGCATCGCCCTCGCCTTCGCGCTCGGGCTCGACCGCCACCTCTCGGCCGAGGCGTTGGCGGCCAACCACGCGGCACTCGCCGCCCTGGTGCGCGACAACCCGGCGCTCGCGACGGGCGGCTTCGTGCTCGCCTACGCCGCCGCCGTGGCCGTGTCCCTGCCGGGCGGGGTGTTCCTGACGCTCGCCGGCGGGCTGCTGTTCGGCGCGCTTTGGGGCACGGTGCTGTCGGTGCTCGGCGCGACGGCGGGGGCGGTGCTGCTGTTCCTGGCCGCGCGGCATGCGCTCGGCCCGCTGCTCGCGCGCAAGGCCGGGCCGGTGCTCGACCGGGTGCGGCCGGGACTGGAGCGCGACGGCCTCTCCTATCTGCTGGTGCTGCGGCTGGTGCCGCTGTTCCCGTTCTGGCTGGTCAACCTCGCGCCGGCGCTGGTCGGGATGCGGCTCGGCCCCTACGCGCTCGGCACGTTCCTCGGCATCATCCCGGCCACCGCCGTGTTCGCCGGCATCGGCGCCGGACTGGGCGAGATCCTCGCCGCCGGAGGGCGGCCCGATCTCGGCGTCATCCTTTCGCCCGGGGTGCTGCTGCCGCTCATCGGCCTTGCCCTGCTCTCCCTCGTCCCAGTGATCTGGCGCCGCATCGCCGCGCGCCGGGCGGAGAAGTCGCATGCCTGAGCCGCGCGCGTTCGACCTGGTGGTGATCGGTGCCGGCGCGGCGGGGCTGTCCGTCACCGCGGTCGCGGCCCAGCTCGGCGTGACGGTCGCGCTGATCGAGCGCAACCACATGGGCGGCGACTGCCTCAATTTCGGCTGCGTGCCCTCCAAGGCGCTGCTCGCCGCCGCGCATCACGCCGCGGCGATCCGGGCGGCGCCGCGCTACGGCGTGACGGCGGGCGAGCCGCGGGTGGACTTCGCGCGCGCGCTCGATCACGTGCATCACGCGATCGCCGAGATCGCGCCGAACGACAGCGAGGAGCGCTTCGCCGGCCTCGGCGCGACCGTGATCCGCGGCGAGGCCCGCTTCACCGGCGCCGACACGGTGGCGGTGAACGGCACGACGCTGAAGGCGCGGCGCGTCGTGATCGCGGCTGGGGCGCGCGCCGCCGTGCCGCCGATCCCCGGCCTCGATACGGTGCCGTATCTCACCAACGAGACGCTGTGGCAGAACCGCACCTGCCCGCGCCACCTGGTCGTCATCGGCGGCGGGCCGATCGGGCTGGAGATGGCGTTCGCGCATCGCCGCCTCGGCGCGGAGGTGACCGTGCTCGAGGTCGCGGCGATGCTCGGGCGCGACGACCCGGAACTCGCCGAGGGCGCTCTTCTTGCGCTGAAGGAGGAGGGAATCGCGCTCCGCGACGGCGTGAGGATCGTGCGCATCGAGGGCGGCGAGGGCGTGATCGCGGTTGTGCTCGACGTAGGGGACGGGCGCGAGGAGCGGATCGAGGGCTCGCACCTGCTGGTCGCGGCAGGGCGGCGGCCGAACCTCGACACGCTCGATCTCGACAAGGCCGGGATCGAAGCCACGCGGCTCGGCGTGAAGGTCGATCGTGGTCTGCGCAGCGTCTCCAACCGCCGCGCCTACGCGATCGGCGACATCGCGGATGTCGACGGGATCGGCCCGCGCCAGTTCACCCATGTCGGCAGCTACCACGCCGGCATCGTCATCCGCTCGGCGCTGTTCCGTCTGCCGGCGAAGGTCGACTATGCCGCGCTGCCGCGCGTGACCTACCTCGATCCCGAACTCGCCCAGGTCGGGCTGACCGAGGCCGAGGCGCGCGCGGCCGGGTATCGCGACCTCGCGATCCTGCGCTGGCCGCTCGCCGAGAACGACCGCGCGATCGCCGAAGGATCGACGCGCGGGCTGGTCAAGGTCGTCGCCACGCCGAAGGGGAAGATTCTCGGCGCCGGCATCCTCGCCCCGCACGCCGGCGAGATGATCGGCATGTGGGGCCTTGCGATCAGCACCGGCGCCAGGCTCTCGACCGTGGCGGGCATGATCGCGCCCTACCCGACGCTGTCGGAGGCGGGCAAGCGCGCCGCCGGCCAGGCCTTCGTGCCGCGGCTGTTCGCGCCGATGACGAAACGGATCGTCGCCTTCCTAAGCCGCTTCGGCTGAGCCGCCGCGACGCGATGCTTGCCACCGCGCCGCCCCCGGGGCTATCGGAACCGTGGCCTCAGGAGGATCGGATGCACCGACGCCTTGGTCTTGCCCTCGCCGCGGCGCTGATCGCGGTCCCGGCGGCGGCGCAGCAGGGCAGCCCGCTCGATGCGCTCGGCGGCTCGCTCTGGCCGCGCGGCCGACAGCAATGCCGGCGGACAGACCGGCGCGGGCCTGCTGGACGGCACGCTGCGCCTGGATTTCGGTCCGGGCTTCACGCTCCAGGGCGAGGGTCAGGGCAGCGCCTATGGCGGCTCGGACGGCAAGGGCGGCAAGGCCCAGCTCTGGTGGGCCGACGATGCGCTCGGGCTTGCCGGCGTGTTCGCCGAGGCGGCCGAGAAGAACTCGCTGCTGCAACGGCGCATCGGCGCGCGCGGCGAGCTCTATCTCGGCCCGTTCACGCTGCGCGGCGAGACGGCCTACGTGGTCGGGGATCGCGCCGCCACGGGCCGGATCCGCTCGGGGCTGTTCGGCGCCGGTGCGGTGTCGTTCTACGGCAGCGACGATCTCGGCTTCACCGCGGGGATGGGCGGGCAGAACGGCCGCGGCGTCGGCTTCGCCAATGTCGAGTGGGCGCCGCCGTTCCTGCCGCGCAACTTCGCGCTGACGCTCGACGGCGCCGGCGGGGCGGGCGGGTTCCTGATCGGCCTGATCGGCCTTCGGGTCACCTTCGGCGCCGGCGCTGATGCGCCCGTGCGGCAGCGCCAGATGGGCCGCATGCCGGGCTTCCCGAACTACGATCCGGGCGCGTTCGGATCCTACCGGCCGGCTGACGCGGCGCCGTCGCCGTCGCCGCCGCCGCCGCCGTCGCCACAGCCCTGAGCGGCGCGCGCCGAACCGAGTGATGACGGCGGGCGCCAGGCTCGTGAACCTCGCCTTGCAGGGCGGCGGCGCGCACGGCGCCTTCACCTGGGGCGTGCTTGACCATCTGCTGGAGGACGGGCGGCTTGCCTTCGACGGGCTGTCGGGCACCTCGGCCGGGGCGATGAACGCGGCGCTGGTCGTGCAGGGACTGGTCGAGGGCGGGCGGGACGCGGCGCGCGCCAGGCTCGCCACGTTCTGGGGCCGCATCGCCGACGCCTTCGCCTGCTCGCCGCTGCGGCCCAATCCGATCGAGCGCTTCCTGTACGGCCACGACCTGACCTTCACCGCGGGCTACCTCGCCCTCGACGCGGTGACGCGCACCCTCGCGCCGGCGCAGTTCAACCCGCTCGGGCTCAATCCCTTGCGCGACATCCTCGAGGCGCTGATCGATCCCGGCGTGCTGCACGGCTGCACGCAGCACCGCCTGTTCATCAGCGCGACCAATGTGCGCACCGGGCGCAACCGCGTGTTCACCGAGAAGGAGGTGACGATCGACGCGCTGCTCGCCTCGGCCTGCCTGCCGCATTTCTACCGCGCCGTGGAGATCGACGGCGAGGCGTACTGGGACGGCGGCTACATGGGCAATCCGGCGCTCTGGCCGATGTTCTACCACTGCACCGCGCCGGACATCGTCGTCGTCGAGATCAATCCGATCCACCGCCCCGACGTGCCGGACACCGCGCCCGAGATCATCAACCGGGTGAACGAGATCAGCTTCAACACGGCGCTGATGTCGGAGATGCGCGCGATCGCCTTCGTGCAGAAGCTGCTCGCGCAGAATGCGGTCGATCCGGCGCGCTACAAGCGCATCAACATCCACAGCATCAACGCCGAGGCGGCGATGGCGCGATTCAACGTCTCGACCAAGTTCAACGGCGATATCGGCTTTCTGGACGAGCTGCGCGAGCTCGGCCGCGAGGCGGCGCGCGCCTGGCTCGCCACGTCCTTCGACAAGGTCGGCCGGGAGTCCTCGGTCGATCTGCGGACGCGCTACCTCTGAGATGAGAGCCGTTTCCGACCTGTCGGAAACGGCTCCAGGGCCCTCCCGCGCGCATCGTCACCCGATCAGGTGACGCCACCTGATCGGGATCCGCGCTAGTGCAGCCGGATCGGCTGGTGCGGGCTGTCGAGCGAGAAGGTCGGGATCACC
>CAZHMM010000232.1:0-5336 GCA_964533585.1 uncultured Elioraea sp.
TAGCTACCGCCCGGCCCCGGCGGCGAAGCGCACCGCCTCCTCGGCCGCACGGATCAGCGCGCGCGCCTTGTGCACGGTCTCGTTGTACTCCGTCTCCGGATCGCTGTCGGCCACCACGCCCGCGCCGGCCTGCACGTACATCGTGCCGTCCTTCACCACCGCGGTGCGCAGCCCGATGCACGTGTCCATGTCGCCGCCGGCGGCGAAGTAGCCGATGCAGCCGGCATAGACGCCACGCCGCTCGGGCTCCAGCTCCTCGATGATCTCCATCGCGCGCACCTTCGGCGCGCCCGACAGCGTGCCGGCCGGGAAGCCCGCCATCAGCGCATCGACCGCATCAAGCCCCGGCCGCAGCCGCCCCTCCACATGCGAGGAGATGTGCATGACGTGGCTGTAGCGCTCGACCGTGAACTGCTCCTTCACCTGCACCGTGCCGATCGCGGCGACGCGGCCGACATCGTTGCGGCCAAGATCGAGCAGCATCAGGTGCTCGGCGCGCTCCTTCGGATCGTTCAGCAGATCCTGTTCGAGCCGGAGATCTTCCTCGTGGGTGGCGCCGCGCGGGCGCGTGCCGGCGAGCGGGCGGATCGTGACCGTGCCCTCGCGCAGCCGCACCATGATCTCGGGCGAGGAGCCGACGATCGCGAAGCCGCCGAAATCGAGGAAGAACAGGAACGGCGAGGGGTTGAGCCGGCGCAGGCTGCGATAGAGCGCGAAGGGCGGCAGCGCGAAGGGCACGGCGAAGCGCTGGCTGGGCACGATCTGGAACGCGTCGCCCGCATGGATGTACGCGACCGCCTTGGCGACGGCGGCCTTGTAGTCGTCCTTGGTCATGTTGCTGCGCACCGCGCCGAGATCGGGCGGCGCGGCCGGGGCTGCGGGCGGCGGCGGCAGCGGGCGCGCCATCGCCGCGGCGGCGGCCGCGAGCCGCGCCTCGGCCGCGGCGCGTGCGGTCTCGGCATCCACGCCGGGTTGCGGCCGCACCGTGGTGGCGAAGGTGAGCGTGTCGGCCACCGTGTCGAACACCGCGACGATGGTGGGGCGCATCAGGATGCCGTCGGGCACGCCGAGCGGGTCCGGGTTGGTCTCGGGGATGCGCTCGATGCGGCGGACGAAGTCGTAGGCGAGATAGCCGACCACGCCCGCGCTCATCGGCGGCAGGCCGGCCGGCACCTCGACGCGGCTCTCGGCGAGCAGCCGGCGCAGGGAGGCGAGCGCGCCGTCCGGCTCCTCGCGCCAGCCATTCGGATCGGTCAGCGCGAAGCGGTTCACCTCGGCCCGATCCCCGCGCACGCGCCAGATCAGATCCGGATCCAGCATGATGATGGAGTAGCGCCCGCGCGTCGCCCCGCCCTCGACGCTCTCAAGCAGCACCGAGTTCGGCCGGCCGGCCGCGAGCTTCAGGAACGCCGAGACCGGCGTCTCGAGGTCGGAGACCGTGGTCGTCCAGAGCAGCTGCGGGATGCCGGACTCATAGCGGGCGCGGAACATCGCCGCGTCGGGCAGTTTCGGGCTCATGGCGCGTCGCCGGCGATGAGCCGGGTGGCGTTGGGCACGATCCGCACATCGGCGCGGTCGCGCAGCGCCTGCACGAACTGCGCCTCGAGATCGCCCGCGAGCGCCTCGGCGATCTCCTGGCGCCGCTCGGCGATCGCCGGCGCCTCGGCCGCGCCGGGCATGATCTCGGCGACCGCGGCGACCAGGAACCCGCTCATGCCCTCGACCATCGTCGCCTCGCCGCGCTTGAGCGCGAACAGCGCGGCCGCGAGCTGCGGCGGCAGGGCGGCGCCGCGGGCATCGCGCGTGAACGGCTCGGTGCGGCGCGGCGTCCAGCCGGCAGCACGCGCCGCCTCGTCGAGCGGGCGGCCTGAGCGCGTCTCGGCGAGCAGCGCCGCCGCCTGCTCCTCCATCGCGCGCCGTCGCTCGGCGCGCTCCCAGGCCGCGCGCACCTCGCGCTCCACCTCGGCGAGCGGCCGCAGCGCCGGCGGCGTGACGGCGCCGACGCGCACGGCGTAGAACACGCCGTCGCGCGTCTCGGTCAGCCGCGAGGTGTCGCCGATGCGGGCCTCGAACACCGCGGTGATGATCTCGCCCGCCCCCGGGCCAAGCTCGATCGGGGTGCCCGCCGCGTCGCGGCCCTCGGCGTCCATCGTGCCCTGGATCAGGCGGAGCTCGTGCCGGCGCGCGACCTCGGTGAGCGCGATGCCTTCGGCGATGCTGTCCTCGATCCGGTTCGCGCGCGCATAGATCTGATCGGCCGCGCGTTCGAGCGCGACGATCCGCGCGAGCTCGTCCTTCACCGCCTCGAAGCTGCGCTCGCTCGCCGGCTCCACCGCCGCGACGCGCAGCACGTGCCAGCCGAACGGGCTCTGCACCGGATCGGTGACCCCGCCGGCGGGGGCGGCGAAGGCCGGCCCGGCCAGTTCGGGCAGCGGCAGGCCGGAGCGGTCGATCAGCCCGAGTTCGCTCGCGCTGCCGCCGGCCGCCTGGGCCTGGGCCGCGATTGCGGCGCCATCGACACCCGCCCGCCAGGCCTCGGCGATCGCGCGCGCCGCCTCGCGGTCGGGCACCACCGCCTGGGCGATCTGCCGGCGCTCGGGGGTGGAGAACTCTGCGCGGCGCTCGTCATAGGCCTCGCGCAGCTCGCGGTCGGACAGGCGGATCTCGCGCGCGACGTCCTCGGGCGAGAGCAGCACCAGGTCGAACTGGCGGAATTCCGGCGCCGAGAACTGGTCGGCATTGTTCTCGTGGAACCGCGCGAGCTGTGCCTCGGTGGGCTCGGGCGGGGCAGGGGCTGCCATGAATGGCAGCTCAACGAGGTCGGCGACGCGCTGCTCGGCGTGGAAGGCATGGACGGCGCGCGCCAGCGCCTGCGGCGCCACCGCCCCGGCGCGCACCGAGCCCACCAGTTGCTGGCGCGCGAGGTCAGCCCGCAGCAGGTCCAGGAAACGCGCCTCGGTCAGCCCGTTGTTGCGCAGGAAGGACTCGAACTGCAGCCGCGAGAACCGTCCGTCCGGGCCCTGGAAGCCGGGCGCGGCAAGGATCGTCGCGCGCAGCGCCTCGTCGGTGACGATGACGCCGCGCTGGGCCGCCTCGGCGCTGATCGCGCGCAGCGCCACCAGCCGCGCCACGGTGCCTTCGGCGATCGCGCGGCGCACCTCCTCGGTCGGCTCGAACTGGCCGCCGAAGCTGCGCCGGAGCTGCGAGACCTCGCGCTGATAGGCGTCCGTCGCCTCGGCGAGCGAGACCTTCTCGCCCGCCACCGTCGCCACCGACCGGTCGGCGCCGCCGCCGCGCACGAAATCCTCGATGCCCCAGACCGCGAAGGACACGATCAGCAGCAGGAACAGGGCCTTGGCGATCCAGTGGCTCAGCGAATTGCGGATGGCGGTCAGCATCGGGCGCGGCGGCTCCGTGGGCGCTCTCGAACGGGCGCGGACCCTAGAGCAGCCGGCCGCCTGCGGCAACGCACGGGCTTGCGCGGGGTCGCGCCGGCATGGGACAGGCGGGGGCAAGGAGGACCACCATGCCGCGACAGCTGATTGCCGGGAACTGGAAGATGAACGGCCTGAGCGTGCCCGGGGCCCGGCTCGCCGGCGCGATCCGCGAGGCGGTGGCGGCCGCGCCGCCGCCGTGCGACCTGCTGATCTGCCCGCCCTTCACCCTGGTCGGCACGCTCGCACACGTGATGCTGGGCTCGGGCGTGGCGGTCGGCGGGCAGGACTGCCACGCCAAGCCCTCGGGCGCGCATACCGGCGACGTCTCGGCGGCGATGCTGAGGGACGCGGGCGCCACCGCGGTGATCCTCGGCCATTCCGAGCGCCGCACCGACCACGCCGAGACCGACGGGCAGGTGCGCGCCAAGGCCGAAGCCGCGCTGGCCGCGGGGCTCGCGCCGATCGTCTGCGTCGGCGAGACGCTGGCCGAGCGCGAGGCCGGGCGGCAGGAGCCGGTGGTGGCCGCGCAGCTTGCCGGCTCACTGCCCGACGGGTTCGCGGCCACGGGGGTGGTGGCCTACGAGCCGGTCTGGGCGATCGGCACCGGCCGGACGCCGACCGAGGCCGACATCGCCGCCATGCACGCGATGATCCGCCGGGTGCTGAACGAGCGGTTCGGTGCCCTGGGCGGGCGGGTGCTGATCCTCTATGGCGGCAGCGTGAAGCCCTCGAACGCCGCCGCGATCCTGGCCCTGCCCGAGATCGGCGGCGCGCTGGTCGGCGGGGCGAGCCTGGTGGCCGAGGACTTCCTGGCGATCGCGGCTGCATCGGGCTGACCCGCCCCGTGGACCCCATCGCCTCGGTCGAGGTCTCGCTGCACCAGGTGCCGCTGACGATGCCGGTCAGCGACGCCAAGGTGCTGACCGGACGGCAGCGCCCGCTCGCCCATGTCGACCTGCTCGCCGCCAGCATCGAGACGCGGCACGGCGCGCGCGGCTTCGGCTTCAGCTACTCGCTGCGCGCCGGCGGGGCCGCGCTGTACGCCCATGCGCGCGACCTCGCCCCCGACCTGATCGGCGAGGACCCCGACGATATCGGCCGGCTGTGGGAGAAGCTCGCCTGGGCCGGCGCCTCGGTCTCGCGCACGGGTGTGTCGGTGCAGGCGATCGCCGCCTTCGATGTCGCGCTGTGGGACATGAAGGCGAAGAAGGCGGGGCTGTCGCTCGGCAAGCTGCTCGGCGCCTATCGCGATGCCGTGCCCTGCTACAACACCTCGGGCGGCTATCTGAACGCGACCGAGGCGAAGGTGGTGGCGAACGTGGACGCCTCGCGCGCCCGCGGCATCGGCGGCATCAAGCTGAAGGTGGGCCAGCCGGACGTGGCGCGCGACATCGCCCGCGTCGCGCTGGTGCGCCGGCACCTCGGCGACGGGGTGCCGCTGATGGTGGACGCGAACCAGCAATGGGACTTCACCACGGCGCTGCGCGCCGGGCGGATGCTGGACCCGTACGCGCTCACCTGGCTCGAGGAGCCGCTGGCCGCGCACGACTACGCGGGGCATGCGCGGCTGGCCGAGCGGCTGGACACGCCGATCGCCACCGGCGAGATGCTGAGCAGTGTCGCCGAGTTGGAGGGGCTGGTGCGGTGCGATGCCGTGACCTTCCTTCAGCCCGACGCGCCGCGCATCGGCGGCGTGACGCCGTTCCTGAAGATCGCCGCGGTGGCGGAGCTGGCGCGGCTGAAGCTCGCGCCGCATTTCGTCATGGAGCTCCACGTCCATCTCGCCTGCGCCTATCCGCATGAGAGCTGGGTGGAGCACATCGAGTGGCTGGAGCCGGCGTTCGAGGAGCGGCTGGAGATCCGCGACGGGCGGATGGTGCTGCCGGACCGGCCGGGCCT
>CAZHMM010000233.1:0-5251 GCA_964533585.1 uncultured Elioraea sp.
AGCCTCAATCCCCCGTCTCGATCCGCTCGACCAGCTGCTTCACCGTCGGGATGAAGCCGTTCGAGTAGAACGGATCGGTCGCGAACCGGTAGGCGTTGTGGCCGGAGAACATCAGGTTGCGGTCCACGTCGTCGCCATGCGCGATGTCCTGCAGCGTCTTCTGGATGCAGAAGCTGCGCGGATCGGCCTTCTTGCCTGTCGAGTAGTCGGGCTCGTGCTGCGCCCAGTTCGAGAACCGGCACGCGCTCAGGCAGCCCATGCACTCGATCTGGTCGCGCCGGATCTCGGCCCCCTTCTCGGGGGTGACGAAGATCAGCGTGCCGTCGGGCGTGCGCATCGCCTCGGTGAAGCCGGCCGCGGTCCAGGCGCGTGCGCGCGCCGCGTCCTTCGGGGTGAGATACACGAGCCGCCCGCGCGGCCCGGTCGGGAAGCCCTCGGTGTGCTCGCCCATCGCCTCGGCGGTATAGGCGACCTGGCGCTCGTTGCGCTCACGCAGCTCGTTGATGAAGCCGTTGTTCACCGCCGAGGAGTAGAACCCGGTCGGCGAGAAGCGGTTGAGGAAGACGTCGCCCTCCTTCAGCGTCAGCAGCCGGCGCTTCCAGGCATCCGAGATCGGGCTCTCCTTGGTCAGCAGCGGGCGCGTGCCGAACTGGAACGCCACCGGGCCGATCTCGGGATTGTCGAGCCAGTCCTCCCACTCGCGCAGGCACCACACCCCGCCCGCCATCACCACCGGCGTGTCGTTCAGGCCGAACTCGTTCATGGTCCGGCGCAGCGCGGCGACGCGCGGATAGGGCGGCTCGGGCACCGCGGGGTTCTCGCTGTTCGACAGGCCGTTATGCCCGCCGGCCAGCCACGGGTCCTCGTACACCACGCCGCCCAGCCATTCGCGCGTCTTGCTGTAGGCGCGCTTCCAGAGCGCGTTGAAGGCGCGCGCCGAGGAGACGATCGGGTAGTAGTAGACGCTGAACCGCGCGGCGATGTCGGACAGGCGATAGGGCATGCCCGCACCGCAGGTGATGCCGTGCACCAGCCCTTTCGCCCCCTCCAGGATGCCGGTGATCACGCGCTCGGCGCCACCCATCTCCCAGAGGATGTTGGCGTGGATGCGCCCCTGGCCGCCCGACATCTCGTAGGCGGTGCGCGCCTGCTGGATGCCGCCCTGGATGCCGAACGCGACGAGTTCCTCGTGGCGCTCGCGCCGCGTCTTGCCCTCGTAGGTCTGGCGCACCAGCCGCCCGTCGGGGGTGTAGCTGTCGGCGTTCACCGCCGAGAACGTGCCGATCCCGCCCGAGGCGGCCCAGGCGCCCGCCGAGACGCCGTTCGAGATCGATACGCCCTTGCCGCCTTCGACCAGCGGCAGGACTTCGGCTCCGCTCACGCGGATGGCATTCAGCGCCCTCACGGCACCCCCCGTCCGGCGTCGTTCATCCCGGCGTCACACTATAGGTCAGCGGAAAGGGGCGGGGACGCAAGTCCCCGCCTCGCCACGGTCGGCCGCGCGCTACTCGGCCGCCGGCGCGGGAGCATCGCCCTCGGCCTTCTCGTCGCGCCGGCGCCCGCCCTTGGGCCCGACCTTCTCGGAGATGTCCTCGCCGGTCTGCTGATCGACCACGCGCATCGACAGCTTCACCTTGCCGCGCTCGTCGAAGCCGATGACCTTCACCTTCACCGCGTCGCCGACGTTCACCACGTCGGTGGTCTTGGCCACGCGCCCGACCGCGAGCTCGCTGATGTGCACGAGGCCGTCGCGCGAGCCGAGGAAGTTCACGAAGGCGCCGAAATCGGCCGTCTTCACCACCTTGCCGTCGTAGATCACGCCGATCTCGGGCTCGGCGACGATGCCGCGGATCCAGTCGATCGCCGCCTTGGACGCGCGCTCGTCGGTCGCGGCCACCTTGATCGTGCCGTCGTCCTCGATGTCGACCTTGGTCCCGGTCACCTCGGTGATCTCGCGGATCACCTTGCCGCCCGAGCCGATCACCTCGCGGATCTTGTCGCGCGGGATGTGGATCACGGTGATGCGCGGCGCGTTGTTGCTGACGCTCTCGCGCGGCCGGTTGAGCCCCTTCGCCATCTCGCCGAGGATGTGCAGCCGCCCGTCCTTCGCCTGGTCGAGCGCGACCTTCATGATCTCGGGCGTGATCGAGGTGATCTTGATGTCCATCTGCAGCGAGGTCACGCCCAGCTCGGTGCCGGCCACCTTGAAGTCCATGTCGCCGAGATGGTCCTCGTCGCCGAGGATGTCGGACAGCACCGCGTAGCCGCGATCCTCCTTGATCAGCCCCATGGCGATGCCGGCGACGGATCGCGGCAGCGGCACGCCCGCATCCATCAGCGCGAGGCTCGACCCGCACACGGTCGCCATCGAGGACGAGCCGTTGCTCTCGGTGATCTCGCTGACCACGCGCAGCGTGTAGGGGAACTGCTCCTTGGTCGGCAGCAGCGGCCGGATCGCGCGCCAGGCGAGCTTGCCGTGACCGATCTCGCGCCGGCCCGGCGAGCCGAACCGCCCGGCCTCACCCACCGAGTAGGGCGGGAAGTTGTAGTGCAGCAGGAACCTCTCGCGGTACTCGCCCTCCAGCGCGTCGATGATCTGCTCGTCATCGCCGGTGCCGAGCGTCGCCACACAGAGCGCCTGGGTCTCGCCGCGGGTGAACAGAGCGCTGCCATGCGTGCGCGGCAGCAGGCCCACCTCGACATAGATCGGCCGCACCGTCTTGGTGTCGCGGCCGTCGATGCGCAGCCCGGTGTCGAGGATCGCGTTGCGCACGATGTCGGCCTCGAGCGCCTTCAGCAGCTCCTTCGCCTTGCCGGCGTCGAGCTCCTCGGCGGCGATCGTCTCGAGCGCGGCCTTCTTCGCCGCCGCCAGCTTCTCGACGCGGGACTGCTTCACCGTCTCCCGGTAGGCCTCGGTGAGCGGGCCGCGCGCCAGCGCATCGAGGCGCGCCTTCAGCACTGCGACCGCGGCATCCTCCTCCGGCACCGGCCACGGGTCCTTCGCCGCAGCCTCGGCGAGCTGGATGATCGCCTCGATCACCGGCTGCATCGCCTGGTGGCCGAAATTGACCGCGCCGAGCATCACCTCCTCGGAGAGTTCCTTCGCCTCGCTCTCGACCATCATCACGCCCTCGCTCGTGCCGGCGACGACGAGGTCGAGTGCGGTCTCCTTCATCTGCTCCGCGGTCGGGTTCAGCACGTACTCGCCATTGATGTAGCCGACGCGCGCGCCGCCGATCGGGCCGAGGAACGGGATGCCCGACAGCGTCAGCGCCGCCGAGGTGCCGATCATTGCGACGATGTCGGGATCGTTGGTCAGGTCGTGCGACAGCACGGTGATGATCACCTGCACCTCGTTGCGGAACCCATCCGGGAACAGCGGACGGATCGGCCGGTCGATCAGGCGGCTGGTCAGCACCTCCTTCTCGGTCGGGCGGCCCTCGCGCTTGAAGAACCCGCCGGGGATCTTGCCGGCAGCGAAGGTCTTCTCCTGGTAGTGCACGCTCAGCGGGAAGAAGTCCTGGCCGGGCTTGGTCGTCTTGGCGCCGACCACGGTCGCCAGGACCACGGTGTCGCCGTAGCGCGCGACCACCGCGCCGTCGGCCTGGCGCGCCATCTTGCCGGTCTCGAGGACGAGCGTGCGCCCGCCCCAGCTCAGCTCCTTGCGAAAGAACTGGAACATTCTGTTTCTGTCTCCATCGCGCGAGCTTGCGGCGGAGCACCCTTCGGACGACGGCCTCGCCCACGCGGGGCAACGGCGTCTCGGGCGGCATGGAGGCGGGACGTGACGCGGTTGCCCGCGCGCCCCGGGCGCCATGTGGCCGGAAACGCCGTCATTGCACCGTGACGGTCCGGTCGCGTCCCGGCGGGACTGTCCCGCCGCGCGCTCGCGATTGTCCGCGCGCCCCCATGGCGCGCGGCATCGGGGGCAGGCATGGCCATCGCGGCCACGGGGGGTCCTGCCCGGTGGCGGGGCTCGCCTATCGGCGGAGCCCCAGACGCTTGATCAGCGTGTCGTAACGCGCCGCGTCCTTGTTCTTCACGTAGTCCAGCAGGCGGCGGCGCTGGCCGACCATCATCAGAAGGCCACGGCGCGAATGGAAGTCCTTCGCGTGCTCCTTCAGATGCTCGGTCAGGTTCTTGATCCGCTCCGAGAGGATCGCGACCTGCACCTCGGGCGAACCCGTGTCGCCCGCATGCGTCGCATATTCCTGGATCAGCGCCGTGCGGCGCTCGGCCGTGATCGACATCGTGTTGGTCCTTCGTCCTGGCCGTTGCGTTGCCCGGGCCTCTCGGCGCTCGGGGTCTCGGGCATCCGCTCAGGCCGCGGCGGTGAGCATGCGCACCGGGTGCAGCATCCCCCCCTCCAGGCGGCCGATCGCGAGCGCCTTGCCCCCCGCCATCACGCGGACGATCCCGCCATCGGGATCGGCGTCGTGCGGAACCCGGCCGAGGAACGCGACAAGCGACAGCGCCTGCCCGCTCGACAGCCGTGAAGCCTCGCCCCCCGTCAGGGCCAGCGCCGGGATGTCGGCCAGCGCGGTCTCGACCGGAAGGAGAGGGCTTGAGGCGGCGTCCTCTTGCCCCAAGGCGGCCGCGCTGTCCAGGGAAACCGCCATCGCCTCGGTGAAGGGGCCGACCCGCAGCCGGCGCAGGGCGGCGATGTGCCCGACCGTGCCGAGTGCCACGGCGAGGTCGCGCGCCAAGCTGCGCATATAGACGCCCTTGCCCGACACGACCCGGAACACCGCCGTGTCGGCATCCGGCCGGTCCTCCAGCGTGTAGGCATCGACCCGCGCCGGCCGCGGCGCAAGCTCGACCGCCTCGCCGGCGCGCGCGAGGTCATAGGCCCGCTCGCCCGCCACCTTGATCGCCGAGAAGCGCGGCGGCACCTGCATGATCTCGCCGACGAACCCCGCCAGCGCCGCGCGGATCGCCTCGTCCGAGGGCCGGACCTCGGAGGTCGCCGTCACCACCCCGTCCGCGTCGTCCGTGTCGCGCGCCTCGCCGAACCGGAGCGTGAACCGGTACTCCTTCGTGCCGTCCATCACATACGGCACCGTCTTGGTCGCCGCCCCGAACGCGATCGGCAGCACCCCCGTCGCCAACGGATCGAGCGTGCCACCATGCCCGACCTTCTGCGCCTGGAACGCACGCTTCAGCCGGTTCACCACATCCGTCGAGGTGATGCCGGCCGGCTTGTCGATCACCAGCCAGCCGTCGATCTTGCGGCCCTTCGGCTTGCGAGCCA
>CAZHMM010000234.1:0-5213 GCA_964533585.1 uncultured Elioraea sp.
CTGCGACACCGGCCCGGGCAACGGGCCGCTCGACGACTGGGTGGCCGCCCGCGCGAGCGGCCGTTCCAGCCCACCCGCCAGCGCCGCATGCCAGAGCGGCGCCAAGGGCGCACCCTGACCGCCGGCGGCCACGTCGGCCGCGCGGAAATCATGCGCCACCGGGATGCCCGTCGCGCGCGCGAGCCGCGCCGCGTCGCCGATCTGCCAGGTGAGCCGCCGCTCCGGCCGGTGCAGGATGGTCTGGCCGTGGAAGCCGAGGGCGACGACCTCGCGCGGCGCAACGCCGGCCGCGGCGAGCAGCGCCGCGACCGCCTCGGCGTGCCGGTCGGTCAGCGCGCGTTCGGCCTCGGCGAGCGCCGCGTCGTCGCGCGCGAGCCGTTCCGCCCGGTCGAGCAGCGCGCGCAGCCGGCTCCGCAGCGCCGCGTCATACGGCAGCGTGAGCGCCGCACCGGGCCGCGCGACGCGCTCCCCGTCCGTCTCGACCAGTGCCGCATCCACCCCGTCGAGCGAGGTGCCGCTCATCAGCCCGAGATGGAGCCCCGGTTTTGCCCCCATGCGGCGACTGTGATAGCGACCCCGCCCTCAGGCAACGGGCAACGGACCATGAGCGAGCCCCGATCGGACTTCCTGCGCGCGGCCGCCGCGCGCGGCTTCATCCATCAGTGCACCGACCTCGACGCGCTGGATGCGGCGCTCTGCGCCGGCCCGGTCTCGGCCTATGTCGGCTATGACTGCACCGCCGACTCGCTGCATGTCGGCCATCTGATCTCGATCATGCTGCTCCGCCTCTGGCAGCGCACCGGCAACCGCCCGGTCGTGCTGCTCGGCGGCGGGACGACCAAGATCGGCGATCCCTCCGGGCGCGACGAGAGCCGCAAGCTGCTCAGCGAGGAGGAGATCGAGGCGAACAAGCGCGGCATCCGCCGCCCGTTCGAGCGCCTGCTGCGCTTCGGCGGCGGCGCCGCGGACGCGATCGAGGCCGACAACGCCGAGTGGCTCGACACGCTGCACTACATCCCATTGCTGCGCGAGATCGGCGTGCATTTCTCGGTCAACCGGATGCTGTCGATGGATAGCGTGCGGTTGCGGCTCGAGCGCGACCAGCCGCTGTCGTTCCTCGAATTCAACTACATGATCCTGCAATCCTACGACTTCCGCGAGCTGAACCGGCGCTACGGCGTGACGGTGCAGATGGGCGGATCGGACCAATGGGGCAACATCGTCATGGGCGCGGACCTGATCCGCCGCACCGACCGGGCGGAGGCGTTCGGGCTGACCGTGCCGCTGCTCGCCACCGCCTCGGGCGCGAAGATGGGCAAGACCGCCGCCGGGGCGGTGTGGCTGAACGACGACCGCCTGCCGCCGTTCGGCTACTGGCAGTTCTGGCGCAACGCCGAGGACCCCGATGTCGGCCGCTTCCTGCGCCTGTTCACCGAACTGCCCGAGGCCGAGATCGCGCGGCTCGAGGGTCTGCGCGGGGCGGAGCTGAACGAGGCGAAGATCGTGCTCGCGACCGAGGCGACGGCGCTGCTGCATGGGCGTGACGCGGCGGCCGCGGCCGCCCAGGCGGCGGCCGGGGCGGCGGAAGCCGGCCTGCCGACCGTGACGGTGCCGGAACTCGCCGCCGGGATGCCGGCCTTCGCGCTGGTCGCGCGCGCCTTCGGTCTGGCGTCCAACGCCGAGGCGCGGCGGCACATCCGTGGTGGCGCGGTGCGGCTGAACGATGCGCCGGTGACCGACGAGGGCGCGGTGATCGGCGCCGAGGCGTTGCGGGACGGCGCGGCGCGGCTCAGCCTCGGGCGCAAGCAGCAGGTGCTGGTGCGCGCGGCGTAGGCGCGTCGCGCAGGGGCCGTCACGTCAGCAGTTCGATCCCGCGCAGCACGAGGTAGATGCCCAGCACCACCGCGCCCATGAACAGGCCGAAGGCGACCAGGGCGACGGCGGTGCCGGTGATCACCGTCGGCGCGATCCAGCCCAGATAGCCGCACACGCCGACAGGCACCAAGCGCCAGAGGCCGTAGGCCGGATCGATCAGGCTCGCGAGATAGAACCCGCCGCCGAGGCCGAGCGCGGCGCAGACAGGGTGCAGCCACCATGGAATTCCATCCATGATCGCGCGGACGAACCGCAGGCCCTGACCGGAGGGAGGCGAGAGCGGTGCGGGTTTGGCGGGTGGCATGCCCGGCCGTTCGGCATGGCCTCCGGCGTACAGGCCCTCCTGATTGATGGGCGACCCGGTCGGGATGCCCGAAAGGCCCTGTTGGAAGTCGTTCCAGTCCTTGTCCCGCATGATGGGGCCCGCCTGTGGGGGTTCGACGCGATGGCGCAGCGCGAAGCATAACAGAAAAGCAATCTGTTGGGCCGCATGCAGCGGCAACACGACCGTTGCGACCGCGGCGGGGATGCGGCGCGTCCGAACGCCGCGCGGTCAGCCGCCGCCCCGGCTGCGCTCGTGCGGGTCGGGGTCCGCCGGCGGCGCCGTGCGGGACTCGCCGGGGTCGAGGAAGCCGAACAGGCCGCGCAGGAAGCCGGGCGTCAGCACGGCGAGCGGATTGACCGACACCTCGGGATCGGCGAGCGGCCCGCGCATCCGGTAGGTCGCGGCGAACACGCCGCCGCCGCGCTCGGGCGAGAACAGCCGCCCGATCAGCGGAATGTGGCCGAGCAGGCTGTTGAAGAAGTAGGCCGGCACGATCGTGCCCTCGACCGCCAGCGTATCGCGCGCGAGGTCCACCGTCCCCTTGGCGGTGACGCCGAGCGATGGCCCGTAGGCACGCGCGTCGCGCAGCTCCAGCACGTCGTTGTCGAGGCTGAAGGGGACCACCAGGTTCGAGAAGGAGAGGCCCGGACCGCGCGCCATCTCGAGCAGGCCGTAGAGCGTCATCGCCTGGAGCACCCGGCCGATCGCCGGGGCGTCGCGCAGCCGGAACTCCTCGATCGTCGCCTCGCCGGCGAGCGGTGCGGAGGGCTTGCTGTCGTCGTAGCTGCCGCTGACGGCAAGCCGCCCGCCGGCCATGCTGTCGATCACGTCGAGCGCCGCGAGCACCGCGCCCGCGTCATCGGCGCGGAGATCGAGCCGCCGCACCGCGCCGTCGCGTCGGATCGTCGCGCTGTAGCGGCCGCGGTCGCCGACCGCCCCCTCGGCCTCCAGCGCCTCGATGCGCTGCCCGTCATGGCGCAGCGAGAGCGCGACGTCGCGCGTCTCGCGGCCGGGTCCCAGCACCACTCGGTCGAGCCGGGCATCCAAGGCGAAGGGTGGGGTGGGGTCGGCCGCCGGCTCGGCGGTGCCGCGCGGCCGACCCGTGAGATCGAGCAGCGGCCCACGCGCCGAGATGCGCCAGGCCGCGCCGTCGCGCGCGGGCGGATGGATCTCCCCCGCGAGCCGCGTGTCGCCGAGGCGGAGCTCGGCCACCTCGATCCGTTCGGTCCGCCCATCGCGGCCGAAGCTCGCGCGCGCCCGGCCGGCGAGTCCCGGCCCTTCCAGCGTCGTCAGGTCGGCCGCGACCAGGCGTGGGCCGGCGAGCCGCAGCGTTGCCTCGGCGCTGGCGGCACTCCCCGCGGGCTTGCTCCAGCCGAGTTCGCGCACGGCGAGCACGGCGCGGGTCAGATCGGCGCGCAGCGTGACCGTGGACTGTCCATCGCGCCGCACCGCGAGCCGCGCCTCGCCGCCGACCGGTCCGGTCAGGCGCGGTGCCAGATCGACCCCGAACGCAGCGGCCACCCCCTCCTGCGGGGCGAGCCGCAGCGTCGCCCGCTCGACGATCTGGCTTGCCGGTCCAGCGCGGAAATCGGTCTCGTAGCCGATCGCCGCCTCGAGCCCGCCGAGCCTGCCGGCGCCGTCCAGCTTGAGCCCGGTCTCGCTGGCCTCGAGCCTGAAGCGGCCGTCGGTCAGCGACTGTCCCAGCACGACATCCGGCACGCCCGCCTCGGCGAGCTCAGCGGTCACGCGCGCCTCGATGCCGTCGACCGTCAGCGCGTCGAGCAGCGGGAACCGCAGCGCCAGATCGAACTCGCCCCGGCCGGTGATGCCGCGCGGCGGCGGCGCACGGCGCGCGAACAGCGCGAGCTTGGGGTGCGCGACCAGCTCCATCGCCGCCGGCAGCGGGCTTTCGATCCGCACCGCGATGTCGGCCCATTGCGGCCGCGTGTCGAGGCCGGACAGCACGATGGTCGCGTCGGTCGGCCGGATCGCGCCGACCGCACCGCCGCGCGTCACCACCGTCACCCGGTCGAGCCCGATAGTGGCGCGCGCGGCGACCCCGGTCGCCGGCGGCATCGGCCGCAGGTAGTGCACGGTCGCATCGTCAACCGTGACCTCGCCGACGAGGCTGACCGGCTCGATCGCGCCCTCGGCATCGATCCGCGCGGCGAGGCTGAAGCGCGCGCCGGTCACGGTTCCGTCGGTGATGTTGCCGGTGATCCAGGCGCGCTCGCCGGTGCCGAGGCCTTCGGGCCAGAGCCGGGGCAGGTCGGCGATCGCGACGCGGTCGAGCTCTGCCTCAGCGTCGACGCTCCAGGCGGCGCCGTCGCGCCGGGCGGCGCCGCTCGCCGCGATCGTCGGCGAGGGTCCATGCGCGGCGGGCAGCACCAGACGCGCCTCGGTCAGCGTGACGCGTCCGGCGTCGAGTGCGAGCTCGGCGCGGCCAGAGGTCAGCGGCAGCGTGCCACCGCCGGGCAGACGCGCGAGTCCCTCGCCGAGCCGGGCGCTGATCCGGGCGCTGTCGAGCGCCAGCATGGGGCCGAGGGCGACCTGGACGCTGCCCGAGAGCGGCGCGTCGAGGGCCGCGAGCGGCGCGAGCGCCGGCAAAGCGGCGGCGAGGTCCGACGGGGCCACCGGCGCCACCGCCAGCTCGATCGCGCCCGAGGCGTCAGCGGCCAGCGTGCCGCGCGCCGAGAGTCTGAGCCGCGCCTCGCCCGCGACGGCCGATCCGAACAGCGCCACCGCAACGCCGCCGTCCGGCTCGCGGCGCAGGTCGAGCAGAGCGCCGGGGATGCGCCAGGTTGCGCCGAGCTGCTGATCGATGATCGCGAGTTCGGCCCCGCGGATGCGCACACGCTGCAGCGCGCCGGTCCAGCGCTTGCCTTCCGGCGCGGTGCCGAGTTCCGCGAGCAAGGTTGCCGCAAGCGCCGTGTCGTCCGTGGCGGTCCCGGCCGCATCCGGCTCGGCGCCGAGATCGACCGTCACCCTGCCGTCCGCGGCGCGCAGCAGGGTC
>CAZHMM010000235.1:0-5178 GCA_964533585.1 uncultured Elioraea sp.
GCCTCCGCGCGGCGCGCGACCAACTCGGCCTCGCGCGCACCGGCCTGGGCTGCACGCTCGGCCCACGCAGCACGCTCCTCGGCGATCGCGCGCCGGCGCGCGGCGAGCGACGCGGCCTCGCGGCGGGCGACCTCCAGCGCGGCGCGCGCCTCGGACTCGGCGTGGCGTGCCTCGGACAGCGCCGCGCGCGCCTCCGCCCGCGCGGCCTCGGCCTCGGCGAGCGGCGGCAGGGTCGATTGCGCCTCGCGATGGGCGGCGAGTGTCGCCTCGGCCTCCGCCGTCTCGGCGGCGACCCGCTCCTCCTGCGGGGTGAGCGCGGCAAGGCGGGAGGAGGCGGCGGTGGCGCGGTTGGTCAGGCTGGCGAGCTCGTTGCGCGCGGTCTCGACCCGGCGCTCGGCGTCGCGGCGGGCATTGCGGGCGGATTGCTCGCGGGCGAGGGCGCGTGCCTCCTCGGCGGCCGCCTGCTCATGCGCCTGGCGCGCGGCGGAGGCGGCGAACTCGGCCTCGGCAAGACGGCCGCGCAGGCCAGCGAGCCGGTTGCGCTGCGCGAGCCGAGCAGCGGCGGCAGTCGGCGTGCCGGCGCGCACGGCGTAGCCGTCCCAGCGCCAGGTGGCGCCGTCGCGGCTGACCAGGATCTGGCCCGGCCGCAGCGCCGGCGCGAGCCGCTCGCCGGTGGCGGTGTCCTCGACCAGCCCGACCTGCGAGAGCGCGCGGGCGAGTGCCGCCGGCGCCTCGACCAGCGCGGCGAGCGGGGTGCAGCCCACGGGCAACGGCTGGGCCGGGACGATCGGCGGCAATGCGCGCCAGTGCCGCGGCGCGGCGGCATCGGCCGGCGCCTCCAGCGCCTCGCCCAAGGCGGCGCCCAGCGCGGTCTCCAGCCCCTCCGGCACCGTCACCGCATCGACCAGCGGCGGCCAGAGATCGTCCTCGCGCACCGCCAGCACCTCGCGCAGGGCGGCGACCTCGGCGGCGAGGCGGGTGCGGTCGGCATCCGCCCCCTGGGCAGCGCGCGCGGCCTCGCCAGCGGCAGCGGCGGCGGCCGTGCGGCCGGCCTCGGCGGCCTCGACCTCGGCGCGGGCGGCGGCGAGCATCCGCTCGGCCTCGGCGAGGGCACTGCCGGCCTGATCCAGCGCCGCCGCCTCGACCATCTGAATTTCGAGATTCGCCCGCTCGCGGCCGAGCCGCGCGCGCTGATCGGCCAGCCGAAACAGCGCCTGCTCGGCGGCGCGGATCTGCCCGGCGAGCGCCTGGGCCTTGGCGGCGATCGCGGCGGCATGCTCGGTCGCGGCCTGCGCCGCGCCCTCAAGCGCGGCGACTCGGGCGCGCGCCTCCTCGGCCGCCTGCGTGGCGGCAGCGATGCGCGCCGGGGCCTCGGCCTCCTCGGGGGCGAGGCGGGCATCCTCCTCGCCGAGCCGTGTCTCGGCACCTTGCGCGTCGGCGGCAAGCTTGCCGGCATGGGCGAGGTCGGTCGCGATCTGGGCGAGCCGCTGCTCGGCCGCGGCGAGCGCGCCGGTGGCGGCCTTCTCCTCGGCCTCGATGCGCGCGGCCTCGGCACGGGCGCGCTCGACGGCGGTGCGCGCCTCGGCATCGCCCTCGCGCAGGGGAGGCAGCGCCGCCTCGGTCTCGGCGGCGCGCGCGGCGGCGGCGGCCGACGCCTCGGTGAGTTCGGCGACCGCCCGCTCGGCCTCGCGCAGCGCCGCCTCGGCCTCGGCCTCAGCCGCAGCGGCGCGGGCGAGGCGGGCGGCGTAGAGCGTCTCCTCGGCCTCGCGCAGCTGGGTGGCGATGTTGCGGTAGCGGGTGGCTTGCCGGGCCTGCTTCTTCAGGGTCTGGAGCTGCACGTCGAGCGTGCCGAGCACGTCATCGGCGCGCGCGAGATTCGCTTCCGCCGCGCGGAGCTTGAGTTCGGCCTCGTGGCGGCGGGCGTGCAGCCCGGTGATGCCGGCCGCCTCCTCGAGCAGCGCGCGGCGGTCCTCGGGCCGCGCATTGACGATCGCCGCCACCTTGCCCTGGCTGACCATGGCGGTGGAGCGCGCCCCGGTCGCGGAATCGGCGAACAGCAGCTGGACGTCGCGCGCGCGCCACTCCTTGCCGTTCACCCGGTAGGTCGAACCCTGGCCGCGCTCGATCTTCCGGCTGACCTCGAGTTCCAGCACATCGTCGTCCGGTGCCTCGGCGGCGACCGCGGCCGGCGCCTCGCCGGGCGGGGCTTCGAGCGAGAGCAGCACCTCGGCGTAGCTGCGCTGCGGGCGGGCGGCCGTGCCGGCGAAGATCACGTCCTCCATCTCGCCGCCGCGCAGCGACTTGGCGGAGGTCTCGCCCATCGCCCAGCGCACCGCCTCGACGATGTTGGACTTGCCGCAGCCGTTCGGCCCGACGATGCCGGTCAGCCCCGGCAGGATCTCGACCGTGGTCGGATCGACGAAGCTCTTGAAGCCCGAGAGACGCAGACGCGCGAAGCGAAGGGCCAAGGGGGGCGGCGCTCCTCTGCCGGATCAGGCCGACACGCCGGCCTCGCGCGCGAACCGATCGAACGGAATCGCGCCGGAGACGCCGGGCACGCGGTTGTTGAAGATGAAGGTGGGCGTGGCGTTGACCTGGTGCTGCTGCTCGCCGCGCAGCCGGATCTCCAGAACCCCGCGCTGGAGCGCCTCGTTGCGCATGGCGGCGTCGAAGGTCTCGCGGCTCATGCCGGCGAGGGAGGCGAGCTTGGCGATCTCGTCGACGAAGCCCTGGCGCGCCCACTGGGCCTGGGTGCGGAACAGCATGTCGAGGAAGGCGGCGTGACGGTCCGCCGGCAGGGCGCGCGCGATCATCGCGCCGAGCAGGCCGGGCTGGTCGAGCGGAAAGTCGTTCTGAACCAGCCGGATCTTGCCGGGGTCGATCAGCTCGGACTTCACCTGCGGCAGGGTTTCGCGGTGGAAGGTCGCGCAGTGGACGCAGGTGAGCGAGAAATACTCGATCACGGTGACAGGGGCGTCCGCCCGGCCGAGCGATCGCTCGGCCAGCATGGCCTCGACCGGCGGCAGGGACTGGGCGCGGGCGGGCAGCGTCGTCAGCGCTGCGGTGGCCCCCACAAATCCTAGTAGGTTGCGACGGTCGAGCACGGCGTTCTCCGCAAGATATGGTGGTTATACCGTCCGCGAGGGGACGGCGTCGAGGGTTCAGACTGGGGCAGAACGGGCCGAGGGCGCGCGTCACGTCGGCGCGAGAGCTCAGCGCGAGGCGATCGCACGGCTGAGGCGGGCCATGGCCTCGCGCAGGGGCCCCTCGGGCAGGTCGGCCAAGGCGGCCTCCATCCGCGCGAGCGCCTGCGGGTCCGGCGCGCGGCGCGGCGGGACCGGGGCGGGCGCCTGGGACTCGGCGAAGCCGGGGGCGGACTGGATGAACTTCAGCCGCGCCACCGCGCCGGCACCGAGATGGGCGTTGATGCGCTCGATCAGTTGGGGGGCGAGGTGCTGGAGCTCCAGCGCCACGGGGCCGACGGCGCGGATCGTCAGCACGCGGCCGTCCTTGCCCCCCGAGAGCCGCTCGGGCGCGGTGACGGCGGCGAGCGCCGGGCCCACGACCTGTGGCCAGTCGAGCGCGAGGCGGGCGGTCGCGGCCTGGACGCGGCCGGCCAGCGGGCGGGTGGCGCGGGCGAGTAGGCGGGCGACCGGCACCGGGCCGACCGCCAGCCGTACATCCTCCTGCTTGCCGTCCTGCGTCGTCACCGCCAGCCTCCGTCGCGATGCAGTCTAGCACGCCCGACGCCGCGTCCCTGCTCGCCTGGTACGACCGGCACCGGCGGGATCTGCCGTGGCGCGCGCGGCCCGGCGGGTCGCCCGAGCCGTATGCCGTGTGGCTGTCGGAGGTGATGCTCCAGCAGACCACGGTGGCGGCGGTGGGGCCGCGCTTCGCGCGCTTCCTGGCGCGGTTCCCGACAGTCGAGGCGTTGGCGGCGGCGCCCTGGGAGGAGGTCGCGCAGGAGTGGGCGGGCCTCGGCTACTACGCGCGGGCGCGCAACCTGCACGCGGCGGCGAGGGTGGTGGCGGAGCGCGGCGGGTTTCCGCGCGACGAAGCGGGGCTGGCCCTGCTGCCGGGGGTGGGGGCCTACACCGCGGCGGCGGTGGCGGCGATCGCGTTCGGGCGTCCGGCCGTGCCGGTGGATGGCAATGTCGAGCGGGTGATGGCGCGCGTCTTTGCGGTGGAGGCGCCGTTGCCGGGGGCGAAGGGACGGCTGGCGTCGCTCGCGCGCGAGGTGGGGGCGCAGGGGCCGGCGCGGTCGCGTCCGGGGGATTTCGCGCAGGCCTTGTTCGATCTCGGGGCGACGGTGTGCACGCCGCGTCGGCCCGCGTGTGCGCTCTGTCCGTGGCGGGGGGCGTGTGCGGGGTTGGCAGCGGGTCTGGTGGAGTCGTTGCCGCGCAAGGCGGCGAAGCCCGAGCGGCCGCAGCGGTTCGGGGTGGCGTTCTGGCTGGAGGACGAGGCGGGCCGGGTGTTGTTGCGGCGTCGGCCGTCGCGGGGGTTGTTGGGGGGGATGTTGGAGTTGCCTGGCACGCCGTGGCGCGGGGAGGAGTGGGGCGTGGCGGAGGCGGAGGGTCATGCGCCGGCGCCGGCGGTGTGGGAGCCGGCCGGGGAGGTGCGGCATGTGTTCACGCATTTCGCGTTGGCGTTGCGTGTGGTGGCCGGGCGGGTGTCTGTGTTGCCGGCGGGGGGCGAGGTGGTGGGGCGTGGCGAGGTGTTGTCGGCCGGGTTGCCGGGGGTGATGGCGAAGGCGGCGCGGGTGGGGCTCAGGGTTTCCGGGGGGGCGGGGTTGGTTTCAGGCTGAGCCTTGCTTGGGCGCGGGTGCGGGCGTCGGGGATGAGGGTGGTGCGGGCGGCCTGGGCGTCGAGGGTGTGGGCGACGTGGGAGGTGCGTTCGCGCCAGAGGGCGAAGGCGTGTTCGTGTTCGGTCTGGGGGGTGGTTTCGCCGCGGGCGGCGGCGGCGAAGTGGTGTTGGGCGGGGGTTGTGGGGGAGCGTCGTCCTTCGGCGAGGGCGAGGTAGAAGGGGAGGTGTTGGCGGATCAGGGCTGCGAAGCGTGCCTCGTCCATGGGGGTGGAGGGTAGCACGGGTGGGGGTGTGGCTCCTTTATCACTTTACGACTTTAACGCTTGGGGCTGACCTAGCTATCGGGTCTGCTTTGGACGTTTGGAGTGTGGCGGC
>CAZHMM010000236.1:0-5170 GCA_964533585.1 uncultured Elioraea sp.
ATCACCATGTTGGTGGAGACGGTGGTGCCGTGTCCGAGGAACCCGACCTCGGCGGCGACCCGGCCGATCAGCGCGAGCAGCTCGGCGATGCCGGTCGCGATCGCGCGCGAGGGGTCGTCGGGCGTCGAGGGCACCTTGTGGAAGGCGATGTGGCCGGTCGCGTCATCGACGACCGCGAGGTCGGTGAAGGTGCCGCCGACATCGACACCGATGCGGAGCGAGGAGGTCGCGGCAGCGCTCATCGGCGATCGGCTCCGGACGGGCGGGAGAGAAATCGAGCGCCGCGCCGGGCCGTCCATCCGGACGCTGCGCCAATCCCGCGGAGGATGCGACTGGCCTCAAGCCGTGTCGAATGCAATGTTTGCAGTTTTTGTTGCATGCTATGCAACATGAGCATCGACCTCGAAGGGCTGCGCACCTTTATCGCGGTGGCGGAGGCCGGCGGGCTGACCGCGGCGACGGGACGGCTCGGCCGGACCGTGCCGGCGCTGTCGCGGCGGATCGCCCGGCTGGAGGAGCAGCTCGGCGTACGGCTGTTCGACCGCACCACGCGCGACTTCCGGCTGACCCGCGCGGGCACCGCGCTGCTGGACTCCGGGCGGCGTGCGCTCGACGACCTGACCGGCGCGATCGCGGTGATCCGTCAGCAGGAGGAGGCGACGCGCCGCGAGATCACGATCGCCGCCTTCGGCACGGTCTCGTACTTCCTGCTGCCGCGGACGATCCTTGCGTTCCAGGAGCGGTTTCCCGCCACGCGGATCCACATCCGCGAACTCTCCTCGCCCGAGGTGATCGACGCGGTCGCGCGCCGCGCGGTCGATCTGGGCCTCGCGGTGAAGGGGCCGGTGCCGCCCGGTGTGGTGTTCACGCCGCTGCTGCGCGACCCGTTCGTGCTGGTCTGCACCGCCTCGTCACGCTTCGCGCAGCGCCAGCGCGTGGGCTGGGACGAGCTCGCCGGTGAGCGGCTGGTCGGGTTCGGCGCCGGAACCGTCAACCGCACGGTGCTGGACCGCGCGCTGCAAGCGCGGGGCGCGCGCGTGGTCTGGCACTACGAGGTGCAGCAGCTGCCGACCGCGCTCGGCCTGATCGAGCAGGGGCTCGGGCTGCTCACCCTGCCGCTGAGCGCGCTCGCGAGCACCAAGGACCCCGCATTCAGGGCGATCCGGCTGACCGGCCCGGCGGTGGCGCGCGTCATCGGCCTGGTGCGCCGGCGCGACGAGCTGCCGTCAGACGCCATCGCGGTGTTTGTCGACTGCCTGATGGACCTGGTGCGGCGCGAGCCGTCGCACCGGCGGGGCGGGGGCGATCACAAGGTCTGATCCGCATCCCGCGGGCGGGCCGACTGCCTGCGGTGGTCGACGTCATCGCGCCCCGACCAGCGGGAGGGTCGCCCTCCAGCGGGGGCGCGCGCAGCCGCTTGCGGGCTGCGCGCCACATGATCCTTCCAATGCGGGCTTCGCCCGCATCGGGGGGCCAATGGCCCGCCGGGGCTACGCTTCGCCTGCGCACTCCAGCATGGCGGCGGCGAGCGCGTCCGAGGGGCTCTTCCCGCCCCACAGCACGAACTGGAACGCGGGGAAGAAGCGCTCGCACTCGGTCACCGCGATGTCCACCATGTCCTCGAGCGCCTCCACCGACAGCCCGCCCGCGCCGCGCAGCAGCACCGAGTGGCGGAACACCGGCGTGTTCTCCTCGGTCCAGACGCCGAAATGCCCGAGCCACAGCTTCTCGTTCGCCAAGGCCAGCAGCTCGTGCACCTGGACCTTGCGCGCCGCCGGCACCTTCAGATCGAACGCGCAGAAGAAATGCATCGCGCTGATCTCGCCGCACCACGAGAAATGCAGCGTGTAGTCGCACCACTTCCCGGGCACCTCGACCGCCATCGCATCGTCGCCGCGCCGATCGAACGGCCAGTCATTGGCGGCGACGATCTGCTCCAGCAGGTCCAACGGATTGGCGGTGCTGTCGTCTCGGAGGGCGAGGCGGTCGGCCATGGCCGCGTGCTCCCTGTACCGGCGGCAGACGCCAAGGCGGCGCCTGCCTGGAGAGGGGTGCCACGGCCCTGTCCACATTTTGGTGTGAAGGAGGAGCCGGAACACCATGAATAGGCTACAGAGCCGAATCGCGCCGCCGCAAGGCGAACCCGCCCGGGGGCGCCGTTTTCACGCTGCTGTCACGCACGCCTCAGGGGGCGGTGCCGTCGAACGCCGGCGGCTCCTCGGGGGTGGCCTCCAGCGTCGCCACCCGGGCCTCCAGCTCGGCGAGCCGGGCGGCGAGCCTGCCATTCTCCTCGCGCGCCCGCACCGCGAGCTCGCGCGCCGCGTCGAACTCCTCGCGCGTCACCAGATCGAGCCGCCGCACCATCTCCTCGACAGCGGAGCGCGCCATCGCCTCGGCCTCGCGCCGGAGCCCGACCAGCGCCGAGATCGCCCCGCCGGCCACGCCCGCCATGTCATCCGCCAGTTTGCCGCGCATGCTCCCTCCGTACCGCAGCGTTGCCGCCCGCCGGGGCGGACCCTATAAGCCGCGCTGTCCCGCCACAACCGGCAAGCGCATGATTCTCGTCACCGGCGGCGCCGGCTTCATCGGCTCCAACATCGTCGCCTCTCTTGCCGCACGCGGCGAGGAGGTGGTGGTCTGCGACCGGCTGCGCAGCGACGGCAAGTGGCGCAACCTGGCGAAGCACCTGGTCGCCGAGCTCGTCGCCCCGGAGGCGCTCGCCGCCTGGCTCGACCGTGCCCCGCCGCTGCGCGCGATCGTGCACATGGGCGCGATCAGCTCGACCACCGAGCGCGACGGCGACCTGACGGCGGCGACCAATATCACGCTCTCGCTGGCACTCTGGGACTGGTGCGCGGCGCATGCGGTGCCGCTGATCTATGCGTCCTCCGCCGCGACCTATGGCGACGGCGCGGCCGGGTTCGACGACGACGCGACCCCCGCGGCCCTGGCGAGGCTGCGGCCGCTGAACCTCTACGGCTGGTCCAAGCACGCGTTCGACCGGCGCGTGGCCGATCTGATCGCGCGCGGCCGGCCGCGCCCGCCGCACTGGGCAGGGCTCAAGTTCTTCAACGTCTATGGGCCCAATGAGTACCACAAGGGCCATATGGTCTCGGTGGTCAAGCGCAAGGCGGACGAGATCGCCGCCGGCAATCCCGCCACGCTGTTCCGCAGCCATCGCCCCGACATCCCCGACGGGCATCAGGCGCGCGACTTCATCTGGGTCGGCGACTGCGTCGATGTCGTGCTGTGGCTGCTCGACACCCCGGAGGTCTCGGGGCTGTTCAATGTCGGCACCGGCACCGCGCGCACCTATGTCGATCTCGCCCGCGCGGTGTTCGCCGCGATGAACCGCGCGCCCGAGATCAGTTTCATCGACACGCCCGAGCACCTGCGCGGCCAGTACCAGTACTTCACCCAGGCGCGCGTCGCGCGGCTGCGCGCGGCCGGCTACGACCGCGCGTTCACCTCCCTCGAGGACGGGGTCGCCACCTATGTGCGCGACCACCTGCTGGCCGAGGACCCGTATCGCTGATGCTCGGCATCGTGCCGTTCCCGCTGATCGATCCGGTGCTGGTCGAGATCGGCCCGTTCGCGATCCGCTGGTACGCGCTCGCCTACATCGTCGGGCTGGTGATCGCGTGGCGGGTGGTGCGCCGGCTGGTCGCCGCCACGCCCGCCTGCGCGACGCCCGAGCAGGTGGACGACTTCCTCACCTGGGCGGTGATCGGCGTGATCCTCGGTGGCCGGCTCGGCTATGTGCTGTTCTACCTGCCCGGCTACTACCTCGCGCATCCGCTGGAAGCGCTGATGGTGTGGAAGGGGGGCATGAGCTTCCACGGCGGCATGCTCGGGGTGATCGCCGCCACGCTCTTGTTCTGCCGCCGGGGAGGGATCGACTTCTTCGCCTTCGTCGATCGCGTCGCGGTGCCCACACCGATCGGGCTGCTCCTCGGCCGGCTCGCCAACTTCATCAACGCCGAGCTCTGGGGGCGGCCGTGGGACGGCGCCTGGGCGATGGTGTTCCCGACCGACCCCGATCAGCTGCCGCGCCACCCGAGCCAGCTCTACCAGGCGGGGCTGGAGGGGCTCGCGCTGCTCGCGGTGATGGCCTGGTTCGGCCGGCAGGAGCGGTATCGCGCGCGGCGCGGCTTCCTCGGCGGGCTGTTCCTGGCGGGCTACGCGGTCGCGCGCATGATCGGCGAGCTGTTCCGCCAGCCCGATGCGTTCCTCGGCTTCCTGCCGGGCGGGCTGACCATGGGGCAGGTGCTGAGCCTGCCGATGCTGGCGGTGGGGCTGTGGGCGATCGCGACGAGCCGGGCGCGCTCGGCGCGATGATCCGCGCCGAGATCGCGGCCACCGGGCCGATCCGGCTCGACCGCTACATGGCGCTCTGCAACGCGCACTACTACGCGACGCGCGATCCGTTCGGGCGGGCAGGGGACTTCGTCACCGCGCCAGAAATGACCCAGGCGTTCGGCGAGTTGCTGGGTGCCTGGTGCGCCTCCGTGTGGGAGGGCATGGGCCGGCCCGATCCGGTGCTGCTCGTCGAGGCCGGGCCCGGGCGCGGCACGCTGATGGCGGATGCGCTGCGCCTCGCCGAGCGGGTCGCGCCGGATTTCGCCTCGGCCGCGCGGGTGCATCTGATCGAGACCGGCCCCGTGCTGCGCGCCGCGCAGGGCAGGCGGCTCGGCGGGCGCGTCGTCGCGTGGCATGACGGCATCGAGACGCTGCCCGAGGGGCCGCTGCTGCTGCTCGCCAACGAGTTCCTCGACGCGCTGCCGGTGCGTCAGGTCGTCGGGGAGGGGCGCGAGCGCGCGGTCGGTCTCGACGGCGACCGGCTGGTCTGGACGACGATCGCCGCGACGGACGCGACGGCGCTGGGCGAGCGCGGCGACGCCGCGTGCGCCTGGGTGGCGGCGCTGGCGGCGCGGCTCGTGCGCGCGGGCGGGGCGGCGCTGCTGATCGACTACGGCCACGCGGGCGGCGCGGCCGACACGCTCCAGGCCGTGCGCGGCCATGCCACCGCCGATCCGCTGGCCATGCCGGGTGAGGCCGACCTCACCGCGCAGGTGGACTTCGCCGCCGTCGCCGCGGCCGCGCGCGCGGCCGGCTCGGCCGTGCACGGCCCGGTGCCGCAGGGCGCGTTCCTGCGCGCGCTCGGCCTGCC
>CAZHMM010000237.1:0-5155 GCA_964533585.1 uncultured Elioraea sp.
GTCGACTTCACCTCGAACACGCCGTCGCCGATCTCGAGGATCGAGATGTCGAAGGTGCCGCCGCCGAGGTCATAGACCGCGATCGTGCCGGCCTTCTTCTTGTCCATGCCGTAGGCGAGGGCGGCCGCGGTCGGCTCGTTGATGATGCGCAGCACCTCGAGCCCGGCGATGCGGCCGGCGTCCTTGGTCGCCTGACGCTGGCTGTCGTTGAAGTAGGCCGGCACGGTGATGACCGCCTGGGTCACCTTCTCGCCGAGATAGGCCTCGGCGGTCTCCTTCATCTTGCCGAGGATGAAGGCCGAGATCTGCGAGGGCGAGTAGCGCTCGCCGCGCACCTCGACCCAGGCGTCGCCGTTGTCGGCGCGGATGATCTTGTAGGGGACGAGGCCGACATCCTTCGCCACCACCGGATCGTCGAAGCGCCGGCCGATCAGGCGCTTGATCGCGTAGAGCGTGTTGGTGGGGTTGGTCACCGCCTGGCGCTTGGCCGACTGGCCGACCAGCCGCTCGCCGTTGTCGGCGAATGCCACCATCGACGGCGTGGTACGCGCACCCTCGGCGTTCTCGATCACGCGGGCGTCCTTGCCCTCCATCACCGCCACGCAGGAGTTGGTGGTGCCGAGGTCGATACCGATCACTTTGCTCATGGGGTCTTCCTTCTCTGGCGGGACGCTTGGGCCCGGTCCGGCACCCGTCGCATCCCCCTATGGATCACGGCTCAGGCTGGGGTCACTGCCGCCCGCACCGGCGGGCCCGGGCGGCCGGACCGACTCCACTGTGCATGTATTGAGCAGGCAGCGGCGAGACAAGGCCCGCGGAACGCGGGGCGGAGTGTCAGACGGTCGTATCGACGGTGCCGCCGGAGGGCGGCTCGCCGCCGGCCGGCTGTGCGCCGCCGGTCGAGACCACCACCATCGCCGGCTTCAGCAGCCGCCCGTTCAGCGTCCAGCCCGGCGTCCAGGCCTGGGCGACGTGGCCGGCCGGCACCGTCGGCGAGGGCGCCTCGGCCATCGCCTGGTGCAGCTCCGGATCGAACTTCGCGCCCTGGGCCTCGACACGCGACACGCCATTGCGCTCCAGGGTGGCGAGAAACATCCGCTGGGTCGCCTCGATGCCCTCGCGCATCTTCGCCAGCACGGGCGGCTCCTCGGCGCTGGCTGCCGGCAGGCTGGCGATCGCGCGCTCCAGCGTCTCGACCACCTCGACCACGTCGCGCGCGAAGCGCTGGACGGCGAAGTTGCGCGCATCCTCGACATCGCGGCGGGCGCGGGCGCGCACGTTCTGCGTCTCCGCCTCGGCGCGCATCCACTTGTCCCTGAACTCGTTGGCCTCGGCTTCGAGCACGCGGATGCGGCTCGCCGCCTCCTCCATCAGGGACTCGGGGGTACCGACCGGTTCGTCGGCGCCCGGAACGTCGCCGGGCCGGGGGGGATCGTCTGGGTTCTGCATGTCGCGGCAGACTTAGGTCCCGCGCGCGGCGAAGGGAAGCCCCGCGCGGCCCTGCCATGACGCGGCGGCGCGGCGGTCAGCGCGCGGGCGGCACGAAGGTGATGCCGTAGCGCGAGGCGTTCCCGATCAGCCGCATCAGCAGGTCGGGGGAGGGGCGGGCAGGCGGACGGTCCGGCGCCGCGGGCGTGCCGCACTCGGCGAAATACTCCTCGAACCCGCCGGGGGTGACCGCCACCAGGAGGCGCGCGGTCTCGGCCCCCTCGTTGTGGAACTCGTGCGGAATGCCCCTCGGGCCGAAGGCGGTGCCGCCGGCGCGCACGACATGGCGCTCGCCGTCCACGGTGAACACCACCTCGCCCTCCAGCACGTGGTAGGTCTCGTCCTCGCGCCCGTGGATATGCGGCAACGGCCCGCTGCCCGGCGGCACGGCGATCTCGACCAGACCGATCGCGCCCCCGGTGGCGGCGGCGTCCAGCAGGATGGTCACCCGGTGGCTGCCGACATCATAGACGCGCGGACTCCCCATCAGGCGGCGACCAGGAGCACCTGGCGCGCCTCCGCTGCGGCGCTTGCCGCCGCCAATCCCGCGCGCGCGTCGCGGAACTCCGCCTGCATCTCCGGCGTCAGCACCTCGACCAGCAGCCGCTCCTCGACCCAGACCTCGATCGCGCGCCAGGCGCGGCCCTCGGCGCGGCGGATCGCCGGCCGGCTCTGCCAGCCGCGCATCCCGGCGGCGAGGTGCACCTCCGACTCGTCGAGCGCGGAGCCGATCACCAGGCGCGTCACGGTGGCAGTGGCAGCGGGGACCGGCCCGACCGTGGTGCCGGCCCAGCCGCGCACCGGGCCGATGCCGATCGGATGGACCTCGATCCCTGCGCCGGTGCCGTCGCCGGCGAGGGCGACGAAGCGGCCCGGCACGGGCGGCGAGGGCATCGCCGCGGTGCCCCAGAGCTCGGCGATGAAGCCGGCGACGGCGGCCGGGTGGCGGGCGGGGATCGACGCATCGAGCAGCATGGCGGCGGGTCTCTCCTCCTCGGCGGGCCGCCCGGGGGTCGCGGCGCCGGGTCGCGGTTTGCCGCGACCGGGTGGAACGGTTGCACCGCCATGTTTCCGTTTGTTGTCTGCCGGGTGGCGTGACGCGGCTCACGTCACGCGGATGCGTGATCAGCCGAGCAGCCGGCCGATGACCTTCGCCGTGTAGTCCACCGCCGGGATGATGCGGCCGTAGTTGATGCGCGTCGGTCCGATCACGCCGATTGCGCCGACCACCTTCTCGCGCGTGTTGCGATAGGGCGAGACGATCATCGTCACGCCGGCGGTCTCGAACAGCCGGTTCTCGGCACCGATGAAGATCTGCACCCCGTCCGACTGCTGCGCGAGCTCCAGCAGCTGGAGCAGCGTCTCCTTCGCCTCCAGCCGCTCGAACAGGGTGCGAATGGCGTCGAGCTGGGCAAGCGCGGTGACATCGGCGAGCAGCCGCGCCTGGCCGCGGATGATCAGCGCCCCGCCCGACACCCCCCCCGAGCGTGTGGCGAGCCCGGCCTCCACCACCTTGGACGACAGCGCGTCGAGCTCGGTCCGATGCGCGGCGATCTCCTCCTCGATCACCCGCCGCACCTCGTCGAGCGTCCGCCCACCGAGCCGCGCATTCACGTAGTTCGAGGCCTGGACCAGCGTCGAGGGCGGCAGGCCCTGCGGCGCCTCGATCACGCGGTTCTCGACCGTGCCGTCCTCGCTCACCAGCACCGCGAGGACGCGGCCCGGACCCAGCGCGACGAATTCGACATGCCGGAGCGGGCTCTCGCTCTTCGGCGCCAGCACCAGCCCGGCGGCCTGGGAGAGGCCGGCGAGCAGGCCGGAGGCTTCGGCCAGCATGTCCTCGATCGAGCGCCCCTCGGCGGTGCAGCGCGCCGCGATCGCCTCCTCCTCCTCCGGGCTGAGCGCGCCGCGCTCCAGGAGTCCGTCGACGAACAGGCGGAGCCCGCGATCGGTCGGCAGGCGGCCGGCGGAGGTGTGCGGGGCGAAGATCAGCCCGGACTCCTCGAGGTCGGCCATCACGTTGCGGATCGTCGCCGGCGAGAGCGCCACGGGGAGCCGGCGCGAGAGCGTGCGGCTGCCCACCGGTTCGCCGGTCGCGACATAGGCCTCGACGATCTCGCGCAGGATCAGCGCGGATCGGTCGGGCAGGCCCGGCTCTTCGGGGCGCGGTGAGGCGTCAGCAGCCTTCGTCATGGGTCACGACCTTTGCCGCAGGGAACGTATGAACGCATCCGCCCAGGGTCAACGCGCCCGCCCTCGCGCCGGCGCGGCGGCGGGGCTATGGTCCGCCGCTTCGCCAGTCCCGAGGAGAGCCCATGCGCCCGTCCGGCCGCGCGCCCGATGCCCTTCGCCCCGTGATCCTGCAGATCAACCCGATCCGCCATGCCGAGGGCTCCTGCTTCGTCAAGTTCGGCCACACGCATGTGCTGTGCACGGCCTCGGTCGAGGGCCGTGTGCCGCCCTTCCTGCGCAACTCCGGCCAGGGCTGGGTGACGGCCGAGTACGGCATGCTGCCGCGCTCGACCCACACCCGCACCGAGCGCGAGGCCGCGCGCGGCAAGCAGTCAGGCCGGACGCAGGAGATCCAGCGGCTGATCGGCCGCTCCATGCGCTCGGTGATCGACCTCAAGGCGATGGGCGAGATGACCGTGACGCTCGACTGCGACGTGATCCAGGCGGATGGCGGCACGCGCACGGCCGCGATCACCGGCGCCTGGGTCGCGCTCAGCCTCGCCTTCCGCAAGGTGGTGAAGAACCGGCTGCTGTCTGCCTCGCCGGTGCGCAGCCAGGTGGCGGCGGTGTCCTGTGGCATCTTCAAGGGCACGCCGGTGCTCGATCTCGACTATGCCGAGGACAGCGAGGCCGAGGCCGACGGCAACTTCGTGCTGACCGCCGATGGGGGTCTGGTCGAGGTGCAGGCGACCGCCGAGAAGCGGCCGATGCGCCCGGAGGAGGTGGACGCGCTGATGGCGCTGGCCAAGGTGGGGTGTGCTGCGCTGTTCAAGGCGCAACAGGAGGCGCTGGGTGACTGAGCGCCGGCTGGGGCGCGGGGCGCGGCTGGTGGTGGCGAGCCACAACGCCGGCAAGCTCGCCGAGATCGCCGAACTGCTCGCGCCGTTCGGGATCGAGGCGGCTAGTGCGCCGGCGCTCGGTCTGCCCGAGCCGGAGGAGACGGGCGCGAGCTTCGCCGAGAACGCGACGATCAAGGCGCTGGCGGCCGCGCGCGCCTCCGGTCTGCCGGCGCTCGCCGATGATTCAGGGTTCTCGGTTGCGGCGCTGAACGGCGCGCCGGGGGTGCGCACGGCCGACTGGGCCCTGCTGCCGGACGGGTCGCGCGACTACGGGGTGGCGATGGCGTTGACCCGCGCGCGGATCGGCGAGCCGGAGGACGAGGCCGCCTGGTTCACCTGCTGTCTCGCGCTTGCTTGGCCGGATGGGCAGGTCGAGACCTTCGAGGGGCGGGTGGACGGCGCCTGGGTGTGGCCGCCGCGCGGGTCGCGGGGGTTCGGCTACGACCCGATGTTCGTGCCCGAGGGCGCGGTCGAGACCTTCGGCGAGATGGAGCCGGCGGCGAAGCATGCGGTGAGCCACCGGGCGCGCGCGTTCGCGAAGCTGCGAGACCGGCTGGGCTGAGCCGGCACTTTATCACTTGGGGCTGACCTAGCTA
>CAZHMM010000238.1:0-5130 GCA_964533585.1 uncultured Elioraea sp.
AACCCGATCTTCGGCACGGTCATCGGCGGGCCCGACGACGGCAAGGTCTCGGTCGCGAGCACCCGGCTCGACGGCATGACCGACCACATCGTGCTGCCGGTCAGCCACACCTTCATGATGAACAACCCCCTCGTCATCGCCCAGGTCGTGGGCTTCCTCCAGTCCGGCCGCTTCGACCACGACCTGACCTTGGGCGAGGCGATCGCCCGGCTCTGGGGCGGCTGAGGGCCCCGCGACGCCGCGGGCGGTGGAGGCATCCCGATCGCGGCGGTTATCGTCCCTCGCCGGCTGCGCGAGTCGCGGTCCGGCCCGCGACAGGAGCAGGGGGACACGATGACCGGCACGACACGACGCCTCGGCATCCCCGCCTTCCTGCTCGGTCTCCTCGCCGCCGCGCCGGCCCTCGCCCAGCCGCTCCCCGCCGTCACCGTCGCGCCGGCCGAGCTCACCGAGGTCAGCGACACCGCCGTCTTCACCGGCCGGGCGGTCGCCTATCAGAAGGTCGAGATCCGCGCCCGCGTCTCGGGCTTCGTCGAGGAACGCCCCTTCACCGAAGGCGCCGCCGCCGAGGCCGAGCGCAGCCTCGCCGAGATCGAACGGGACCGTCAGGCCACGCTCGTCGCGCGCGAGGCCACCGCCCAGGCGGTGCTCGACACCGCCGAGGCGACCTTCGCCAAGGCCGAGGCCGCGGTCCGCCAGCTCGGGGCCCAGCGCGAACGCGCCGCGCTCGACCTCTCCTATACCGAGATCACCGCCCCCTTCGCCGGCACCGCCGGCCTCGCCCAGGTCGACGAGGGCGCGCTGGTCGGCCCCGAGAGCGGCCCCCTCGTCACCCTGACCCGCATCGACCCGATGACCGTCGAGTTCCCGGTCCCCGAACGCCTCGCGCTCGAATTCAATGCCCGCGTCGCGTCCGGCGAGGCGAGCCGCGTGGGCGCGGTGGCCCTGACGCTCGCCGACGGCTCCGCCTTTCCCGAACCCGGCGACATCGACTTCTCCGACGTGGAGGTCTCGCCCGGCACCGACACCATCCTCGTGCGCGGACTTCGCCAATCCCGCCGGCCGGCTCCGCGACGGCTCGCTCGTGCGCGTCACCCTCCGCTCGGCCGCCCCGCAGCCGCTCCTCACCGTGCCGGCCCAGGCGGTCCAGCGCGACCTGCAGGGCTTCTTCGTGCTCGTGGTCGATGCCGAGGGCACGGTCGGCATGCGCCGCGTCGACCCCGGCGCGACCTCCGGGGGCCGCACCGTGCTCACCCAGGGGCTCGAGGCCGGCGAGACGGTCATCGTCGAGGGGCTGAACAAGGCGCGGCCGGGCATGCGGGTCGATGCCGCGCTCGCCACCGGCACGGACGGCTGAGCCGATGATCTCCGGCATCTTCATCGACCGCCCGCGCCTCGCCGCGGTCATCTCCATCGTGCTGACCATCGCCGGGCTCGTGGCGCTCACCCGCCTGCCGGTCGCCCAGTTCCCCGACATCGTGCCGCCGCAGGTCTCGGTCACCGCCTCCTATCCCGGAGCCGGCGCCGAGGCGGTCGAGACCAGCGTCGCCCAGCCGATCGAGGACGCGGTGATCGGCGTCGACAACATGATCTACATGAAGTCGACCAGCGGCGCGGACGGCAGCTATACGCTGACGGTCTCCTTCGCGGTCGGCACCGATCCCGACCTCGCCGCGGTCAACGTCCGGAACCGCGTCGCGCTGGCCGAGGCGCAGCTGCCCGAGGAGGTCCGCCGCACCGGCATCAGCGTCAAGAAGCGCTCCGCTGCGCTCCTCCAGGCGATCAGCCTCTACTCCGGGACCGGCGAGCAGGACGCGCTGTTCCTGTCGAACTACGCCCGGCTCAACCTCCTCGACCGGCTGAAGCGCGTGCCCGGCGTCGGCGAGGCGGTGATGTTCGGCCCCCGCGACTTCGCCATGCGGGTCGAGCTCGAGACCGACCGGCTGACCAGCTTCGGCCTGACGCCCGCCGACGTGGTCGCGGCGATCCGGTCCCAGAACGTTCAGGCCGCCATCGGCCGGCTCGGCGCCCAGCCCATGGCCGAGGACCCGGTCTTCCAGTTCACCCTGACCACCGAGGGCCGGCTGACCGAGCCCGAGGCCTTCGGCGCCATCGTGATCCGCGCCGCCCCCGACGGCAGCTTCGTGCGCGTCCGCGACGTCGGCACCGTCCGGCTCGGCGCGGCGAACTACGACACCAGCGCGCGGATCGACGGCCGCGAGAGCGCGATGATCGGCCTCTACCTCGCCCCCGGCGCCAACGCGCTCGCCGCCGCCCAGGGCGTGCGCGCGGTGCTCGACGACGCCGCCACGACCTTCCCCGCCGGCCTCGCCTGGCGCATGACCTACGACACCTCCGAATTCGTCGTCGCCAGCATCGAGGAGGTGGTGAAGACCCTGATCGAGGCCTTCGTTCTCGTCGCCCTCGTGGTCTTCGTCTTCCTCGGCAGCCTGCGCGCCACGATCATCCCGATCGTCGCGGTCCCCGTCGCGCTGATCGGCACCTTCGCGGTGATGCTCGCCCTCGGCTTCTCGCTCAACACCGTCTCGTTCCTCGCGCTCGTCCTCGCCATCGGCATCGTGGTCGACGACGCGATCGTGGTGGTCGAGAACGTCGAGCGGGTGATGTCCGAGAATCCCGGCCTCGATGCCGCCGAGGCCGCCCGCCGCGCCATGGGCGAGATCACCGGCGCCATCGTCGCGATCACCCTCGTGCTGCTCTCGGTCTTCGTGCCCGTCGCCTTCATCCCCGGCATCTCCGGCCAGCTCTTCCAGCAGTTCGCCGTCGCGGTCTCGGTCGCCATGGTGATCTCGGCGATCAACGCGCTGACCCTCAGCCCGGCGCTCTGCGCGATCATCCTCAAGACCCATCACGGCCCGCCCCGCGGCGTGCTCGGCTGGATCTCGCGCCGCATCGACGGGGCGCGCGACGGCTATGCCCGCATCGCCGGCGCCATCGCCCGGCGCGCGATCCTCGGCCTCGTCCTGCTCGTGGCCGCCTTCGGGCTGACCGGCTGGTTCGCCTCGATGACGCCCACCGGCTTCCTGCCCGCCGAGGACCAGGGCGCCTTCTTCGTCGAGATCCGCCTGCCCGACGGCGCCTCCGCGAACCGCACCGAGCGGGTGGTCGCCGACTTCGCCGAACGCCTCGCCGAGGTGCCGGGTGCCGAAAGCGTCGTGACCATCGCCGGCTACAGCTTCCTCGACGGCCTCGCCAACTCCTCCGCCGCCGCCGCGATCGTGCGCATGGCGCCCTTCGCCGAGCGCGTGCCCCAGGGCCAGACCGTCGACGCCGCCATCCGTGCCGCGAACATCGCCGGCGCCGGGGTGCGCGAGGCGGCGATCTTCGCCTACAACCTTCCCCCCATCATCGGCCTCGGCACCGGCTCGGGCTTCGAATACCAGCTCGTCGACCGCGAGGGCCGCCCGGCGACCGAGCTCGCCGCCACCGCCGGCGGGCTGATCGTCGCCGCGAACCAGGACCCGCGCCTCGCCGGGGTCTTCACCACCTATTCCGCCAGTGCCCCGCGCATCTTCCTCGACATCGACCGCGACCGGCTGCAGAGCCTCGGGGTGCCGGTCTCCGAGCTCTTCGCCGCGCTCCAGGGCGTGCTCGGCTCGGTCTATGTCAACGACTTCAACATCTTCGGCCGCGCCTGGCGCGTGACGCTCCAGGGCACCGAGACCGACCGCGCGGCCGAGGAGGCGATCGGCCGCATCCACGTCCGCAACGCCGCGGGCGACATGGTCCCGGTCGCCGCCGTCGCCACCGCCCGGCGCGACGTCGGCCCGGGCTCGATCATCCGCTACAACAACGCCCGCTCCGTCACCATCCAGGGCGGCCCGGCGCCCGGCGTCGCCTCGGGCGCGGCACTCGCCGCGATGGAGGAGATCTCCGCCGCGACGCTGCCGCCCGGCTACGCCTTCGAATGGACCGGCACCGCGCTCCAGGAAAAGGCCGCCGCCGGTCAGACCACCGCGATCCTCGCGCTGGCGCTCTTGTTCGCCTACCTCTTCCTCGTCGCGCTCTATGAGAGCTGGACCATCCCGGTCCCGGTGCTGCTCTCGGTGGTGGTCGGCGTCGCCGGGGCCTTCGCGGCATTGCTCGCCGCCGGGCTCGCCTTCGACATCTACGCCCAGATCGGCCTCGTGGTCCTGATCGCGCTCGCCGCCAAGAACGCCATCCTGATCGTGGAATTCGCCAAGGCCCGGCGCGAGGAGGGCATGCCGGTGGTCGAGGCCGCCATCGACGGCGCCCGCACCCGGTTCCGCGCGGTGATGATGACGAGCTTCGCCTTCATCGCCGGCCTCATCCCGCTCGTGCGCGCCGAGGGCGCGGGCGAGCTCTCCCGCCGCGCCGTCGGGACCGCGGTCGCCGGCGGCATGCTCGCCGCCGCCGTGATCGGCATCTTCGTCATCCCCGCGCTCTACGTGGTGTTCCAGTCGCTGCGCGAACGGGTGAAGCGCCGCGGGGTCCCCGAGGGCGGCTGACGCCGCCCCCGGCCGGTCAGCCGACCCGGTTGACGCGGGCAAGCGGCCCGCCGCTCCGCCGCGCCCGGGCGACCGCCTCCCGGTCGAGCCAGATGTCGGCGAGGATGTGGTCGTCGAGCTCCAGGAGCGCCGCCAGCTCCGCATTCCGCCGCCGCGCCACCGGCCCCGGCGCCAGCGGCGCGAAGACCCCGGCGAGGCCCGCCGGGAACAGCGCCAGCCCCGCGCGCCGCTCGATCCGCCCGCTCATTGCACCGCCTCCGTCGCCACCGGGCGCCACATGGCGACGATCTCCGGATAGTCCGGCGCCTCGACGATCCCCAGCACCCCGAAGCCGTGCCGCGCATAGAACCGCGCGTTCCGCCGGCTGGTCGCCTCCAGATAGCAGGGCATCCCCTGCGCATCGGCGAGCCGCAGCCGCCGGCGCAGCAGCGCCGCGCCGATCCCCTGTCCCTGCGCCTCCGCCACTACCCCGATCCAGGGCAGGTACCAGTGCGGCGCCTCCGGATGCAGCGCGCCCTGCGCCGCCAGCCCCGCGGCCAGCGCCTCCAGCCGCTCCGCCGGGATGGTGCGCTCGAGGCAGTCCAGGATCGCCGCCTCGTCCGGCGCCACCCCCGGCGGGAACCACAGCGCCGCGCCGCGC
>CAZHMM010000239.1:0-5125 GCA_964533585.1 uncultured Elioraea sp.
GGCGGCGTCGGCTCGGGCCGAGGCGCCTCGGCGGCGTCGGCCGCACCGATCTCGGCCAGCGGCGCACCGACCGGCACGACGGCGCCCGGCTGCGCCATCAGCGCACCCACCACGCCATCCTGGAAGATCTCGATCTCGATCGCGCCCTTCGCCGTCTCCACCACGGCGACGACGTCGCCGCGCTTCACCCGATCGCCGGGGTGGATCAGCCATTCGACGAGCGTGCCGGACTCCATGTCCGCACCCAGCGACGGCATGCGGAAGACGCTCATGCGGGGCGTACGAGGTCGCGTGCGGCCGCCGCGATCGCCTCCGGCTGCGGCAGGGCAGCGCGCTCGAGATGCGCCGGGTACGGGATCGGCACCTCGCGCGTGCAGACGCGGCGGATCGGTGCATCGAGTTCGAAGAAGGCCTCCTCGACCAGCCGCATCGCCACCTCGGCCGAGAGCGAGCCCGACCGCCAGCCCTCGTCGACGATCACCACGCGGCGGGTGCGCGAGACAGACTCCACCACGGTCGTCATGTCGAGCGGACGCAGCACGCGCAGATCGATCACCTCGGCCGAAATCCCCTCCCCGGCCAGCGTCTCCGCCGCGGCGAGCGTCTTGAACAGGCTGCCGCCATAGGTGACGAGGGTGACGTCGCTGCCGGGGCGGCGCTGCTTCGCGCGCACGATATCAACGCCCGTCACGGCCGGATCGAGCGTGCCCTCCATGTTGTAGAGCATCACGTGCTCGAAGATCAGCACCGGGTTCGGATCGGCCAGCGCCGCGGCCAGCATGTGGCGCGCATCCTCGATGGTCGCGGGTGCGAGGATGCGAAGGCCGGGGATGTGCGCGAACCAGCCTTCGAGGCTGTGCGAGTGCTGTGCGGCAAGCTGTCGCCCTGCACCTGTGGCGAGCCGGAGCACCAGCGGCACGGCGAACTGCCCGCCCGACATGTGCGGAATCGTCGCGGCATTGTTGAGAATCTGATCGAGCGCAAGCAGGCTGAAATTGCAGGTCATCACCTCGACGATCGGGCGCATTCCCGCCATCGCCGCACCGATGCCGGCGCCGACGAAGGCGCTCTCCGACAGTGGGGTGTCGCGGATGCGCTCCTCGCCAAGCTCGGCGAGCAGCCCCTTGGTGACGGCGTAGCAGCCGCCGTAGCGGCCGACATCCTCGCCCATCAGGAACACGCGCGGATCGGCGAGGATGGCGTCGCGGATCGCCTGGCGGCAGGCCTCGCGGTAGGTGAGACGCTGGACAGTGGCGGATGCATCGCTCACGACGGCACCTCGTCCATGGTCACGAAGCGCTCAAGCTCCTCGACCGGTTCGAGCGTACCGGCCTCGGCGAAGGCGACGGCGTCGTCCACCTCGGCCATGACCTCGGCCTCGATCGCCACAACATCGTCGCCGTGGAGGTGGCCGGCCTGTTCGAGCCAGCGCTGCAGCCGCACGATCGGGTCGCGCTCGCGCCAGGAGGCGACCTCGTCCTTGCTGCGGTAGAGCTGGGCATCGAACATCGAATGCGCGCGGAAGCGGTAGGTCATGCATTCGAGCAGATGCGGCCCGCCGCCTTCGCGGATGCGCGCGATCGCGCGCCGGGCGGCAACCTCGACCGCGACCACGTCCATGCCGTCCACCGCCTCGCCGGTCATGCGGTAACCGGCCGCCTTGCGCCAGATCTCCGGCTCGGCCTCGGCGATGCCCAGCGGCGTTCCCATGGAGTAACGGTTGTTCTCGCAGACGAACAGCACCGGCAGGCGCCAGAGGGAAGCCAGGTTGAGGCTCTCATGGAACTCGCCCTCGTCGGCCGCGCCCTCGCCGAAGAAGCAGGCGGTGACGGCGTTGCGCTTCTGCATTGCATCCGCCAGCGCCACACCGAGCGAAAGCGGCAGCCCGCCGCCGACGATCGCATTGCCGCCGTAGAAGCGCGTTGCGCGGTCGAAGATGTGCATCGAGCCACCGCGGCCGCGGCAGGTGCCCTCCAGCTTGCCGAGCATCTCGGCCATCAGCGGGCGCATCGCAATGCCGCGCGCCAGTGCCTGACCGTGCTCGCGGTAGGTGGCGATCACGGCATCCTGCGGCTCCAGCGCCTGCATGATGCCGACGGCGATCGCCTCCTCGCCGTCATAGAGATGCAGGAATCCCCGGATCTTCTCGGCCTGGTAGAGTTCGGCGCAGCGCGCCTCGAAGGCACGGATGCGCATCATCTCACGCAGCAGTCTGAGGCCATGCGCGCGATCGAGATGGACCTTGGTCTCGCTCATCGCGCGTCATCCTCGAGTGTCGAGAGATCGCCCTCCGGCAGGCCGAGCTCGCGCGCCTTGAGCAGGCGCCGCATGATCTTGCCGCTGCGCGTGCGCGGCAGCGTCGGCAGCGCGTCGATCTCGCGCGGCGCCACTGCCGGGCCGAGCCGCTTGCGTGCATGGCCGAGCAGGTCACGGCGAAGCTCCTCCGACCACGCGTGGCCCGCCTTCAGCGACACGAACGCCTTGACGATCTCGCCGGCGGTCGGATCGGGCTTGCCGATCACACCCGCCTCGGCGACGGCGTGATGCTCCATCAGCGCGCTCTCCACCTCGAACGGGCCGATCAGGTGGCCTGAGGACTTGATCACGTCGTCGGCGCGGCCGACGAACCAGAAATACCCCTCGTCATCGCGCATCGCGAGATCGCCGGTGAGATACCAGCCATCGGCGAAGCACTTGCGGTAGCGCTCCTCCTCGTTGAGGTAGGCGCGCATCATCGACGGCCAGCCGGCCTTGAGCGCAAGCTCGCCCGACACCATCGGCTGCTGCACGACGGCGATGCCGCCCCCCGGATCGCGCTGGACGATCGCCGCTTCGACACCAGGCACGGGGCGGCCCATCGAGCCGGGCTTGACGTCCATCGCCGCGAAATTCGCGATCATGATGCCGCCCGTTTCGGTCTGCCACCAGTTGTCGTGGAACGGCTGGCCGAAGGCCTCGTTGCTCCAGACCACCGCCTCCGGGTTCAGCGGCTCACCGACACTCGCCATGAAGCGCAGCGCGCGGAAGTCCCTGCCCTTCAGCGCCTCGCTGCCAAGCCGCATCATCATGCGGATCGCGGTCGGGGCGGTGTACCACACGGTCACGCGCTCGCGTTCGAGGACGCCGTACCACGTCTCGGCGTCGAACTCGGCCTCGACCACCAGCGTCGCCACGCCATTGGCGAGCGGCGCGATGATGCCGTAGCTGGTGCCGGTCACCCAGCCGGCATCTGCCGTGCACCAGAAGATGTCGTCCGCGTGCAGGTCGAGCGCATAGCGGCCCGTGACGGTGTGCATCACCACCGCCTCGTGCACATGCAGCGCGCCCTTGGGCCGGCCGGTCGTGCCGCTGGTGAAATGCAGGAGAGCCGGGTCCTCGGGGCTGGTCGGCGGAATGGTGTAGCGCGGATCGGCGGCATCCATCAGCCGCTGCCAGTCCACGGTCCGTTCGACCGCCGTGACCGTCTCGTCCTCGCCGATCAGGATGACATGCGCGAGAGTCGGCAGGCTGTCGCGCAGCCCGGCCACCTTGCGCCGATAGAGCGCCTCGGTGGTCACCAGGACACGCGCATCGCCGAGCGTGAGGCGGGTCAGGATGGGCTCGGGGCCGAAGGCGGAGAACAGCGGGCAGACCACGCATTTCGCCTTGAGCGCGCCGAGCACGGCGAGATGCAACTCGGGGATACGCCCGAGCAGTACGAACACCCGCTCCCCCGGCCGCACGCCAAGCGCACCGAGTGCGTTCGCCACGCGGTTCGTCGCGTCGCGCAGTTCGGCCCAGGTGAAGCTGCGCCTCTGGCCGCGCCGGCCGAGCCAGCGCAGCGCGGCCTCGTTCCCACGCGGCCCGTGCGCGTGCCGGTCCACCGCCTCGTGCGCGATGTTGAGGCCGCCCCCGTCAGGCAGCCCGTCCAGCAGGGCTCGTGCCGCGTCCCAGCGGAAGTCGCGGCAGACGGCGTCGTAGTCGCCGAGGTTTGCTGCCGGGCCAGCGCGTCGGGTGTGCTTGGTGATGCGCGCATGGCCCGCGAGCACGCCAATGCCTGGTCCTGATGCCTGCGTCGTCACCGGCGTTCCCCCACGTGGCGGGCAATTTCGTCCTGTCCCGGCCGTCATGGACCATGATCTGCATCAATCGGCCAAGGACGCCGCACCGCTCGGCCGGCCCGACTGGCCGTGGCTGGCGCCCGGCCGCCACCCTGCCGCACCGGTCTCGGCGCATCTTGATCCGGATCAACGCACTTTGCTGCGGACCGTGCTTGGTTGCCAACATAAGGACGAGAAGCAAGTCGGCCGAAGGGCCGGCCAAGCGGGTGGAGGCAGCAATGGTCGAGAAGTCCAAGACTGACCGCGCCGCATCCGGGGAGGCCGTGAAGCCCGGCGTCCAGCGCCCTCCAGCCAAACCGCCCGAGACGGCGGGCAGCACCTATGACAGTTTCTGGCATTGCCTCAGCGGACGGCGCCCGGCGGAACGTTGGGGGCGCGACAAGGACGTCGCGCCGCTGCGCAGTCTGCGGGCGGCGTTCGGGCTCGCCGAGGAGACGCAGCCGATCGACTACGGCACGCTGGGTCAGGCTGGCAGCACCTCGACACCCATAACGGGGCGTTCCAGGCAATCGGCGGACGGAGGCGCCCGGCCGGCCGGCACCGGCGAGGACCGCGGCGCGAGCGGGCGCCCTCGCCGCGGCTGAACGCCGCGCCGGCCAGTGACGACGACGCGGTAGGCCTCGGCGCGAGCATCCGGACCACCCCGAGGGGTCAGTGGTTTCGTCGCGGGCGGATCGGCCGGGCGATGACCTCGGGTGCGAAGTCCCGCTCGAACGGCCAGAACGGTCGGCTAGCACGCGCGCGCGGAACCGCGATGCGTGCCAGCGCGGAGGTGGTCGGGCCAGGAGTGTCGAGGATGAACGTCGCTGAGGCACCCGCGAAGGCCTGCTGGTAGTTCATCGGGTTCTTCGCGATAACGAAGCGCCGCGTGCGCGGATCGAACCCGGCCGCCTGGAACTGCTCGTCGCCGTACTCATAGGTTGGGTTCGTGGCCACCACCACATCCGCCTTGCCGATGCGGAGCCAGGCCGACGGACCCATCGCGGCGGCCGCGCCGCCCATGATGCCCCCTGAATAGGTGAAGC
>CAZHMM010000240.1:0-5035 GCA_964533585.1 uncultured Elioraea sp.
ATGACGGATAAGCCGCGGCTGCTATCTCCCACGCCGAAGCCGGTCCGCTCCGTCCTCGATGAGACGATAGAAGAGCGGCACAAAAAGGAGGGCAAGGGAACTCGCCGCGATCATCCCGCCGACCACCACCGTCCCAATTTCCTGGCGGCTGACCGCTCCGGCGCCGGAGGCGATGACAAGCGGCAGGCTGCCGATGATGAACGTCAGGGCGGTCATCATGATGGCGCGGAAACGCTGGCGCGCGGCGGCGCTGGCAGCTTCTGTCGAGGTCATGCCCGCACGCCTGTTCTGGGCGGCGAACTCGACGATCAGGATTGCGTTCTTGGCCGCCAGGCCGATCAGCACCAGCAGGCCGACCTGGAAATACACATCATTGGGAAATCCGCGCAGCCATGAGGCCAGCGCCGCGCCCAGCACCGCGAATGGAACCGCCGAGGCCACCGCCAGCGGCAAAGTCCAGCGTTCGTACTGGGCGGCCAGGATGAGGAACACCATCAGCAGCCCCAGACCGAAGGCCGCGAGGCCTGCCCCGGCGGCGGCGTCCAGCTGATAGGCCTCACCGATCCAGCCAAGCTGGGTGCGTTGCCCGCCCTCAAGCTGCGCGGCCACTTCTTCCAAGGCCTGCTTGGCTTGCCCCGTCGTGTAGCCTGGGGCCGGATCTGCCAGCACCTTGGCGGCCGGATAGAGGTTGTAGCGATTCGAGATATCCGCCCCGCCGACACGTTCCAACTTCACCAGTGTGTTCAAAGGCACCATGTCCCCAGCGGTCGAGCGTACATAGACCCGTTTCAGATCTTCTGGGTCGCTGCGAAAGGCCGCTTCGGACTGAAGGTTGACCTGCCAGAGGCGTCCTTGATAGGTGAAATCATTGACGTACAGAGCGCCGAAGGTGCTCTGCATGGCGTCGAAAATCTGGTTGATCGGAACGCCGATAGCCCTGGCATGATCGCGGTCCACGGTCGCCTGGAAACGGGGAATGCCGGTGTCCAGCGTCGCCCGGGCGTTGACCAGTTCCGGCCGCTCGTTGGCTGCCGCGGTCAGCCGCCGAGCCAGCGCCTCGATCTCCTGGACGGTGCCTCCGCCGCGCACCTGGAGATATCCTTCAACCCCGCCTGTGAGGGACAGGCCCATGATCGGCGGTGGCACGAAGGCGAAGACGTTGGCCTCCTGTATCTGCGCCCCCACACCCATGATGCGCATGGCAAGCGAAGCGGCATCCTGTCCTCGCGCCGTCCGCCGATCCCAATGGGCGAGGTTGGCAAAACCCACACCAGCGTTGGTGCGCAGCGACCCGGCGATGATGTCGAACCCCGCGAAGGCGATAAAATCATCGATCTCCGGCATCGCGATCACGCGCTCGGACAACGTGTCGCGTACCGCTACGGTGCGGCCGAGAGCCGAGGCGGGAGGCAATTGCGCCACAACCAGCGCGACACCCTGGTCTTCCTGCGGCACCAGCCCCGAGGGCAATCGGTTCAGCAGGAACAACACGCCGCCGATCACCACCACGAACAGGACCATGCCGATCACGGTGCGGCGCAGCAGCCAGTCCACCCCCCGCGAGAACACCGCCGTCACCGCTTCGAAGCCGCGGTTGAACAAGCGGAACGGGAGGGCCGGCTCCTTGGGCTCCTTATCCAGCAGGATGGCGCAAAGCGCGGGAGTCAGGGTCAGCGCCACGACCCCGGATATCGTCACCGACACCGCGATCGTCACGGCGAACTGACGATACAACTCGCCGCTCAGACCGCCGAGGAAGCCAACGGGAGCGAACACGGCGATCAGCACCAGGGTCGATGCCACCACCGCGCCAGACACCTGCTCCATCGTGGCGATGGCGCCCTCGCGTGCTTTCATGCCTTGCTCGTGCATGAGGCGTTCGACGTTCTCCATCACGATGATGGCGTTGTCGACCACGATGCCGATGGCCAGCACCAATCCGAACAAGGTCAAGAGGTTGACCGAGAACCCTAGGGCCTGCATGCCGGCAAAGGTACCGATGAGCGAGACGGGAATGGCCGCTACGGGGATGAGGGTGGCCCGCACGTGCTGAAGGAACAGGAGCGTGACGGCGACCACCAGCACCACGGCGATGAGGAGGGTGATCACCACTTCTTGGATGGATATGGCGACGAACTCGGTGGTGTCGTAGGGGATGGCATAGGTCATGCCCTCCGGGAAACGTTCGGACATGTCCTGCAGGGCACGGCGCACTGCGTTGGCGGTGTCCAGCGCATTGGCGCCCGGTTGCAGATAGACCCCTATGGGTACGGCCGGGACCCCGTTGTGGGTGGCTGCGAATGCATAGTTCTGTGCTCCAAGTTCGGCACGCGCGATGTCGCCGAGGCGTAGCGTGGCGCCGTCGATCCCCGAGCGCAGGATGATGTTTTCGAACTCCGCAGGAGTCGTGAGCTGGCCACGCGTGGCCACGGTGAAGGTGAAGGCGCTGCCCTCGTCGGATGGTTCGGCACCGATGGCCCCGGCGGGGAACTGGGCGTTTTGCTCGCGAATGGCGGCCGCCACGTCGGAGGGGGTCAGCTCAAACTGCGCTAGCTTGTCCGGGCGCAGCCAAATGCGCATGGAATAATCCTGGGCGCCGAACAGCTCGGCGCTGCCCACGCCGGGCAGGCGCACCAGCTCGTCCAGCACGTTGAGCAGCGCATAGTTGCTGATGAAGAGAGTGTCGTGCTTGCCCTCCGGGGATGTCAGCACGGGCACCATGAGGATGCTGGTAGAGCGGGCCTCCACACGTACGCCGCGGTCGCGGACCTCCTGCGGCAGGCGCGGCAGCGCGCGCTGCACGCGGTTGTTGACGTTGATCGCGGCCTGGTCGGGATCGGCGCCGATCCGGAAGGAAACGGTGATCCGCAAACTGCCGGCGTCGGTGCTGCTGGTTTCCATATAGATCATGCCGTCGACACCGTTGATCTCCTGCTCCAGCGGGGCGGCGACGGACTCGGCGATGATCTCGGCGCTGGCCCCCGGGAACTGGGCGGAGACAAGGATCTGCGGCGGTACGACGTTGGGGTACTGCTCGACCGGCAGGACGCGCAGGGTCGCCAGGCCGGCGATGACGATGATGATGGAGATGACCGACGCGAAGATCGGCCGATCGATGAAAAACCGCGCCATGTCAGTTCGTTCCGTCGGCCGGAGACGTCACCATGACAGGCGCTCCGTCACGAAGAGCCACCTGCCCATTGACCACCACGCGATCGCCCGGCTGAAGTCCGTCAAGGACGACTTGTCGTCCGTCCACGACGGGACCGAGAGTGACGGGACGGATCCGCGCAGCGTCATTCTCGTCAATCACGAACACGGCTGTTCCGGACGGTCCTTGGACCACGGCTGCCCGGTCGATCAGGTACACGTCCCTTAGCAGGTCGGTTTCGACCCTCACACGCACGAATTGGCCGGGCCGAACGGTTCGATCCGGGTTGGGAAAGACGGCACGGGCCTGGATGGTGCCGGTATTGGGATGGACCGTGGCGTTGGTGAAGTCCACGGTGCCCGGATGGTCGAACGCCGTGCCATCGGGCATCAGCAACGTTGCCGCTCGCTGCACGCCATTTGTCGGCGCGGCTCCCGGCAGGGCGAAGCGGACGTGAATGACGTCAAGCTGAGTGATGGTGGTCAGCAGCGCGCCGCGATCGATCAGGCTGCCTTCAGGTAGCGACTCCAGCCCCGTGATACCCGCGATGGGCGCCTCGACCCGCGTGTAGTCCAGTTCCAGGCGCGCCTGGGCTACGCCGGCCTCAGCCAGCGCCAACGTGGCCTCGGCCTGCTCCACGGCCGAACGTCGCCGGTCGCGCTCACTCTCACTGACCACGTTTCTCTGAAACAGTTCGGAGGCCCGTTGCCACTCCCGCCGCGCCAGTGCCAGATCGGCCTGCGCGCGTTGCTGCTCGGCCAAGGCGCGCTGCAAGCCGACCTCGAAGGGCTTGGGGTCGATGCGGAACAGGGACCTGCCCGGTTCCACCGTCTGTCCTTCGACATAGAGACGCTCCTCAAGCACGCCACCAATGCGCGCCCGGACCTCGACCTCGCGGGCGCCATAGGCGCGACCGGGATAGGTCACTCGAACGGCAACGTCCTGCGGCTGCACGACCGTCGCCGTCACTGGCATCGCCCGCGCGCTGGCGCCTCCGGGCGCCTGTGCTCGCGATTCCACCCCAAGAGCGACCAAGCCCACGGCCACCGCGACCAGGCTGGCAGCGAGGGTGAGGCGGCAAGGGTGAGACATCATTGGCATCGCCGGATCCTTGGCGTCTTCATGAATATCGCGGCTCCCGGACAAGGAATGCCCCGGCGGGGCGTTGCCTCAGAAAACTATACGGTATAGTTTAGTAGGATCAAGCGGCATCCACCCGGGAATCCGCCCAATGAGAAAGCCCCGCAAGTGCTCGAAGAGACGTCTCATCCTCGATGCCGGAACGGAGATATTTCTGGCGGTCGGTTACGATGCCGCCAGCATGGATCGAATCGCTCGCTGTGCGGGCGTCTCAAAGATCACGATTTACAAGCATTTCGCCAATAAGGAGGCCCTGTTTACGCAGATCGTCACGGAAATCTGCGATGATGTTCTCGCTCCGTTGTGGACGGACGCGATGGCGCGCGGCAAGCCGGCCCATGACGGTCTTCTGTCCTTGGCAAGAACACTCTTGCAGACCTTGTCCGACAGGAAGGCGATGGACCTGTATCGGCTTGTTATCGCTGAAACAGAGAGGTTTCCCGAGGTCGGCGCCGCCTACTTCGCCGGCGGCCAGCAGCGGGCGCATGACAGCTTGGCCCGCTGGCTGGAGGCCCAGACCCGGCAAGGACAACTGACCGTCGATGCCCCCGACCAAGCGGCCTCCCTTTTCATGGGCATGGTCACCGGCTCTTTCCTGTCCAAATACTTGGTCATGCCTGCGGCGACCGATCCGCCTGATCGCCTGGAGGCCCACGCCCAGGACGCGGTCCGAATGTTCCTCGCGCTCTATGGCGCCTGATCTGACGGACGACACATTTGAGGACATTGACTTGGGTTCAGAAC
>CAZHMM010000241.1:0-4992 GCA_964533585.1 uncultured Elioraea sp.
GCTCCTCCTACGCAGGCTCGCACGTTCCGCATGAGATTCGAGACGGACTCTGAGATATAGTCCTTCACACCTTCCTCGGTGGAGTTGATGTAATTTGCTAACGTTTTCCTTGTGACGCCAACGAAGTCCATGACTGCCCGCAATCTGGCCCGGTGGCCGTCTCGATGCTCCCTCCATAGCGCCGCCGCCTTGACGAGCCGCGGATGAACAGGAACGAGACCAGGATCGGCGTTCGTTGACGTGTTCGCTTCGGATCCCATCCCCCGTTTCCCCCCTTACCGCTTCTCGGAAATCCCGACACAAACGGTCGGCCGCCGACCATCCCCCGGAGTGCGACCCAAGACTCCACGACCATCGCGCCTCACCCCCCGAATCCACTTTCGACAGAGGCGGGAGATCGGTGGAAGATCATTGCATTCGCAGCACCGGCAAGGGAGTGTCGCAGATGGAACGGCTTCTCAGCAACGGCGCGCTTCTCGAGAGTGCAGCTCTCGTGCTTCTAGTCAGCAAGGGCGTCATTCTCGCGATCGCCGCAGGCATGTTCTTGGCCTTGTGGCTGCACCGGTCAAAGTTGCGAGAGCGCATCTATCCTGCGTACTGGGCTGCCCTGACGGTCAGTGTCTCCGCGGAAATCGCAAGCAAGCTGGCTTAGCGAGGGCTAGAGCCGTTTCCAACCTGGCGGAAACGGCTCCAGGGCTCCGTTGCGCGCATCTTCACCCGATCAGGCGACTCCGCCTGATCGGGATCTGCGCGAGAGGAGGGCTCGCCGACGCCTCACAGCCCCCTTCTGCGCAACTCTCCCCCAGGGAAAGGCGCGTCCGGCGCTGGCCCTCGGGCCAGCGAAGCCACAAGATACCCCCTCCCTTTCCCCCAGACCCCGATCCCCTCTACCCCCGCAGCGCCTCACGCACCCGGCGCAGCAACGCCGCCCGCGCCGTGTCGTCGCCCGCCTCCTCCACGCGCCGGCGCAACTCCAGCAGCAGCGCCGCACGCTCGTTGTGCCAGTCGAACGGCGCGTGCGTGGCCTCGGGCGAGAGGCGCGCCGCCGCCCCGCGCGGCCGCGCCTCGCCGCGCGCCGGCAAGGCGTAGGACGCATCCATCTCCGGCAACGCCACGGTCAGGCCGCGCTCGCGCAACGCCCCCGCCAGCGACTCGCGCGCCTCCGGCTCGCCATGCACCAGGAACACGCCGCGCTTCACCCGCCGCCGCGCCGCCACCCAGTCGAGCAGCCCCTGCCGGTCCGCATGGCCCGAATAGACCTCCAGCCGGCGGATGCGCGCCCGCACCGCCACCTCCTGGCCCATGATCGACACCGCGGTCGCGCCATCGACCAGCAGCCGGCCCAGCGTACCGGGCGCCTGATAGCCGACGAACAGCACCGTCGCCTGCGGCCGCCACAGATTGTTCAGCAGGTGGTGCCGGATCCGCCCCGCATCCGCCATGCCCGAGGCGGACAGGATGATGATCCCGCCAGCCACCTGGTTCAGCTTCTTGCTCTCCTCCACCGAGGCGGTGGCGCGGATGTTCGGGCCCGCCAGGAAGCTCTCGGCAGGCTCGGTCGCCTCGGGCAGCTCCGTCAGGTGGGCGCGGAAGGTGCGCGTCGCCTCGGCCGCGAGCGGGCTGTCGATCACCACCGGCACCGCAGGCAGCTCGCCCCGTTCCATCAGCAGGTCGAGATCGTGCAGCAGCTCCTGCGTGCGCTCCACCGCGAAGGCCGGGATCAGCAGATTGCCGCCCGCCTTCAGCGCCGCCTCCACCTCCGCGCGCAGCATCGCCTGCCGCTCGGCCGGCGTCGGATCGTCGCGCTCGCGGTCGCCATAGGTGGACTCCAGCACCAGCCAGTCCGGATCGTGCGGCGCCTCGGCATCCTCGACGAAGGGTTTCGCGCCGGGCCCGAGATCGCCGCTCACCAGCAGGCTCGCCCCGCTCGGCAGCACGAGCTCGACCGAGGCCGAGCCCAGCAGATGCCCAGCGTTCCAGAACCGGGCGCGCACCCCGCCCGGCAGGTCGAGCCAGCGCCTGTAGGCCACGCCGCGGAACCGGCCGATCGCCGCCTCGGCATCCGCGCGGGTGTAGATCGGAGTGACGGGCGGGTGCCCGCGCGCGGCGTTGCGGCGGTTGAGCCGCTCCACCTCGGTCTCCTGGATGAAGCCCGAATCGGGCAGCATGAAGCGGCAGAGATCGACCGTCGCCACGGTCGCATGCACGCGGCCCCGATAGCCCTCCTTCACCAGCCGGGGGATCAGCCCCGAGTGGTCGATATGCGCGTGCGTCAGCACCACCGCGTCGATCGCGCGCGGCTCGAACGGGAACGGGCGCCAGTTCAGCGCCTTCACCGTCTTCGGCCCCTGGAACAGGCCGCAATCGACCAGCAGCCGCGCGCCGCCGGCCTCGATCAGCAGGCACGAGCCCGTGACGGTGCCGGCCGCACCATGGAAGGTGATCACGGGGGCCATCGGTCTATGCTCCGCGCGGCAGGAGGGATGGGATGGAGACTTGGCAGATCGTCGGACTGATCTGGGCGGCCGGCGCGCTCGCGCTGGTGCTGCCGGGGCTTGGCGCCCGGCTGCGCCAGGGCCAGCCGGTCGTGCGCTGGGGGCTGATCTGGCTGGTCGCCATCCTGAGCCTGGTGCTCGCCTACGAGGTGCTGCTGGCCCTTGGGCTCGACGTCACGCCGGCCCGGCGCTGGCGCACCGCCTACTGACGCAGCTCCACCGGCCCGCTCGGCGCGGGCGCGCCGGCGGGCGCCTGGCCGGCCGAGACGCGGCCGAGGCACTCGCGATAGAGCCGGTCGCGGTCGAGCAGCTCGGTGGTGCGGATGCGCTGCGCCTCGAACCCGCCGCCGCTGAACCGCGACTCGAGCTCGTCGAGCCGCGGCCGGTCGGCGCGCGTGCGGGTCATCATCATGCGCTCGGCCTCGGCCCGGCAGGCGGCCTCGATCGAGCCCTCCGGCCGCGCCTGCGGCTGCGGGCGGGCGCAGGCGGCGAGCACCGCGAGGCCGAGCAGGGCGAGGAGACGGATCATCGGACGGACCCCGTGAGACGCGTGGCCAGCGCGCGGCGGATGCCGGCATGGTCGAACCGCCCATCGGCCTCCAGCGGCGCGCGTGCGGCGGCCGCGAGCAGCGCAGGGTGCAGCGTCGTGCCGTCGGGCGCGACGTCGAACAGCCCGCGCGCCCAGGGGCAGCTGGCGAGCAGCTCGATCAGCCCGAGCAGGCGGAAGCAGAGCGCCAGCCCGTAGAGCGTGTCGAGCCCGACCGCGTGATCGACCGCGGCGGCCCAGCAGCGGGCATCGGCGTCGGCGATCACGAGCTCGGTGGCGCTGCCCCCGGCGCGGCGGAACAGCACCGCCCGCGCCTCGCCCCAGTCCTCGCGCTCGGCCGCCTCGCGCGCGGCGTCCCAGGCGCCGATCAGGTCGCGCGACTCCACCGGGGGCAGGGATTCCGGGCCGAGCGGGACCTCGTAGAGCCGGGCCCCGGCCGGGCCGGGATGGATGCGGACCTCGACGTGCACGGCGCCAGCATGGCGCGCACGCGCCGCTTGCGCCATGGAAGATTCGGCGAGCGGAGGGTTGCGCTGGGCGCGCCGCGCGCGCACGCTTGTGTATGCCGGGTTGTCCGACGGCAGGGGTGGGGGACTCACATGGACGAGGCGTGGCGGTTGACCGCGACGGCGGCGCGAGCGGCGATGGCCGCCGGTCGCCTGACACCGGAGGCGCTGGCGGAGGCCTGCCTGGCGCGGATCGCGGAGCGCGATCCGGTCGTGCGGGCGTTCGTCGCGCACGCGCCGGGGTCCGTGCGCGCGGCCGCGCGACGAGCCGATCCGGCCGCGCCGCTCGGCGGCCTGCCGGTCGGCGTCAAGGACGTGCTCGATACCGCCGATCTGCCGACCGGCTATGGCAGCCCGATCTATGCCGGCTTCCGCCCGCGCGCCGATGCCGCCGCGGTGGCCTGGACGCGCGCGGCCGGCGGCGTGGTGATGGGCAAGACCGTCACCACCGAGTTCGCCGTGCGCGCCCCTGGCCCGACGCGCAACCCGCTGAACCTCGCGCACACGCCTGGCGGCTCGTCCTCCGGCTCGGCGGCGGCGGTGGCGGATGGCATGGTGCCGCTCGCGTTCGGCACGCAGACGGCGGGCAGCATCATCCGCCCCGCCGCCTATTGCGGCATCGTCGGCTACAAGCCGTCCTTCGGGCTGATCTCGCGCGCCGGCATGAAGGTGATGTCGCACAGCCTCGACACGATCGGGGTGATGGCGCGGTCGGTCGCCGACTGCGCGCTGTTCGCCGGCGCCGTCTCGGGACGGCGGTTGGGCGACCCGGACCAGCCCGTCGGCCGGGCGCCGCGCGTCGGCCTCTGCCGCTCGCCGTCCTGGCCGGCCGCGCTGGCGGAGACGCACGCGCTGTGGGGCGATGTGACGGCGGCGCTGAACCGCGCCGGCGCGACGGTGACGGAGCGCGAATTGCCGGCCTCGTTCAACGCGCTGGTGGAGGCGCATCCGGCGATCATGGTGGCCGAGACCGCGCGCGCACTGGGTTGGGAGCTGACCACCCAGGCGCCCCTGCTCTCGGCGGCGCTGAAGGAGCGTCACCTGCCCGCGCTCGCCTGGCCGCCCGAGCAGCTCGACGAGGCGCTGAAGGTGGCGCAGGGCTGCATGCTGGCCTTCGCCCCGGCGCTCGAGGGGCTCGATGTGCTGGTGACGCCGTCCGCACCCGGCGAGGCGCCCGAGGGGCTCGGCTGGACCGGCGATCCGGCCTTCAACTTCCTCTGGACCACGCTGCGCGTGCCCTGCGTGACCGTGCCGGCCGGGCTCGGCCCGCGCGGGCTGCCCCTGGGGATCCAGATCGTCGGCAGGCGCGGCGACGATGCCGCGGTGCTCGCCTGGGCGCGCTGGGTGCAGGCCGCGCTCGCCTGACCCGCGCGCCCAGGCTGAACGCTCACCGCGCGGCGGGCTCGGCGCCGGCGCGACCGAGCCCACGCAAATCCTCAACAAC
>CAZHMM010000242.1:0-4984 GCA_964533585.1 uncultured Elioraea sp.
GCCGCCTTCGGCGCGGCGGCCGCGCGGGCCGGCACCATCACCAGCGCCTCGCCCTCCACCACCGGCTTGCCGCCGACGGTGCAGACCGTGCGCAGCGTCGCGCGCTTCTTCTCGCCGTCGAGCGAGACGACCTCGCAGGTCGCCGTGACCGTGTCGCCGATCCGCACCGGCGCCTTGAACTTCAGGCTCTGCGCCAGATAGACCGTGCCGGGGCCGGGCAGCTTGGTGCCGAGCACGGTGGAGATGAAGGCGGCCGACAGCATCCCGTGCGCGATCCGCCCCTTGAACACCGTCTTTTCGGCGTATTCCGCGTCCAGATGCACCGGGTTCATGTCGCCCGAGACGCCGGCGAACAGCACGATGTCGGACTCGGTCACGGTGCGCGAGAAGGACGCGCTCATCCCCTCGGACAGATCCTCGAAATAGATGAACCCGTTGCCGGCCGTACCTGACATCAACTGCGCCCTTTCCCGCTGCCCGACTCGCCACTTGCGGCGGCGCAGCATGCCAAAAACTACGCGAGCCGCGTTGCCTGGACAAGCATTCCAGCGCAGCGCAGCATGGCGCGACTTCTGAAACAGAGGATGAACATCACCATGCCGGCGACCGATCCGGGCACGTCCGAGGCGCTTCTCGACGGCCTGCGCGCCTGGGTCGAGATCGAGACCCCGACCACCGATCCGAGCGCGGTCAACCGTCTGATGGATAAGGCGGACTCCGGACTGCGCGAGGCCGGCGCCGAGGTCCGCCGCATCGCCGGACGCGACGGCTACGGAGATATGCTCCGCGCGCGGATCGGCCATGCGGAGGGCAAGGGGATCCTGATCGCCGGCCATCTCGACACGGTCTGGGCCAACGGCACGCTCGCCACCATGCCGTTCCGCCTGGACGGCGACCGCGCGCACGGCCCCGGCATCTACGACATGAAGGCCGGCTCCTTCCTCGCCTACCACGCCGTCACGTCGCTCCTGCGCCAGAACGTGGCGACGAAGCTGCCGGTGACGCTGCTGCTGACGCCGGACGAGGAGGTCGGCAGCCCGACCAGCCGGGCGCTGATCGAGGCGGAGGCGCGCGATGCGGCCTACGTGCTGATCCCCGAGCCGGCCGGGCCGGGCGGCGCGGTGGTCACCGCGCGCAAGGGGGTGGGCCGGTTCGAGCTTGCCGTGACCGGGGTCGCGGCCCATTCGGGCGGCAATTTCGAGGACGGCGCCTCCGCCGTGGTGGAGCTCGCGCACCAGATCCTGGCGATCAACGCCATGGTGGACCTCAAGCGCGGCATCACCACGAACGTGGCACCGATCACCGGCGGCACCCGGCCGAACGTGATCGCGCAGGAGGCATCCTGCGAGATCGACCTCCGCGTGCCCACGGTCGAGGACGGCGCGCGCTGCGAGGCGGCGATCCTCGGCCTCCAGGCCCGGAACCCGCGCTGCCGGCTGACCGTCACGGGCGCGATGAACCGCCCGCCCTATCCCGAGACCGCGGGCGTGCTCGGGCTCTACGCGCAGGCGCGCGCGGTCGCGGCGGGGCTCGGCTTCGAGCTGCCGAAGCAGCATCGCGGCGGCGGCTCGGACGGCAACTTCACCGCCGTGATGGGCATCCCCACGCTGGACGGGCTCGGCTGCCCGGGCGCGGGCGCGCATGCCGACCACGAGCACATCCTGTGGCGGCAGCTCGCACCGCGCGCCGCCCTGATGCTGGGCCTGCTGGAGACGCTGCACTGACCGCCATGCGCATCCTCGTCACCGGCGGCGCGGGCTTCATCGGCTCGGCCGTGGTGCGCCATCTCGTGCGCGATGTCGGCGCGCGGGTGCTCAACCTCGACAAGCTGACCTACGCCGCCAATCTCGCCGCGGTCGAGAATGCGGTCTTTTCGCCCAACTACGCCTTCGTGAAGGCCGACATCGCCGATGCCGAGGCGGTCGGGCGCGCGATCGCCGAGTTCCGTCCCGAGGCGATCATGAACCTCGCCGCCGAGACGCATGTCGACCGCTCGATCGACGGCCCGCTCGCCTTCGTGCAGACCAACGTGCTGGGCACGGCGGCGCTGCTGCATGAGGCGACGCGCTACTGGCGCGGCCTGGATGCGGAGGCCCGCGCGCGCTTCCGCTTCCTTCAGGTCTCGACCGACGAGGTCTACGGCGCGCTCGGCGAGGAGGGCGCGTTCACGGAAGGATCGCCCTACCGGCCGAACTCGCCCTATGCCGCGTCCAAGGCCGGCGCGGATCATCTCGCGCGCGCCTGGTTCCGCACCTACGGCCTGCCGACGCTGATCTCGAACTGTTCGAACAACTACGGGCCGTGGCAGTTCTGGGAGAAGCTGATCCCGCTGATGGTCATCAAGGCGGTGCGCGGCGAGAAACTGCCGGTCTACGGCGACGGCCGGCAGGTGCGCGACTGGCTCTATGTCGAGGACCACGCCGAGGCGCTGGTCGCGATCCTGACGCGCGGGGTGCCGGGCGAGACCTATCTGGTCGGCGGCGGCGAGGAGTGCCGCAACCTCGATGTCGTGCACGCGATCTGCGACCTGGTGGACGAGCTGGAGGGGCCGCAGCCGGAGGGTCCGCGGCGGCGGCTTGTGTCCTTCGTGCCCGACCGGCCGGGCCACGACTTCCGCTACGCGATCGACTGCACGCGGATCGAGCGCGAGCTCGGCTGGCAGGCGGGGCAGCGTTCCTTCGCCGATGGGCTGCGGCGCACCGTGGCCTGGTATCTCGATCACCGCGGCTGGTGGGAGGACGGCATGCGCGAGCGCTACGACGGCGGGCGGCTGGGCGCGGCATGAAGGGCATCATCCTCGCCGGCGGCGCGGGCACGCGGCTCAATCCGATGACCAGCGTGCTCTCCAAGCAGCTGCTGCCCGTGTACGACAAGCCGATGATCTACTACCCGCTCAGCACGCTGCTGCTGGCGGGCATCCGCGACATCCTGGTGATCACCACGCCCGAGCACGAGGCGCTGTTCCGCGCCCAGCTCGGCGACGGATCCTCCTGGGGCGTGCGGCTCGCCTACGCCGTGCAGCCGAAGCCGGAGGGGCTGGCGCAGGCCTTCCTGATCGGGCGCGCGTTCATCGCCGGCAGCCGCGTCTGCCTGATCCTGGGCGACAACATCTTCCACGGCGACGGGCTGCAGACGATGCTCGCCCGTGCCGCTGCCTCGGACGAGACGGTGGTATTCGCCTATCACGTGCGCGATCCGGAACGCTTCGGGGTCGTCTCGTTCGACGCCGACTGGCGCCCGGTGTCGATCGAGGAGAAGCCGCGCGCGCCGAAGTCGAACTGGGCCGTCACCGGTCTCTATTTCTATGGCCCGGACGTGGCCGACGTCGCTGCCGGGCTGAAGCCGTCTGCGCGCGGCGAGCTCGAGATCAGCGACCTCAACGCGATCTATCTGGCGCAGGGGCGGCTGGCGGTGGAACGGCTCGGGCGCGGCTATGCCTGGCTCGACACCGGCACGCCGGAGAGCCTGATCGAGGCGGCCGAGTTCGTCCGCTCGCTGGAGATGGTGCAGGGGCTGAAGGTCGCCTGCCCGGAGGAGATCGCCTGGCGGATGGGCTTCATCGACCGCGCGGCGGTGATCGCGGCGGCCGAGCGGCTCGGCAAGTCGGCCTACGGCGCCTATCTCCGCCGCCTGCTCGCCGAGGAGGGCTGAGCAGCCCGCGCTTGACCGGGGCGGCCTGCGCTGCCACCTCTGGGCAAAGCCGACCCGGCCGGTCCTGAATGGCTTGCCGCCGGCGTGCGAAGGAGTACGCCATGTTCATCGAGACCGAGGACACCCCCAACCCGGCAACGCTGAAGTTCCTGCCCGGGCGGACCGTGATGGCTGCCGGCACGGCTGACTTCCCCGGGCCAGACACGGCCGGGGCGAGCCCGCTTGCGCGCGCGCTGTTCGGCCTGCCCGAGGTGACGCGCGTGTTCCTCGGCGCCGACTTCATCACCGTCAGCAAGACGCATGATGCCGACTGGTCGCTGCTCAAGCCGCAGGTGTTGGGCGTGATCATGGATCATTTCCTCTCCGGCCTGCCGGTGATCGAGGGCGAGGCCGAGGACGACGAGGCGTTCGACGTCGCCGACGAGGACCGCGAGATCGTCGCGCAGATCCGCGAGCTGATCGACACGCGCGTGCGTCCTGCCGTGGCGATGGATGGCGGCGACATCGTGCTGCGCGGCTTCCGCGACGGGGTGGTGCAGCTGCGCCTGCAGGGTGCCTGTTCGGGCTGTCCGTCCTCGCGCGCGACGCTGAAGCACGGCATCGAGAACATGCTGAAGCACTACGTGCCCGAGGTCGTCGCCGTGCAGGCGGTGGAGTAGTCGTTGGGGCTCGACGACTGGTCGCTCGACCTGCTGTTCCGCGACGCGCGCAGCTTCTCGGCGTGGCGCCCTGATCCGGTCACTGACGACGATCTGCGCCGGGTGTGGGAGCTCGCGAGGCTCGGTCCGACGAGCGCGAATTGTTCGCCGGCGCGCGTACTCTTCCTGCGCAGCGCCGAGGCGAAGGAGAAGCTGAGGCCGGCCCTGTCGGCGGGCAATGTGGCGAAGACGATGGCCGCACCGGTCACCGCGATTGTCGGCCACGATGTGGAGTTCCACGACCTGCTGCCGCGGCTGTTTCCCGAAGCGGATGCGCGCCGGTGGTTCGCGGGAAACCGCGACCTTATCGAAACGACCGCATTCCGGAACGGAACCCTGCAGGGGGCGTATCTGATTCTGGCGTGCCGCGCGGTCGGGCTCGATTGCGGGCCGATGAGCGGGTTCGACAACGCGCTCGTCGATGAGGTGTTCTTCAGGGGCACGACGATCCGCTCGAACTTCCTGGTGAATATCGGGCGCGGCGACGGCACGCGGCTGCCGCCACGGCGGCCGCGGCTCGGGTTCGAGGAAGCGTGCAAGGTCCTGTAGGGGTGGGGGGAGGACGCTCCTCCCCCCACACCCCCCTGCATGAGGGGGCCGCTCCCGTTGGTCGCGGCCCGCGCCCCGACCAACGG
>CAZHMM010000243.1:0-4974 GCA_964533585.1 uncultured Elioraea sp.
CCCTCGCGCTCGCGGCGGCCGCGGCTGAGGCGGCGCTCTGGAGCGAGGCGGCGCTGCTCCTCTGGCGGCTCGCCGCCGTGCCGGCCCAGGCCGAGGAGGCCGCCCGCCTCGCCGCCAGGCACCCACCGCTGGCCGACGCCCTGCCCGCCCTTGCCCGCCGCGCCCCGGCCGATGACCTCGCCGGCCCGGCGCGCCAGCGTGACCGGCTGCTGCGGCTGATGGGCCTCGCCGAGGACCCCGACACCGCGACGCTGCTGCCGCCGCCTGGCGCGCATGTCGAGACGAAGCTCGCCGCCCTGCCGCCCGAGCGCGTGGCCGAGTTGCCGCGCGGCTGGCGCGACACGCTGCATCGCAGCTCGGGGCGCGCGGCCGGGCGCATCACCGACGCGCTCGCCGCCTTCGAGCGCGCCAGCCTGACGGTCGAGGCGCGCGAGGCGGCGCTGCGCGAGGCGGCGTTGCAGGCGGAGCTCGATCTGCTGGCGGTGGAGGCGGCGCTTGATGCGGCGCGCGAGGCCGAGGCCGCGCGCGACCGGGCTTGGCAGGCCCTGGTGCAGGCGATCGCGGCGGCCCGGTGAGCCGCCGCCGGGCCTCAGGGCAGCGGCTTCGGCTCGGTGTCGAGGGTGCGCAGCCAGGCGATCAGATCGGCGCGCTGCTGCGCGTTGGCGAGGCCGGCATAGGCCATGCGGGTGCCCGGCGCGTAGGCGCGCGGGTTGGCGATGAACTTGTTCAGTTCCTCGTAGCTCCAGGGCGTGCCGCGCATGCCGGCGATCGCCTGCGAGTAGTTGAACCCCTCCGCATGCGCATGATCGGCGCCGACGATGCCCCAGAGGTTCGGGCCCACGGCGTTACGGCCGCCCTGGTCGAAGCTGTGGCAGGCGGCGCAGGCGCGCCGTGCGATCGCCGCGCCGTTGTCGGGATTGGCGTTCGCGAGCAGCGGCCCGATCGGCTCGATGGTCGGGGCGGCGGGCGCGGCCGGGGCAGCCGCCGGCGCCGCGCCGGTGTCGATGTTCAGCACGCTCTCGTGCAGCCGCTTGGGGTGCACCAGCGCGTCGCCGATGATCCCCGTCACCATGAACAGGATGCCCGCCGTCAGGATGGCGGCGGCGATCTTGTTCAGTTCCATCGAGTTCATCGGCGACGTGACCCTTCGGCGCGATCCCGCCCGGAGCGGCGAACCCGCCCGGCGCGCTCGTCCATTAGGCGATCCGCAGCGGCGCTTCAACCCACCGCCGGACAGGCTGTGAATGCGCGCGGAGCTTTGGCAACGGCGGGACGGGCCGAATGGCGGGACTGATCAGCGGCGGCCTGGTGGAGGGCATCCTGGCGCTGGTGGCGCTGGAGGGGGTGTTGCTCGCGGTCGTGCTGCGCCGGTTGGGCCGCGCCGCCGTGCTGCCCGGCCTGCTCGCCACCCTGCTGTCGGGCGCGGCGCTGCTGCTGGCGCTGCGCGCCGCCCTGATCGGCGCCGGCGCCGTCTGGGTGGGCGCCTGGCTGGCAGCGGCGCTCGCTGCGCATCTGCTCGATCTCTGGCTGCGCTTCGGCCGCTGACGCCGGGCCCCGCAAAAGAACGGGGCGGCACGCGGCCGCCCCGGAGGGTCCAGTGGGAGTGGGGACTCAGCGCGAGGCCGAGCGCAGCGGACCCAAAGTGACCGCATTCAGTTCGGGGTAGTCGGCCAGCATCGGTCGGCCGAGCAGCGGCCTGTTGGCGCCGAGATGGCAGGTGCTGCAGTTCACCTTCCAAGGATCGCCGCCAGGGCCGAGGCGTGACTGGGTGGCGTCGCCGCGCTCCGGCGGCCCATGCGGATTGGCGGCCCAGAGCGGGCGCAGCGGTTCGACGTAGCTGTTGTTCAGCTCGCGCACCATACGGATGCCGTGCCAGGCGGTCACGCGCTGCGGCGTCGAGCTGTCCCATTTCCCGAAGTTCTGGGTGTTGTGACAGAAGGTGCAGTTCTGGCCCGTCGCGGCGCTGAAGTGGAACATCAGCCCGTAGGTCCACTCGGCCCCCATGATGGTCGCGGGGTTGCCGTGCGGCAGCGGGCGCGTGCCGGTCACGCGGATCGGCTCCTCGCGGAGCAGGAACGGCGTGAACGGATCGTTCGGCAGCGACGACATCCCGACATTCGGCGAGGCGATGTTCTGCCCGGCCGCCGAGGCGACGATGCCGCGCGTGCGGCGCGGATCGGGATCGGTCGACCACACCGCCTCCGGGATCGGCTTGCCGCGATGGCAGGTGTAGCAGGTCACGCCGGTCTGGCCGACATGCGCCTGCCACGAGGCGTTGATCGTCTTGGTCATCTGCAGCATCCGCCGCGTGACCACCTTGGTGTAGACCTCGTCCGAGGCGAGGTTCTCGGGGTTGTGGCAGTAGTTGCAGCCCTGCTCCGGCGAGACCCACGCCGTGATGCCGATCATCAGGCGGGTGAAGGCGTTGGCGTCGAGATCACCCAGCACCTGGACGTTCTCATACACCTCCGACGCCTTCTGCCCGGCCGGGTCGAGCGGCACCGTGGGCTCGGGCACGGCGTGGCGCGGAAGCTGCGCCGCCACCGTGCGCGGGTTGGTCACCAGCTCCATCGCCGTGCCGCGCTGGCCGACCTGGACCACGTTCACCGGCGGTCGTTCGAAACTCGTCACGACCACGAGCACACCCAGCGCGCCGAGGACGGCCAGGACGATCTTCAGGGTGAAGCTCATCGCATCGCTCCTGCGGCAAGGGCGGGATCGGCCATCCCGGGGACGATCGGGTCGTACATCGGCGCGAAGCCATGCTTCACCGCCCAGAGGTACCAGTTGTCGACCACGGTGCCGGTGAGCAGGATGCCGATGCCCCCCGTCAGCGGGCACAGCACCGCGAACCACCAGGCCCAGCGATGGATGCTCTCCATCGTCGCGTTGAAGCCCATGGTCCAGCGCCAGAACAGGGCCGCACGCTCGGCCGCCGTGCCGCGATCGAGCGTCTGCTCGATCTCGCGCTCACCGCCGTAGCGGCTGACCGCGAGGATGGTCGCGCCGTGCATCGCGAACAGCAGCGTCGAGCCGTAAAGGAAGACGATCGAGAGGGCGTGGAACGGGTTGTAGAAGAGGTTGCCGTAGCGGATCGAGAACGCCGCCGTCCAGTCGAGATGCGGGAAGATCCCGAACGGCACCGCCTCCGACCAGCTGCCCATCACCAGCGGGCGGATGAAGCCGAGCACCAGGTACAGCCAGATCGCCGCGGCGAAGGCCCAGGCGACATGCGTGCCCATGCCGAGCTGGCGCGCGCGGCGATAGGTGCGCACCCACCAGAGCAGGATCGAGAGCGTGAGGAAGAAGCCGGTGAACAGCCACCAGCCACCCTCCGCCATCGGCGGCAGGCGCAGTCCGTACTGCGCCGGCGGCGGTTCGAGCCCGAGCCAGAACAGCTGGCGGACGAACTGCACCGGGTCCCACGCCACCGAGGCCCACATGTTGAGGCCGATCGTGACGAAGGCAACCATGAAGAAGGCGATCGAGAGGCTGCCCAGCCAGCCGAGATAGATCGGCCCGAGCTGCGCATCGCCGATCTTGCCCAGCACGCGCTGGAAGCTCGCGGGCCCCGTGCGCGGCGAGTCACCCTTCGGCAGCGGCACGCCCGGATAGGGTGTCGGGCCATGCACGATCACGCGGGTGAAGATGTTCTGGTATTCGGCCATCGGTGTCGCTCCCGTGCCTTACGACCAGATCGGAAGGTTGAGCCACCAGCCCCACCATTCCGGCCAGCCGCGGGTCCAGAACGGACCCGAGATGACGATGCAGACCGCGCTCCAGAACCCGGCCGAAAGCGCCAGGAACAGGCCGAGGCGATGGATCCCCAGCGTGCCGATCGAGTAGCCGATCAGGTCGCGGAAGAAGGTGTTCTCGTGCTCGGGCGTCTTCACCGGCTCGCCCTTCGGCGGGTTGAGCGCGGAGAGCACGAGCGCGCCGTGCAGGCTGAGCGCGAGCGTGGTCGCGAAGAAGAACGAGATCGCGATCATGTGCGCCGGGTTGTAGTGGAAGTGCAGGTACTGGTAGCCGACGTTCGATACCCAATCGAGATGGCTGAAGATGCCGTACGGGAACCCGTGCCCCCAGGCGCCCATCAGCACCGGCCGGATCACCACCAGCGTGATGTAGGCGAACACCGCCACGCCGTAGGCGATCGGAATGTGGTAGCCCATGCCGAGCTTGCGGCTGATCTCCGCCTGGCGCAGCGCCCATGAGACGAACGCGCCGATCGCGCAGATCGTGATCAGCTGCCAAAGCCCGCCCTCCTTGAGCGGCGCGAAGGCGAGGCCGTAGCTGAGATCGGGCGGGGCGATGTTGATCGTCCAGACATTGAACGTGCCCTGCAGCGCCGCGCCGTAGACGATCAGCAGCGTGCCGAGCACGGTGAAGAAGATGGTCGTGACGCCGAAGAAGCCGACGTAGAACGGTCCGACCCAGAAATCGAAGAGGTCGCCTCCGACGAGGGTGCCTCCTCGTACCCGGTACTTCTTCTCGAAGCTGAGCATCGACATCGTAGGGTATCCCCTTGCCTGATCGCGAGCGGGGCGGGTCGGTCACGGCGTTCCGGAGACGGACGGGTTCGGCGCCGGAACGCCTCCCCCGCCCGTCATCCGGCGTGCGCCGCTAGGTCGGCATCACCTGCGTGGTGTCGTAGGTCACCATCGCAGTGCGACGCGGCCCGTCCAGCCAGTTGAACCTGTCGGTGCTGAGCAGGATGAAGTGGATCAGCAACGCCAGGACCAGCAGGAACACACCGAGTGCGACCAGCACCCGGCGCGGATCGAAGATCAACCAGATTCGCCACATGTCGGGACCCTCCCTAGGTCAGGTAGGACGCGACGGTGGCGGCACCGTCGATCATCGACTGCCGCCACCCACCAACGGGTGGCAGCCAGGGTCGCCACATCCAGACGAGGATGTGAGCGATGACGGCGACGACCGTGAAGATGACAAAGCTCGAGACGAAGACGCCGT
>CAZHMM010000244.1:0-4902 GCA_964533585.1 uncultured Elioraea sp.
GTCGCCGGATCGGGCCAGGGCGCGGCGAGGGCGGCATCGCGCGCGGCGGCCATTTCGGCTGCGGCGTCGGTCACGATCGCATCGAGCTCGGCCGCGGTCGCGCCGGCACCGAGCAGCCGCGCGCGCAGCCGCCCGACCGGGTCATGCGTGCGCGCCTCCGCCACCTCCTGCGCCGGCCGCCACGCGGCCGCGTCGGTGCTGGTGTGGCCGAGCAGGCGATAGGTGCGGAGGTGCAGCAGATGCGGCCCGTCGCCGCGCCGGACCGAGGCGACCAGCCGCCCGGCGGCCGCGTCCACCGCCGCCGCGTCGTTGCCGTCCACGCTCTCCCCCGGCACCCCGATCGCCTGCGCGCGCGCGACCACACCCGGTCCGGCCGTCACCTCGCCCGCGCGCGTGAAGGCCGCGACGCCGTTGTCCTCGCAGACGAACAGCACCGGCAGGCGATAGAGCGCCGCCCAGTTCAACCCTTCGAGGAATGGGCCGCGATTGATCGCGCCGTCGCCGAAGAAGCAGGCAACGATCGCATCCGAGCCGAGCAGGCGCAGCCCCTGCGCCGCGCCGACCGCGATCGGAATCCCGCCCGCGACCACGCCGTTCGCGCCGAGCATGCCGACCGAGAAATCGGCGATGTGCATCGAGCCGCCCTTGCCGCCGCAATGCCCGCCCGCACGGCCGAACAGCTCCGCCATCATGCCGGCGATGCCCGCTCCCTTGGCGATCGCGTGGCCATGGCCGCGGTGGTTGGAGGTGATGCGGTCATCCGCGCGCAGGTTGAGACACACCCCTGCCGCCACCGCCTCCTGGCCGATCGAGACGTGCAGCGGCCCCGGCATCTGCCCGGCGGCATGCGCGGCGAGCGCGGTCTCCTCGAAGGCACGGATGCGCACCATCGTCCGGTAGAGGTCGAGCAACCGGCGCGTGTTGTGTCCGGCCAGTGCCGTGTCGGCCATGACGTCTCCCCTGTTCCTCTTGCGTATCCTGCGGAACCGCGCTCAACAATCAAGCCGCGTGCGCGAAGGAGTGGCGCGATGGCCGGCGATCCCCTGGTATTCGACAGCGTCACCCATGTGCCCGAGGGCGTCCGCGGGCGCGTCGCGCTCTGTGCGTCGCATGGCGGGACGTACTCGGGGTGGTACGCGGCGCATCGCGGCCTCGCTGGCGTGATCCTGCACGATGCCGGGATCGGCCGCGACCGCGCCGGCATCGCGGGGCTCGACTGGCTCGCGCGCATCGCGGTGCCGGCCGCGGCGATCGGCCACCTGTCCGCGCGCATCGGCGACGGGGCGGATTGCCGCGCACGCGGGGTGCTGAGCGCGGTCAACGCGCAGGCCGCGTCGCTCGGCCTCACCGTGGGGATGCGCGCGGCGGAAGCGCTGGAGCGGCTCGCCGCGGCGGGGCTGCTCGAACCGCCTTCCGTGCCTGAGCGCGCTGAGGCGCGCGCCGAGATCGCCGCGGCTGGCCGCGCGGGTATCCGCGTGGTCGCGCTCGATTCCAACAGCCTGGTGGTGACGGAGGATGCCGGCCACATGATCGTCACCGGCAGTCATGGCGGGCTGCTCGGCGGACGACCGGAGACGGCGGTGAAGCATCCCGTGCTCGCCGCCGTGTACAACGATGCCGGCGGCGGCATCGACGGCGCGGGGTTCTCGCGCCTGCCCGCGCTCGATGCGCGCGGCATTGCCGGCGCCACCGTCTCGGCCGAGAGCGCGCGGATCGGTGAGGCGATGTCCACCTGGAACGACGGCATCGTCTCGGCGGTGAACGATACGGCCGCGCGGCTGGGCGGGCGTGTCGGCCAGTCCTGCCGCGATTTCGTCGAGGCGGTGCTGGACGCCGCGACGCGCAAGATCGCCTGAGGGGAACACGTCACGCATGGATGGAATACCGGTCTCGAACACGCTGCGCCGGATGACGGGCGGGGCGGCACTCGCCGAGATGCTGAAGCTCGCCGGCGCGGGGCCGATGTTCGGCATGGGCGGGTTCCAGCTGCTGCCGTTCTACGAGGCGTGCCGAACGCTTGGACTGAAGCACGCGCTGATCAATGACGAGCGTTGCGGCGCCTTCGCCGCCGACGCCTATGCGCGGGTGACGAACCGGCCCGGCATCTGCGACGGCACGCTCGGCCCCGGCGCGACCAACCTCACCACCGGGCTGATCGAGGCGCTGAACGGCGGGATGCCGATGATCGCCATCACCGGTGGCGCGAACCGGCTCCATGCGTGGAAGAACATGACGCAGGAGGCGCGCCAGTTCGACATCCTGCGCCCCGCGGTGAAGGAGGCGATCCGCATCGAGGTGACGTCGCGCGTGCCGGAACTGCTGCGCCGCGCCTTCGCGGTCGCGACTTCGGGACGGCCGGGACCGGTGCTGCTCGAGGTGCCGGAGGATGTCGCCCATGGCGAGCACGATTTCGACGCCGCCGAGTTCTGGCTCGATCCGGGCACGCTGAAGGCGCAGGCGCGTCGGACGCGGCCCGATCCGGACCTGCTGGCGGCGGCCGGGCGGATGCTGGCCGAGGCCGAGCGTCCGCTGATCCTCGCCGGCGGCGGGGTGCACCTCTCCGAGGCCTATGACGCGCTGCTGGCGCTGGCCGAAGCCGAGGGGATTCCGGTCGCGCACACCATGTCGGGCAAGGGGGCGATCGCGTGCATGCACGCGCTCTCGGCCGGGCTGTTCGGCCGCTACGACCGGATCGCCAACGCGATGATCGCCGAGAGCGACTGCCTGCTCGTCGTCGGCTGCAAGCTCGGCGAGATCGCGACCAAGCGCTTCGCGCTGATCCCGCCCGGCAAGCGGATGATCCATATCGACATCGTTGCCGAGGAGATCGGCCGCACCACGCGCGCCGACGTCGCGCTCGCGGCGGATGCGCGGTTGGCCCTCCGCGATCTCGCCGCCTTCCTCGCCGATGGCGATCGGCGTCTGCGCCGGCGCGCCGAATGGGTCGCCTCGGTGCCGAAACGCATGGCGCGCTGGCGCGAGGGCGCCCGCGAGCGCCTGGAGAGCACCGAGCGCCCGATCAATGTCGGCCGGCTGATGGGGGCCTTGAACCGCGTGCTTCCGGCGGATGCCGTGCTGGTCGCGGATGGCGGCTTCGCCGGCCACTGGGGCGGGCTGTTCTTCGACACCAAGCAGGCCGGCCGCAGCTTCGTGCCCGATCGCGGCTTCGCCTCGATCGGCTACGGCGTGCCGGGCGGGATCGGCGCGCAGCTCGGTGTCGGGCCGAAGCGCCGCGTGGTCGCGCTGACCGGCGATGGCGGGTTCAACATGTCGATGGGCGAGCTCGAGACCGCGCGCCGGCTGGGCGCGGCGATCGTCGTCTGCATCTTCAACAACGCCGCCTCCGGCTACGTGAAGGCGCTGCAGCACGCGGTGTTCGGGCCGGGCAACTACCAGTCCTCCGACCTCGCCGAGATGGACTACGCCGCGGTCGCGCGTGCGATGGGCTGCCACGGCATCCGCGTCGAGGACCCCGAGGCGCTGGAGGGCGCGTTGCGCGACGGGCTCGCCAACACCACCTCTCCGACGGTGCTCGACATCGTCGTCACGCGCGATCCGGCGCGGATGCTGCCTGGTGTCGATAACCGCACCCTGACCGTGCAGAAGGGCGACCGGCCGGTTTGAAGGAGGACCCGACATGACCCCGTGCATCATCGGCTGGGCGCATTCCGCGTTCGGCAAGCGCGAGGAGCCGGATGTCGAGGCGCTGATGGCGACGGTGGCCGCCGACGCGCTCGCGCATGCGGGCGTCGAGCCCGCGGAGATCGGCGCCGTGCATGTCGGCGTGTTCAATGCCGGGTTCTCGAAGCAGGACTTCTTCGCCTCGATGGTGTTCCAGGCGCTGCCGGCGCTCCGCTTCACCCCGGCGACGCGGCACGAGAACGCCTGCGCCACCGGCTCGGCGGCGATCCATGCGGCGCTGTCGGACATCCGCGCCGGCACGGCGCGCGTGGCCCTGGTGGTGGGGGCGGAGAAGATGACCGCCAGCCCGCCCGCGCAGATCGCGGACGCGCTGCTCGCCGCCTCCTACCGCCGCGAGGAGGATCAGGTCGAGGCCGGGTTCGCCGGCATCTTCGGGCGCATCGCCCAGGCCTATTTCCAGCGCCACGGCGATGCCTCGGACGCGCTCGCGGCGATCGCGGCGAAGAACCACCGCCACGGGGTCGGCAACCCCTATGCGCAGATGCGGCGCGATCTCGGCTTCGCGTTCTGCCGGCAGGTGAGCGAGAAGAACCCGCTGGTCGCGGGGCCGCTGAAGCGCACCGATTGCAGCCTGGTCTCGGATGGCGCGGCCGCGCTGGTGATCGCCGACGAGGAGACGGCGCGGGGCATGGCGCGCGCGATCGGCTTCCGCGCGGCGGCGCAGGTGAACGACTTCCTGCCGATGTCGAAGCGCGATCCGATCGCCTTCGAGGGCTGCGAGATCGCCTGGGCGCGCGCGCATGACGCGGCCGGCACGCGGCTCGACGATCTCTCCTTCGTCGAGACGCATGACTGCTTCACCATCGCCGAGCTGATCGAGTACGAGGCGATGGGGCTTGCGCCGCGCGGCCAGGGCGCGCGGGTGGCGCTGGACGGCAGCACCGCGCAGGGCGGGCGCCTGCCGGTGAACCCGTCGGGCGGGCTGAAGGCGAAGGGCCATCCGATCGGCGCGACGGGCGTGTCGATGCACGCGCTCGCGGCGATGCAGCTGATGGGCGAGGCGGGCGAGATGCAGGTGCCCGGGGCCACGCTCGGCGGGGTGTTCAACATGGGCGGGGCCGCGGTCGCGAATTACGTCTCGATCCTGGAACGGCTGCGCTAGAGCCGTTTCCGACCGAAGTGAATCGAAGGGGATTCCCCGACGGGGGCCTGATCTGATTCAAGATGCCTGTCGGCGAGGAGGCCGACAGGCATGTCCAA
>CAZHMM010000245.1:0-4899 GCA_964533585.1 uncultured Elioraea sp.
GCTGCGCGCCGAGGCGGCGGAGCCGGCGGTGCGCGACGGTCTCGCCCGGCTGGAGAACGAGCTGCGCACCGCTGCGGGGCGCACGCGCGAGCGCGAACGCGCGGCACTCCGCGCGCAGATCGCCGCCGCGGCCGCGCTCGCGCGCCAGGTCGCGGTCGCGCGCGGCAACGATGCGGTGCTGATCGCGGTGCGCGGCCTGCTCGACGGGGTGCAGCCGGTGGTGCCCGAACCCGTGCGCGCGCCGGTCGCCGACACCTCCCGCGCGCTCGCCGGTCATCTGGCCGAGACGCCGGCCTCGGTGGCGCAGCTGCTCGACGGCTATCTGCGCGCGGTGCGTCAGGGCGCGCTCGCCGAGCCGGCGCTGATCGAGGCCGAGGCGCGGGTGGTGGCCGAGGAGATGCGCGCGCGCCGGCTCGGCGTGATGGCGGATCTCGCGGCGCTGGCGGCGCGGCAGATGCGCGAGGCCGGGGCCGGGCGGCTGCCGGCGGCGGCCGAGACCGAGGCGGCGATCCTCGCCGCCGCGCGCGGGGCTCAGAGCCGGCGGTAGTTCTCCAGCGCCCGGGCGATCTCGGCCGCCTGGCGTTCGAGCTGCGCCGCGGTCGCCGGATCGGGGGAAGCGGCCGCCGCCTGACGCTCGCGCTCCAGCGTCTCGATCCGCTGGCCGAGTGCTGCGCCCTGGCCCTGGTCGCGCGCGGCGCGCTCGGCCTGGAGCCGGGCGAGCTCCTGGCGCATCCCGCCGATGCGCGTGCGCAATGCCGCCAGCCGCTGCTCGGCGTCGCGCAGCTGGGCGGCCGAGACCTCGCGCTGGCGCTCGGCCTCGATCGCACGCGCGCGTGCCTGCAGCGCCTGCGCCTCGGCGCGGCCGGCCTCGGCCTCCAGCGCCTGCGCGCGGCGCTCGTCCTCGCCCGACACCGCGGCCGAGAGCCCGCCGAAGAAGCCGCGCTCGCGCGCCGGCCCCGCCGGGCCGCAGGCGGCGGCGAGCAGGGCGGCGGCGAGGATCGCGTGCCTCATGCCTTCGGGCTCTGGCCCAGCGCCTCGCGCAGCTGGCGGGCGGACTCCTCCATCCGCCGCCGCGACTCCGCGACACTGGCGGCCTGATCGGGCACGCCGTCCTGGCGCATCGCCGACTCCACCTTGCGCGAGTGATCGATCGCACTGTCCATCAGCGCCAGGTCCTGCTGCGCCGCGCGCTGCTGCGCCGCGAGCTGGGAGGCGGTTGCCTGGCCGCTCCGCACCTGGGCCTCGAGCTGGCGCAGCCGGGCGCGGTTCTCGGCCGCGACCTGCTCGGAGGCGCGGGCGGTCTTGGCCAGTTCCGCCGCCTCGCGCTGGGCCGCGTCGGTGCGCGCCATCGCCGCCTGTTCGCGGCTCGCGTAGCGCTCGTTGCGCGTGGCGAGGTAGTGCCCGGCGGCCGCGCCCACCATCGCGCCGGCGGTCGCGCCGATCACCGCGCCGGTGCCGCGGTCGCGCCGCCCGGCGAGCAGCGCGCCGAGGATGCCGAGCGTGACCGCGCCGACCACCGCGCCGGTGGCGATCGTCTCGTTGAAGCGTTCGTTCTGCTCGCGCAACTCACGCTGGGCCGGGGTAAGCGGCCGGCCATCGTCGTAGGTCGAGGCGCAGCCGGCGAGGCCGAGGGCGAGGGCGAGTGCGAGCGCGGCGGGGCGGCAGTGGGCGAGGCGGGTCAGCATGGTGGTCTCACGCGGCTTGCATTATGGCGGCGGCGGGATCGCGAACACCTCGACGCGGCGGTTGACGCCGGCGCGCGGGTTCTGCGGGGTGAGCGGCTGGAGCGGGCCGAAGCCCTGGGCGCGGAGGCGGCGGCGCGCCACACCCTGCGCGACCAGGTAGTCCACCACGGCGGCGGCGCGCAGGTCGGAGAGCGCCATGTTGCGCGCAAGCCGCCCGGTGCTGTCGGTGTGCCCGTTCACCTCGTAGCTGTGGTTGAACAGGCGCGGATCGTTCATCGCCGCGGCCAGCGGGTCGAGCACGTCGCGCGCCTCCGGGCGCAGCGCGTAGGAGCCGAGGTCGAACTGCACCGTCAGCACGATGCCGCGCGTGGTGAGCGCGGCGATGCGCTCGGTCTCGGGGCTGGCGCAGCCGGCGAGAGCGGCGAGCCCCGCCGCGCCGAGCAGGAACCGGCGGCGCTCAACGCCCGGCGAGCGCATCGACGATCTCCTGGCGCGAGGGCGTGTGGCCGGTGAGGTTGGTGACCGGCGCGTCGGCGCGGCGGACGAGGCCCAGCCGGTCCATGATCGCCTCGGCATCGGGTGGCGGCGTGCCCTCGCGGTCGAGCACCGACCGCGGCAGCGGGTAGGTGCGCTCCAGCGCATCGAGCGCGGTCGCGCGTGCCTTCGGGTCGGTGCCGGCGATTGCCTCCGGCGTCGGCGTCACACCGGCGCGGCGCAGCAGGTCGGCGACCGCACCCTCCTGCGGCTGCGCGTGGGCGGCGGCGGCCAGCAGCAGCGGGGCGGCCAGGATCAGGCGGATCATGCGTCGGTTCCCTCCAGCGGCGCAGGCCCCAGTATGGTCCCGGACGTGGCAGCCCGATGGCTGCGATGGGGCTCAGCGCGGACAGCCGAGTGTATAGCTCCATCGCGTGGTCAACCCGAACCCCGAGACGACGACCTCGACGACATGCGCCTCCGGCCCGCTGCCGGTCGGACGCCAGTCGAAGCCGATCGAGCCGCGCCCGGAGACGGGGATGCGCGTGGTGGCGACCTGCCGGCCGCGATAGAGCACCTCGATGTGATCCGGCTCGATCAGCGTGTTGTACTCCAGCGTCACCCGGCCGGGCCGGTCGCCGAGGAAGTGACGGTTGCGGGTCACGCCGCGCCCGCCGGATTGGCTCTCGACGTCGCAGGGCTGGGCATCCGCCGGGCGCACCGGCGGGGGCGGCGGCGCGGGGCGCGGCGGCGGGGGCGGCGGCTCGGGCGGCAGTTCGGCGATCGGGCATTCGCTCTGCCGCCGTCCATACTCGCCCTGAAGGCGCGTGAGCTCGGCGCCGAGGCCCTGGCCGCGCCCCTCCTCCTCCAGCAGGGCTGAAAGCGCGGCGAACCCGCCCGGCTCGGCGCGGCAGGCGGTGGCGACCGGCGGGGCGAGCCAGGGCGCCCACCAGCGCAGCAGCAGCACCGCGAGCACGGCGAGCAGCGCCAGCGCGCCGAGCGTGGCGAGCACGGCGGGCCAGGGGAACAGCGATTTCGGCCGCGCCGGCCGCCCGTCATCCAGCGCCGCGAGCGGCGAGGCGCCGGCCGCGCGGGCGGCGGGGCGCAGCCCCCAGGGCGCGAGCACGGGCCGGCCATCCACCAGATGCACGGACTCCCAGCCCGGCACCTCGATCGCCCCGCGCAGCAGGTCGAGCGCCGAGGTGTCCTCGCGCTCGGCGGCGCGGCGGGTTTCCGACAGCGCCGCGCCGAGCGAGGCCCGCACGGTCGCCCGTTCCTCCGCCGGCAGGTCGAAGTAGCGCTTGGCCGCCGCGCCTTCGGCCTCCCACACCAGCGTGCCGCCCTCGCGGCGCGGCGTGGCGAACAGCCCCGCCCAGCCTGGCCCGAGCGCACGCTCGGCGAGGTAGCGCAGCCCCGGCAGCGCCTCCTCGGGCGTGGCCTCCGCGGGCAGGGCGGCGGTGGTGCCCTCGGGCGTGGCCGGGGTGCGGGCGAGCTCGATCATGGCGGCCATCGGAACCCGCCGACCGCGACGGTCTGGTTCGGCCGCGCCTGGCCGCGCAGCACCTGGTCGGGCTGGCCGGGCCGGCGGATGGTGACGCGGAACGGCGAGACAGCCGGCCCGCCGGGATTGCGCGCGTAGTTGGTGACCTCGATCCGGTACTGGCCGGCGGGCGGATCGCCGGCCCAGGTGATGTTCTCGACGGGCCGGTCCGTGATCGGACGCGGGCCGCCGGCGACATTCATGTCAACGTCCAACTCCGCACCACATCCCCTTCTGTTTTCGAAAAAGATTCTGGTCCCATCGGGGCAGATCACGGCGAGGTCGAGGTCGTTCCGGTCGTCCCAGGCCAGCACCACCTGGACGTTGCCTTCGCGCGCGCCCTCGCGGCGGGCGCGCTCCAGGTCCTCGTTCGGGCGCGGCGGCTCGGGCGGCGGCGCGGCGGCCTCGCGCCGGATCGGCGGGCAGGCCAGCCGGGCCTGACCGGCCTCGAGCTGAAGCCGGGCCAGTTCGGCGCGCAGTGCCGCGGTGCGCGCCTCCTCGCCGCGCTGCGCGTCCAGTGCCGCGAGCCCGGCCGGCTCGGCGATGCAGGCCGGGGGCGCGAGCGCGAACCAGCGCCACGGGTCGCGCCAGAGCAGCAGCAGGAGCAGCAGGAGCAGCAGCGCCAGCAGCGCGGCGAGCCACCAGGGCAGCCAGCGCGGCCAGGCGCGCGGCGCCGCGACGGGCGGCATCAGCACCGGCATCGGACCGGGACGGCGCTCGGTCGGCTTGGTCAGCAGTTCCGGCCCGATCGATTGCCCGCCGATCTCGTGGCCCCAGCCGACCAGCACCGGCTGGCCGCCGCGCACCCGCACCCAGGAGCGGTCGGGCACGCGCATCGCCAGTCGCAACATGTCGCCGAGCACCCGGTCGCCCTCGCGCGGGCTCTCGGTCAGCGCCGCCGCCTCGGCCTCGACATCGCGCAGCAGGGCGGCGAGGCGGGCTTCGGCGGCCTCGAGCTCGGCCGGGTCGAGCCGGTCGAGCGGCACGGCCTCGCCCGCCCCCTCGGCGTACCAGTCGATCCCGGCGCGGTCGCGGTCGGCCACCGGCTCGGCAAACAGGGCGGCGTGGGCGGGGCTGCGGGCGCGGCGGAGGTGGGCCGCGATCTGCGGATAGGCCTCGACCACGCGCTGCCCGCCGGCGCCGAGCGGCCGGAGCGCGGCGTCGGACCTGGCGACGGGCGAGGGCTCGGCCATCCGGGCT
>CAZHMM010000246.1:0-4890 GCA_964533585.1 uncultured Elioraea sp.
GCCAACCTGAAGGCGCCGTTCTACGTCGCCCAGGCCTGCCTGCCGGCGCTGCGCGCCGCGGGCGCCGGGCTGATCGTGCATGTCGCCTCCTGGGCCGGACGCTTCATCGGCCATGTCTCCGGCCCGACCTATGTCGCGGCCAAGCACGGCCTGGTCGCGATGAGCCATACGCTCAACATGGAGGAGTGCGGCAACGGCATCCGCTCCTGCGTGGTCGAGCCGGGGGAGGTGAACACGCCGATCATGGATCTGCGGCCGGTCAAGCTGCCGGCCGAGGTGCGCGCGAAGATGCTGCAGCCCGAGGACGTGGCCAACGCGATCGTCTACGTGGCCTGCCAGCCGCCGCATGTCTGCATCAACGAGATCCTGATCAGCCCGACCAACAATCGCGGCTACCTTGCCGAGATGGCCCGCGCGGCGCAGGGTTAGCGCCGTTCCCTCCACGTCCCCGGTGCCCCATGCTGATCCAAGCCGAGCGTCTGCGCGAGTTCGCCGCCGACATCTTCACCGCCGCCGGAACCTCCCGCGAGGAGGGCGCGCGGGTCGCGCGCTACCTCGTGGAGGCGAACCTCACCGGCCATGACAGCCATGGCGTGGTGCGCGTGCCGCGCTACGTGCAGTGGCTGCAATCCGGCTTCATCGTCGCCGGTGTGACGCCCAGCATCGAGCGTGAGACGCCGATCACGGCGGTGGTGGACGGCAAGTTCGGCTTCGGCCAGACCGTGACGCCGATCGCGGTGAGGCTCGGCATCGCCAAGGCCAAGTCGAGCGGGCTCGCCGCGGTCGCGCTGAAGAACAGCTCGCACCTCGGCCGGGTGGGCGACTGGGGCGAGATGGCGGCCGCCGAGGGGCTGGTGGCGATCCATTTCGTCAATGTGCACGGCAGCCTGCTCGTCGCGCCGTTCGGCGGGGTCGACCGCCGGCTCTCCACCGCGCCCTATTGCGTTGCCGTGCCGCTGCCGGATCGGGCGCCGGTGGTGCTCGATTTCGCCACCAGCTATGTCGCCGAGGGCAAGGTGCTGGTCGCCTCGCGCGGCGGCAAGAAGATCCCGGCGGATGCGCTGATCCGGCCCGACGGCACGCTGTCGGGCGAGCCGGAGACGCTCTACGGCCCGCTCGGCGCCGGCGACCGCACGCCGGAGAACGGCGAGGGCGCGATCCGCGCCTTCGGCCTGCACAAGGGATCGGGGCTCGCCTTCATGTGCGAGATCCTCGGCGGCGCGCTGACCGGCAACGGCACCTGCGGCCCGCGCGAGCAGGGGCGCGGGCGGATCACCAACGGAATGCTGAGCTTCTACATCCGCCCTGACGTGATCGACGAGCCGGCGGCGTTCGTCGCGCGTGCGGAACGCTACATCGCCTTCTACAAGTCCTCGCGCCCGGCCGAGCCCGGCGGCGAGGTGCTGATCCCCGGCGAGGCGGAGGCGCGCAACCGCGCCGAGCGCGGGGCGAAGGGGATCCCGCTGCCGGACGACACCTGGAACAGCATCGTCGCAACCGCGCAGGCGGTGGGTGTGGAGGGCGCGCGCATCCCGGCCGCGGCGTGAGCCTGGCCGGCGCGCTGTCATCTTCCTGCCGCGCAACGCTCCGCCTACAAAACCGTCTGGCCGGCCGATGAACCCTGCCGGATTGGCCTGATCGCCGGCCGCCGGCGGTCTGATCCGTCGATGTCGCCCGAGGGCACCTTGCCGCACGCGGCAAGTGCACGCAGCATGGGCACTGAACGCCCACGCCGCCACACGGGACATCAGGGGAGAGAATGGCGCAGCCCTCGGACATCGCGATCGCGCGCGCGGCAACGCTGCGCCCCATCGAAACGATTGCCGCGGCCCTCGGCCTGCCGGGCGAGGCCCTGCATCCGTTCGGGCGCCACATGGCAAAGGTGCGGCTGGATGCGCTCGGCGCGCGCCCGCCGCAGGGACGGCTCGTGCTCGTCACCGGCATCAACCCGACGCCGGCGGGCGAGGGCAAGACCACGACCACGGTCGGGCTGGCCGATGCGCTGAGCCGCCGCGGGCTGCGCACGGCGGCCTGCCTGCGCGAGCCGTCGCTCGGGCCATGCTTCGGTGTCAAGGGCGGCGCCACCGGCGGGGGCTATGCGCAGGTCGTGCCGATGGAGGAGATCAACCTCCACTTCACCGGCGACTTCCATGCGGTGACCGCGGCGAACAACCTGCTCTCGGCGATGATCGACAACCATCTCTACTGGGGCAACACACTGGAGCTTGATCCGCGCCGGATCACCTGGCGGCGCGGCCTCGACATGAACGACCGGGCGCTCCGCCAGCTCGTGGTCGGGCTCGGCGGGGTGGCGAACGGTTTCCCGCGCGAGGACGGGTTCGACATCGCGGTCGCCTCGGAGGTGATGGCGGTGCTGTGCCTGGCGACCGGTCTGGCCGATCTGAAGGCCCGGCTCGGCCGGCTGATCGTCGGCCACCGGCGGGACGGGACGGCCCTGACCGCGGCCGATCTGAAGGCCGACGGCGCGATGGCGGTGCTGCTGCGCGACGCGCTCAACCCCAATCTGGTGCAGACGCTGGAGGGCACGCCGGCCTTCGTGCATGGCGGCCCGTTCGCCAACATCGCGCATGGCTGCAACAGCGTCATCGCCACGCGCACCGCGCTCGCGCATGCCGATGTGGTCGTCACCGAGGCCGGGTTCGGCGCCGATCTCGGCGCGGAGAAGTTCCTGCACATCAAGTGCCGCCAGGCCGGGCTCGCGCCGGACTGCGTCGTCATCGTCGCCACCGTGCGCGCGCTGAAGATGCATGGCGGCGTGGCCAAGGCGGCACTCGGGCGCGAGGATGTCGGGGCCGTTCGGCGGGGTGCGGCGAACCTGCTGCGCCACATCGAGAACATGGGCCGGTTCGGCCTGCCCGTGGTGGTCGCGCTCAACCGGTTCGACAGCGACACGGAGGCGGAGCTTGGCGCCGTGCGCGAGGCGGTCGCCGCGGCCGGATCGGAGGCGCATCTCTGCACCCACTGGTCGGACGGCTCGGACGGTGCGGCGACGCTCGCCGAGGCGGTCGCGGCGCGGCTCGGCTCCGGGCCGGCCTCGTTCACGCCGCTCTATCCGGCCGACATGCCGCTCGCCGAGAAGATCCGCAGCATCGCCACGCGGGTCTATCGCGCGGCCGACGTCGCGATCGCGCCCGCGGCGGCGAAGCGGCTGGCGGGGTTCGAAGCCGCGGGCTTCGGCCACGTGCCGATCTGCATCGCCAAGACGCAGTACAGCTTCAGCGCCGATCCGACGCTGCTCGGCGCGCCGGACGGCCACGTGCTGCCGGTGCGCGAGGTGCGGCTGGCCGCCGGGGCGGGGTTCGTGGTCGCACTCGCCGGCGACGTGATGACCATGCCGGGCCTGCCGCGCGTGCCGGCGGCCGAGACGATCACGCTGAACGGCGCGGGCGAGATCGAGGGGCTGTTCTGAGCGGGTATCGCGCGCGGGGCTGGCGGGGCGGCCGCGCGCGAGGGAAACCCTGATCCCGGCCAGCGGACGGCGAAACCGCCGGCTGGCCGGCATCAGAGGCGCAGGTTCAGCTTGGCGCCGACGAAGTTGAGCAGGCCGTTGGCGGTGCCGTCGCCGCCGCCGCCGAACAGCGCGAGGCGCGGGTCGGAGGCCGGGCCGGCGGCGTCCTCGTTCAGCGTCAGGTAGCGCTGGACGAAGCGGTTCACCCAGGCCGGGTCCTTGAACTTCTCCGGGTCGAGGCGCTTCTCGAGGATCGCCTTCTGCTGTTCGTATTCCAGCAGCCCGAACTGCTTGGGCAGGCCGAGCGCGGTGCGGGCGACGGCGGTCAGCACCTTGTCGCCCATCATGCCCTTCACGTCGCTGACCGTGCCGATCATGCGCTGGAAGTACATCGCCTCGCGCAGGCCGGGATTGGCCTCGCCGTTCGCCTTCTCGAACCGGTTGGTCAGCGTCTGCTGGATGATCTTGTCGACCAGCGCGGCATCGGCGAGCGGAGGGCCCTCCTTGCCGCCGAAATCGCGATTGATCTGCCGGTAGCGCGGATCGACCATCCGGTTGGCGAAGGCCCTCGGGTCCTCCGGGTCGTCGGTCAGCAGGCGGTTGATGACCGCGCGCTTGTCCACCTCGCCCTCGAGCTGGAACGCCTCGAGCACGAAGGTGAGCGTGCGCCGGTCCTTCATCAGCTCCTCGATCGAGCCGATCTCGGCCGCGCGCTCGCGGAACCGCTCGACGTCGCGCGTGACGTCCTTGCGCGCCTCCCAGCGCGTCTGCAGCGTCTCGCCGTTCTTCTGCAGAACCGACCAGGCGGTGCTGGCGCCGAGCCCGTAGAGCATCAGGCGACCGCGGGGACGAAGCGCTGGCCTGCGGGCGCGGCGGACGGCTCAGCGGCGGCGGCGGGCGGCCGGGCCGAGAGCGCCTCGATCATGTCCCGGTGCACCGCCATCAGGGGTTCCAGGCTGGCGGCATCGCTCATGCGCACGAAGCACTCGCGCTGGGCCCAGAGGCCGAGCGAGGCGAGCCGCGCCTTGAGATTGGGCGGGAGCGCGTTCGCCGGCGAGGCGAGGTCGGTCAGCAGGATGCCCCAGAGCTGGTGGGTCTTGTGCAGCGCCGCCACGCGGGAGGGCGCGTCGGCCGCGGCCGCGAGCAGGCCGTTGACGTGGCGGAAGGCGCGCGCCTCGGCCTCGCGCGGGGTCTCGGCGGCATCGAGCACGGCGGCGTAGCGGCGGAAAGACATGGCGCGACCTCACGCGGAAAGGGGTGGGGGCGGCGCGAACGCCGCCCCCGGTGGTCACTCAGCGGAACAGGCCGAGCAGGCTCTGGCCCTGCTGGTTGGCGATCGAGAGCGACTGGATCGCCAGCTGCTGCTTGGTCTGCAGGCTGGTGAGCCGCGCGCTCTCCTCGGCCAGGTCGGCGTCCACCAG
>CAZHMM010000247.1:0-4871 GCA_964533585.1 uncultured Elioraea sp.
ACCGGGCGTCGGCCGGGTGCCGCCGGCCCTGCCGACCGTGCTGCTGGTGGCGAACGACACCATCCGCGCGTTCCGCGCCGCCGCCACCGCCTCGGGCGGGTCGGGCGCGCCGATGGCGCTGGCGCTGGCGGTGCAGCGCGCGACCGGCGGGGCGACCGCGGCGCAGGCCGTGGCCGCTCCCCGTCCTGGTGAGGCCGAGCGCCTCGGCCGCGTGATGCTGCTCTCCTGCCCCGGCTATCTGCCGCGCACACCGGGCAGCTGCACCTGGGCCGCCGATCCGCGCGGGCACGGCCTCGCGATTGGCGCCGACTGACGCGGCCTGGCGGCCTTGACGCGCAGCCCCCGCTCTGGCGGGACTGCGGCCATGGCGCTCAAGGTCGGCAAGGGGGCCGAGGCCCCGCCCTTCATCGTGATGGACGTGATCGCGGCGGCGAACGCCAAGGCCGCCGGCTTGGCGCCCGGCGATCCGCGCGTGATCCGCATGGAGGTCGGCCAGCCCTCGACCGGCGCGCCGGAAGCCGCGGTCGGGGCCGCGGTGGCGGCGATGCGCGCGGGTGAGACGCTCGGCTACACCGAGGCGTTCGGCATCCGGCCACTGCGCGAGCGGATCGCCCGCCTCTACGCGGAGCGTTATGGCGTGGACGTGCCGCTGGGCCGCATCGCCGTCACGGTGGGTGCCTCCGGTGCCTTCCCGCTCGCCTTCCTGGCTGGCTTCGATCGCGGCGACCGGGTGGCACTCGCCGCGCCCTTCTATCCGCCCTACGTGAACATCCTGACCGCCCTGGGACTCGAGCCGGTGCTGATCGAAGCGGGACCGGAGAGCCGCTACCAGCCGACCGTGGCGATGCTGGAGGCGCTCGATCCGCCGCCGGACGGGCTGATCGTCGCCTCGCCCTGCAACCCGGCCGGCACGATGCTGCACGCCGACGAGCTCGCCGCGATCGCGCGCTGGTGCGCCGCGCACGGCGTGCGGCTGATCTCGGACGAAATCTATCACGGCCTCACCTACGGCGAGCCGGCCACGACGGCCGCTGCGATCCCGGGCGCGGTGGTGATCAACTCGTTCTCGAAATACTGGTCGATGACCGGCTGGCGCGTCGGCTGGATGGTGCTGCCCGAGGATCTCACGCGGCCGGTGGAGCGGCTGGCGCAGAACCTGTTCATCTCCGCGCCTGGGGTGTCGCAGGTGGCGGCACTCGCGGCGTTCGAGGCGGATGCGGAGCTGCGCGCGCATGTCGCGCGCTACGCCGCCAACCGTGCGCTGCTGCTCGACGCGCTGCCGCGCGCGGGGATCGCCAAGCTCGCCCCCGCTGAAGGCGCGTTCTACCTCTACGCCGATGTCGGCCACCTGACCAATGACAGCGCCGCGTGGTGCGCGCGGATGCTTGCCGAGATCGCGGTTGCCGCGACCCCGGGGGTGGATTTCGACCGTACGCGCGGCCACCGCACGGTGCGTTTCAGCTTCTGCGGCGCGACTGCGGACATGGCCGAAGCTGCCGAGCGGATCGCGCGCTGGCTCCGCTGACGCCGCGCCGACGGCGCAGGCCCCCGTCATCCGCTCCGAGGGGTTGCGCGAGCCCCGCGGTTCGTCTGCGCCGTGACAGGAAGATTACGGCTTCATAATGTTGTAGAGGCGCGACGGCAGACAACCGTTTCAAAGCCACCCTGTCGGAAATCTTTACACCGCCGCAGGAACGTCGCGCGCCCCGCACGCCAACCGATTGTTGCGGCGTCGGTCCTGCGATCTGGCATCGTCCTTGCGTAATTCGGCTCATGTGACCGGCGGTCAGTCGCCGGCCACAACGGCCACGGACAAGAGGAACTGGACTCATGGCAAGATTGACAGGAATGCGTGCGCTGGCGGCCGCGGTGGTGGTGGCGGCGCCGCTCGGCTTCGCCGCAACGGCGGAATCCGCGACCATCGTCGGCGTCGAGCTGGTGCTGGCGGTCGACGTCTCGGGCAGCGTCGACGCGAACGAGTACGCGCTGCAGAAGGGCGGCTACGTGCAGGCCTTCCAGAGCGCCGCGGTGAAGAGCGCGATCGAGAACACGCCGGGCGGCATCGCGGTCGCCTATGTGGAGTGGTCGAGCTTCAACCAGCAAACGCTGCAGGTAAACTGGACGCATCTGCAGACCGCAGCCGACGCCGACGCCTTCGCGGCCGCCATCAACGCGACGACGCGCGCCTTCAACGGCTTCACCGGCATCGCCGATGCGATCCTCTTCTCCACCAACCAGATCCTGAGCAACGACTTCGACGGCGCCCGCAAGGTCATCGACATCTCGGGCGACGGCACCGAGAACGAGCGCACGCTCGCGTTCCTGCACAACGCGCGCGATGCCGCCGTCGCGCAGGGCATCACCATCAACGGCCTGGCGATCCAGACCGACTTTGCCACGCTCGGCGCGTACTTCGCCGCCAATGTGATCGGCGGTGCGGGCGCGTTCGCGCTCGGCGTCGACAGCTTCGGCGACTTCGCCGACGCGGTGCAGCAGAAGCTGTTCCGCGAGATCACCGGCGTGCCCGAGCCGACCACCATGGCGCTGTTCGGCTTCGGCCTCGCCGCGCTGGGCATGGCGGCGCGGCGGCGCAAGGCGGCCTGACCGTCGCCTCGTCGCACGGCAAACGGCCCCGGCGCTTCGGCCCGGGGCCGTTCTTCATCTCTGGTCTTCCGTTCTGATCGTCATTTCCGGCGTCGGCGAAGCGCGGCCCCGTGCAGCCGTGCCATCCTGCGCCCATGACCACGCCCGCCCGCCTCGCCTCCGCCGCCGCGCTGATCGCCGACCCGGCGCGCGCGGCCATGCTCCAGGCGCTCATGGCAGGCGAGGCGCTGACCGCGGGCGAGCTCGCGCGCGCGGCCGGCATCGCGCCCTCGACCGCCTCGGCACATCTCGCGGCCCTGACCGACGGCGCGCTCGTCGCGGTGCATGCGCAAGGCCGGCACCGCTGGTTCCGCATCGCGAGCGAGGACGTCGCGGCGATCCTGGAATCGCTCATGGGTCTCGCCGAGGCGACGCGCCCGGCGCGGCACTGGCCGCATGGCGAGGCGCTGCGCGCGGCGCGCACCTGCTGGGATCATCTCGCCGGGCGGCTGGGCGTGGCGCTGCGTGCGGGGCTCGTCGCGCGCGACGTGCTGCGCCCCGCACCGGGCGGCTGGGAGACCACCGCAGCGGGCGATGCCTGGCTGGAGCGGCTCGGTGTGGATCTCGATGCGGCGCGGCGGGCGCGACGCTTCGCCTGCGACTGCATGGACTGGTCCGAGCGGCGGCCGCATCTCGGCGGCGGGCTTGCGCGCGCGATCTGCACGCTGTGCCTCGCGCGCGGCTGGCTGCGGCGTCAGCCCGGCGAGGGTCTCGCGCGCCGCGTGATCGCGCCCACGCCCGAGGGCGCGCGCGTGCTGCGCGAGGCGTTCGGCGTGCGGCTTGCGGACGAGGCGGCCTGAGGATTGTTACGGTGCGGCGTCGTCCGTCAGCACCGTGTCGATCAGCCGAAGCCAGTTGCCGCCGATGATCGCGCGCACCTCGTCGGGCGTGAAGCCGCGCCGGGCGAGCGCGGGGGCGAGTGCGCGGAGCCGCTCCGGCGTCTCGATCCCCTCCGGATAGCACCACGGCGGCGGCGGATAGGTCGTCGTGTCCCAGTCGCCCGAGGAGACGAAGCTGCGGTAGAGCCGCGCGGCCTCGTCCGGCACGGCGATGCCGTCCTGGCCGGCGAAGTAGTCGAGGCCGAGTGCCACGTGCCGCACACCGACGAGATCGGCGAGATAGACGATGTGGTCGATGAAGGCGTCGATGCTCGGCCGGGGCGAGGCCGAGACGAAGCCCGGAAACCCGACCGCGCCGATCAGCCCGCCTTGGCCCGCGATCGCGCGGATCAGATCGTCGGTCAGGTTGCGCGCCGACGGATGCACCGCGCGCGGATTGCCGTGCGAGCAGACCACCGGCGTGCGCGAGCGCTCGATGGCATCGCGCGTGGTGCGCTCGCCGGTATGCGCGCAATCGACGATCATGCCGGCCTCGTTCAGCGCGCGCACGACCGCGATGCCGAAGCTGCTGAGCCCGCCATCGGCGGGTTCCTCGCAGCCGTCGCCGATCCGGTTGCGGACGTTGTAGCAGAGCTGGACCATGCGCACGCCGAGCGCGCGGAACCCCTCGACCAGCCCCACGTCGCGCTCGAATGGATCGCCGCCCTGCAGATGGAGCAGCAGGCCGAGCCGTCCGGATCGTTGCGCGGCACGGACATCGGCACGGCCGCGCACCAGCAGCAGGTCGTCGCGGGTGCGCAGGGCGCGATGCATCCGCGCCAGCGTGGCGAGGGTTTCGCCGGCGCCCTCACGGCCGCCGACGGTCGGCATGCAGACCGTCACGCCGCCCTCGCGGTAGCGGCGCAGTTCGGCCGGATCGCGCGCGAGCGGGCAGGCGCCGTCGATCAGCAGATCGGGCAGCAGATCGGGCGGCGCGCCCAGGTCCCCCTGCTCCGCCACGGCGTCGGCGCGCTCAGCGGCGCCACCAGCCCCGCCGCTTCGGCGCCTCGGCGATCGCCTCGTCCACCACGATCGGCTTGATCTCGATCGAGGCGTGCGGGCCCTCGGGCACCGGCTCCGGCAGCGGTTCCGCCCGCGGTTCCGGCGCAGCCTCCGCGGCCACCGCGACGGGCGCGGGCGGCATCTCGGCGACCGGCGGGGCGACCGGCTCGGGCGGCACGGCCTCGACAGCGACGGGCTCGCCCGGCGGGCTGGCCAGGGCGCTCGCGGCGACGGGCTGCGGCTCGGCGGGCTCGATCTCGTCGAACAGATCGAACGGCGCATCGCCGAAGGGGTTGGCCGGGGTCGCGCCCTGGAAGCGCGGCGCGGGCGCCGGGCGCGGGGCCGGCG
>CAZHMM010000248.1:0-4852 GCA_964533585.1 uncultured Elioraea sp.
TGTTCCAGCTGCTCTGCCTGATGGTGCTGGCGCCAAGCTTCCGCGCGCGCGAGGCGGGCGGCCCCGGTGGGGCTGGATCAGGAACGTTCGGCTGAGCTAATAGGCAGCGTGATGGAAGGAAGTGTTCAGCCGGCCCCATCAGGCGAGCCGGTCGCACCCGGTTCTGCTGCGCTCCGCACGGGTAGGGGCAGGCACCGCGCGATCGCCGAGACTCTGCGATTCGCTATCCGGCTGGCCCATGTCGCAGTGCGTGCCGCGATGCAGAGGTTGCGGCGTTCGGCCACGGCCCAGCCGAGAACCCTGCTTTTCTTCTCCTGGGGCTTCCCGCCCAACTACTCGACAGGAGCGATCCTTCCCTACGAGTTGGTCAAGGCGGCTTCCCGTCGCGGCTGGCGCGTGGTCGTCGTCGCGGCGCCTGCGATGCGCACGTCGTCCGCTCGCTCGCTTCCGCTCGACGAACTGCCGACCACGGTGGAGGTGGTGCGGCCGCAGGTGGAGATCGACGATCACGAGCATCCGGTGCAACGGCCGGCCTTCAGGGTGATTGGTGCGGTGCATGGAGGCCTCGATGTCGCGCTGCTCATGGTGGAGGTCGCGCTGAAGCGGTCCGCGCTCCACAACCCAGCAGTCGTCATGTCGTCCGGACCGGATTTCGCGGGGTTTGTCGCCGCGTGGCTGATGAAGTGGGCCTGCGGCGCGTCGACGAAGCTGGTGCTTCAGTATCGGGACGAATGGACCGTGCAGACGCCCCCTTTCGTGTCGACGACGCCGGCAAGCCGGCGTTGGGAGACGCGATGCCTGCGCGCGGCTGACGCCGTGACGTTCGTCACGCCGGGAAAGCGCCGCGCTTACCTGGAGACATTCCCCTTCCTCGAATCGAAGGCGCTCTACATCCATCGGAACGGCGTGCCGGATGCGGTCATTTCCGCACCGAGGCAGCGACCCCGCGCGCGGGACCGTCATCTTTTCAGACTCGTGTTCCTGGGCAGGTTCTCCGAGCGGATGCATCTCGAGCCGCTCCTTGCCGATCTTCGTGCGATGCTCGGCGCGGACGACCTCCGTCCCCAGGGCTTCTCGCTCCTTGTTGCCGGCGCACAGTCCCCGGCGTTCGCCGCTCTGCTGTCGTCCACCGAGGCGGAGTTCCCGGGCAGCATCGAGTGCCACCGGCACGTAGCCGGTCACGAGGTACCGGCCTTCATGGATGAGGCGGATGCGCTGCTGCTCGTCTGCAATGCGCGGTACGACGGCTGGGTGCCGCTGAAGCTGTTCGACTACATGGCCGCGTCGCGTCCGATCATCGCCTATGGGACCGTCAGCGAGGCCGCGACGATCGTCGAGGAGACGGGCGCCGGCATCGTCGTTCCGATCGGGCAACCCGCGGCGCTGTTTAAGGCTATCGTAACGGTCCGCGAGGCTGCGCCAGAGCGATGGGTAACCCCCGAGCGGACCGCATGGGTCGAGTCGAACCGCCGGTCCCGCGTCTTCGACGATCTGTTCGCGAGTCTGGAGAACGACCTCTCCTAGAACCGTTTGCCGATACGTCGGAAACGGCTCTGGGTATTGCTTGCGCGCATCTTCACCCAATCAGGTGACTCCAGCTGATCGGGACCTGCGCTTGCATCCCTTTCGCGATCAGGACATCGGCGGCCCGGCAGCGCCCGCCCGGCCCGACTCACGCAACCGACCGGGCGGCCGGAACGCCCTCGCGCGCGCGCAGGAACCCATCGACCGCCGGGCCGGTCTCGGCGAGGAACGCCGGCAGCCAGTGATCGCCCGGCGAGCGGGTGTCGATCACGGTCCGGCGGATGACGCCGAGCCACAGCACGAGCCCCAGGCAGCCCATGTCGCCCTCCGAGAAGCCGGTGCGCCGGGCGATCTGGCGGTGGAAGCCGCGGAACACCGTGCCGCGCTCGCCCTCGAGCCAGATCTGGCGCAGCACCCTGGCCAGTTTCTCTCCCCGGCTGTGCGCGAGCGTCGTCACCAGGAGATGGAGCGCGTCGTAGCCGGGCAGGCCGCGCGGGCGGAACCATTCCCAGTCCACCAGCCCGCAGACGCGGTCATCGTCCGTGACCAGGATGTTCGCCGGCCAGTAGTCGCCGTGCACCGGCACGCCATGCATGGGCCGGCGCGAAAGCCATGCGAGGGCCCGGCCGACCGCGCGGCCGATCAGATCGGCCGCGTCCTCCGGCAGACGCTCCGGCATGGTCCGCAGTGCCTGCCGCAGCCTGGCGATATCGGGCGCGACCGCGCGCGCCGCGCCGTGCTCGTGCAGATGCCAGAGCGGCGCCGCGGCGCGGTCGAGGCACTCGGCCAGCCGGTCCTCGGTCAGCGGCAGCTCGCTCATCGGCCGGCCCGGCAGGCGGGTCTGCAGGCACGCCGCCTGGTCCGGCCCATCGAGCGGCTGCGGCAGCAGGGCGGCGACCGGCGCCGGCAGGCCCGCGGCCTGGGCGTCGGCGAGGCCGGTCCGGTGCCGCCGCACCGAGGCGAGCCCGTACGCGCCGATCGCGACATGGCCGATCGCTGCGCGACCGCCGACACGGCCCGTCACGGTGAGCGCGGCGTTGGCCGAGAGCTGGACCTCGACCTCGTCCGCCGGATCGAGGCCGAGCGCGGTGCAGAACCGGGTCATCGCCGCATCCGAGGACGGCACGGCCAGCACCGGGTTGCGCGCGCCGAGCGCGGCCAGCACGGCGCGCGCGCCGGGGCGGCGGCGGATCGAGACCGGCCCGGAGACGGTGCGCAGGCCCTCGCCCATCAGCACGACACGGCGGCTTCCGGTCAGGCCGGCGAGGATCGCTCGCGGCCCATCCGCCAGAAGCTGGCGCAGGCGGTCGGGCTTGCCCGGATCGCGCCGCCAGTGCGGCGCGATCGCCGCGCCATGCCGGTCGGCGAGGCGGCGGACGAGTTCGGCGAGCTGATCCCGGTTGGGGGCGGGCCGCGCTTGGCCGGCGTCGTGGCCAGCGTTTCCTGCCATGGCACGTCTCCCAAGAAATTAAACGCGACATAGCCAAAGTTACACTTTTATGTCACATGATTGAAGTCTTACTGAACAGTAAGTTTATGGATGCCCGCTCATGTTGGCGTGCGGTCGCAAACAGCGCATTCGATCGGTTGGATCGCGTGGAATCCTGGGATACGGCCGGAATCCGGCGTCGGACGATCTGGTCGCCGTCAAAAGGATAACGTAAAATCCATCAATAAAGCCGCGCGCCGGCGACCTGAGTCGGCCGCTGCATCGCCCCGGACCACCGTCGCCGCAGAACGCCCCATGATGTCGCACGCGGTGGTTGCCGCTCCACCCTGCCGGCGCAGGAACGCTGATCCATGGATGCCGTCGCCGACATCTCCGCTCCACCTTTCCTTGCCTTCCTGCGGGCCGCCGGCGCGGCGGGCCATCGCGTCGTCGTCATGCGCGACGCGCCCGACGAGCTCGCCACGCTGGGCGAGCTCGATCTGCTGCTGCGCGCCGGGGACCTCGACGGCGTGATCGGCCTGGCCGAACGGTGCGGCTGGGTGCTCCAGGACACCGGCGTGTTCTTCCCGCGCAAGCTCGCCCTGCTGCGCTACCACGACAGTCGGCTGCTGAAGCTCGACCTGCACACCGCCTTCATCGACCACGCGCTGATCTACATGGACGAAGCGGCGGCGATCGAGCGTGCCCGCAGCGGGCCCGACGGCGCGCTCTACCTCGCGCCGGAAGACTGGTGGCTGCACGTCGTGCTGCACATCATCCTCGGCAAGCCGCGCGTGCCGGAGAAGTACCGCGCGCGGCTCGCCGCCGCGCACCCGGACGAGACCGGCCGCGCGACGATCCTCGCCGGCGCGCGGGGCTTCGGCCTGGACGGCGCGATCCGGCCCGTGCTGGACGACGCGCTCGCGGCCCTCGACGACCCCGCCCGCCTCGCCGAGCTGCGCCGGCGCGTGCGCGCCCGGCTGTGGCGCAGCCCCGGCAATGTGCTGCGCGAACTGCGCGTCCGCCTCGTCTGGAGCCTTGGCCGGCCGCTCGGCCTGCGCCGGGGCTTCACGGTCGCCTTCATCGGGCCGGATGGGGCCGGCAAATCGACCATGATCGAGACCTTCGCGCAGGCCTTCGCCGGCATGCAGATCCCCGTCCGCTCGGCCTATATGGGCCCGTGGGAGCGCGGCATCCTGCCGACCCGCAAGCTGCTGCGCCGTTTCGGCGCCGGCCCCGCCGACGAGCTCGTGCCCGCCCACATCACCGGGCCGCGGCGCGCGATCAAGACGCTGAAGGGGCTGATCAAGCGCTATGCCTGGTACGGCCATTGCCTGGCCGACATGACCGCGCGCCATCTGGTGCGCGTGCTGCCGCACCTGCTCTGGCGCCGCGCGGTCCTGCTCGATCGCTACGTCTACGATCTGATGGTCGGGTTCTACAATGCGCCGGTCGAGAACGCGCGATCGCTGCGCCGGCTGATCTGCCGCCTCGTGCCGCGACCGGATTTCGTCATCCTGCTGGACAACGATGCCGAGACAATCTGGCGGCGCAAGCAGGAGTACGATCTGGCGACGATTGAGGTCGCGCTCGATCGCTACCGCGCGCTGGCCCGCGAGCACGGCTTCCATGTGATCCGCACCGACCGGCCGGCCGGGGTCCTTGTCGAAGAGTTCGTGCAGGCGCACTGGCCGCGCATGGTGGCGCTGCGCCGCGACCGCGCGCTCTGGCAGCGGCGCAGTCGCGCTTGAGGCGGGCGCGTCCGATCCTGACGGATCGTGCGGTTACACTCCGCCTTCCTCCGCCGGCACAGTCCGCTTCGGCCGTCTCCGGGCGGATAAAGTGATAAAGTCGTAGGGGCTGACCTAGCTATCGGGTCTGCTTTGGACGTTTGGAGTG
>CAZHMM010000249.1:0-4846 GCA_964533585.1 uncultured Elioraea sp.
ACTAGCCCCCGGGCGGGCGGGGACGCGCGCCCCGGCTTGCGGTCGAAGCGTCGGCCGTTCCGCCGCGGCCCGGATCGGCGCAGGATGCGGCCATGCCTGAGCTCAACCTGAACCGGATCGACCTCAATCTGCTGACCGTGTTCGCGACGCTGATGGAGGAGCGCTCCGTCACCAAGGCGGGGCAGCGGCTCAATCTCAGCCAGCCCGCGACGTCGGGCGCGCTGAACCGGCTGCGCGAGGTGTTCCGCGATCCGCTGTTCATCCGCACCGGCCGCGCCTTCGAGCCGACCGCGCGCGCGCTCGAGATCATGGAGCGTGTCGGGCCGGCGCTCGCCGCCGTGCAGGCGGCACTCGCCCCCTCGATTCCGTTCGATCCGGCGACCGACGCGCGGCACTTCCGCATCGGCTGTTCCGATGACGCGGCGATCCCCCTGCTGCCGGTGCTGAACTGCCTGCTGCGGCGCGAGGCGCCCAACTGCACGCTGACGGTGCGGCATGCGGATTACCGGTCCGCGCCCGATCTGCTCGCCTCGGGCGACGTCTCGATGGTGGTCGGCTATGTCGAGGACGACCTGCCGGCCAACGCCAAGCGACGGAGGCTGCTCGAGGGGCAGTTTGTCGTGCTGCGCGCCGATCCGGGATCGGAACCGATCACGCTCGACGAGTACTGCGACCGCCCGCACGCGCTGGTCACCTATCGCGGCGACCTCTCCGGCGTGGTGGACGAGGCGCTCGCGCGGATGGGGCGCTCGCGCCATGTCGTGCTGGGGCTGACCGATTTCGCGCTGCTGCCGCTGGTGCTCGCGGGCACGGACATGCTGGCCACCGTGCCCGACATCGTCGCCGAGACGCTGGCGGCGCATGGCGGGCTCCGGATCGATCCGACCCCGTTCCCGGCGCCGCCGAATGCGGTGCTGTTGGCCTGGCGCGGCGCGACCGACGCCGATCCGGCGGAGCGGTGGCTGCGGACGAAGATCGTCGAGACCCTGCGAGGCCCAAGGCCATGAGGCGATACGCCATCGCGGCTGCGCCGCAGGCCCCGAGATGCGGGGGGGTGTGGGGGGAGGAGCGTCCTCCCCCCACCCTTTCCTAGATTCCCTCGCCCAGCGCCTTGCGCCGCAGCTCCTTCAGCCGGTCATCGGCCCCGGGCAGGCGCGGATGGATCGCCAGCGCCGCCTCATAGGCGCGCAGCGCCGCGACCAGATCGCCGCGCGCCTCGTGTACCTGGGACAGGCCGGCGAGCGCGCCGAAATGCCGGGGCTCGCGCGCCAGCGTCTCGGCGATGTCGCGCGCCGCGTTGTCGTGCTCGCCGCGCAGGAAGTAGACGGTGGCGCGCTTGTTCCACCCCTCCGCCACCTCGGGGGCGAGCGCGATCACCGCATCGAAATCCTCGAGCGCATCGTCAAGCGCGCGCGCGTGCAGATGGCGCATGCCCCGCCGAATCAGCAGCTGCACCGCCGGGCTGCCCTGTTGCAGCCAGGCCTGCCAGATCTGCGCCTCGACCGCGCGCGCCGCCTCGTCCGTGGGCGCGAGCTTCAGCGCCTCGAACAGCTGCTCGACGGTCAATTCGCGCCTTCGCTGTGCCAGCGCCGAGGCCGGCAGCAGGACGAGGGCGGCGATCAGGGCACGGCGCGTCGCCATGGCCGAATCCTCACGCCGGTTCGGCCTCGGCTGCAAGCCCGCGCTGTTCAACAAGCCGCGCGATCCGCCCGGGCACCGGTCCGCCGGCCATCCAGTCGAGCAGCTCGACCGTGTGCAGCACGGGCAGGTCGTCGCCCGAGAGCTGAGCGATACAGCCGATATTGCCGGCCGCGACGAGGTCGGGCCGGGTCGTGCGGATGTTGTCGAGTTTGCGCGCCCGCAGCCGTGCCGCGATCTCCGGCTGGAGCAGGTTGTAGGTGCCGGCCGAGCCGCAGCAGAGATGCCCCTCCGGCACGTCGGCGACCGCGAATCCGGCCGAGCGGAGCAGGGCCTTGGGCAGCGTCGTGATCTTCTGGCCGTGCTGCATCGAGCAGGCGGAGTGGTAGGTGACCCGCAGCCCGGTGGGCGGCCGGGTCGCCGCGTAGCCGAACGAGGAGAGGAACTCGGTGATGTCGCGCGCGATCGCGGAGATGCGCGCGGCCGGCTCGGCCCAGCCCGGCTCGCCCCTGAGCATGAAGCCGTAGTCCTTCACGGTGGTGCCGCAGCCCGAGGCGTTGATCACCACCGCATCCAGCCCCTCCCCCTCCAGTTCGCCCATCCAGGCGGCGACGTTGCGCTTGGCGGCGGCGATCGCCGGAGCGTGCCGGCCCATGTGGTGCACGAGCGCGCCGCAGCAGCCGGCATCCGGGTGCACCACCACCTCGACGCCGAGCCGGGTGAGCAGCCGGATGGTGGCCGCGTTGATCTCCGGGGCCAGCACCTGCTGGGCGCAGCCGGCGAGCAGGGCCACACGGGCGCGCCGCTCTCCCTGCGCGGGATGAATGCGCGGCCGTTCGAGATCGGAGGGCGGGGGCAGATGCGCCGGCGCCAAGCTCAGCATGGCGCGCAACCGCTTTGCCAGCATGGACTCGCCGGGGACCAGACGGGCGAGCGGCTTGACCGCCTGCGCGCCGAGCAGCGCGAGCCGGAACAGCCGCACGCGCGGCAGCACCAGCGCGAGCAGCGAGCGCAGCGCGCGCTCGGGCAGCGGCCGGCGATAGGTCTCCTCCACGTGCCGGCGCGCGTGGTCGATCAGGTGCATGTAGTGCACCCCGGACGGGCAGGTGGTCATGCAGGAGAGGCAGGAGAGGCAGCGGTCGAGATGCGGCACCACCTCGTCGGTGGCCGGCCGGCCGTTCTCCAGCATGTCCTTGATCAGGTAGATGCGCCCCCGCGGCGAATCGAGCTCGTCGCCGAGCAGCACGAAGGTCGGGCAGGTGGCGGTGCAGAAGCCGCAATGCACGCAGGTGCGCAGGATGCGGTTCGCCTCGGCCGTGTCGGCGTCGCGCAGTTGCTCGGGCGTGAAGGCGGTCTGCATCCGCGCGGGCGGCTCAGGCCGCGCGGGCGCGCGGCGGCGCGACCAGCAGCACGGCGAGCCCGATCAGCGCGAAATGCGCCCCGTAGGTGCCGACATAAGCGCCGAATCCCTCGACCCGCCAGAGCGCGCCGGAGAGCAGGTCGATGATCAGGCCGAGCAGCCCGATCACGCCGAGCAGATAGCCGAGCGCACCGCGCGCGAAACCCACCCGGTCGCGCTCCGCCTGCTCGCCGCGGATGGCATCGATGAACACCATGGTCAGGCCGGTGAAGCCCAGCGCGATCACCGGCAGGAGCAGGATCAGGAACAGCAGCGTCACGTCGTCCCCCTCGTTCGTTGCGTGATCAGAGGCCGGCGAAGACCCGGCCAGGATTGAGAATGCCCTTGGGATCGAACGCGGCCTTCACGCGCCGCGTCAAGCCAGCGAGCGGCGGCGGCTCGTCGGGCAGATGCGCGACCGCGGCACGCAAGCCGGCATCGGCGCGCATCAGCCAGAATGTCCCGCCGGCGTCGCGCGCGGCCGAAGCGACCGCCTCGTGCGCGGCCTCGGTCGCGGGGCCTGCGACCCAGATCAGCCCGCCGCCCCAGTCGAGGAACAGCCTGGCATCGAAGGCGCGGGCCAGCGCGGCAACCACCTCCGGCCCCGCGGAGGGACGCACCGAGACGCGCCACACCGCATCCGCCGGCGCCGCACCGAGCGGGCCAGCATCGCGCACCGACCGCCAGAGCCCGAGGCTCGCGTCGTGGTCCAGCACCTCCGCGCCGCCGAACGCCGCGACCGCCTCGGCGAGCCGAGCGGTGCGGTAGGGGATGAAGTCCGCGAACTCCTCGATGCGCAGCAGCGTCGCCGCCGCGCCGAGGCCCGCGCGCGCCGCCGCCGCCTCGGGCAGATGCGCCGCGCCGGTGACGCCGTAGGGGCTGCCCAGGCCCGCCGACAGCGCCGCGACCGCGCGCGCCGGATCGAGCCCGCGCAGCATCACGGTGGCGGTCCGTTCCGGCGCGGGCAGCACCTTCAGCGTCACCTCGGTCAGCACCGCGAGCGTGCCGCGCGAGCCGGTCAGCAGCTTGGCGAGATCGAGCCCGGTGACGTTCTTCAGCACCCGCCCGCCCGAGGTGATGATCTCGCCCAAGCCGTTCACCGCGCGCACGCCGAGCACATGGTCGCGCATCGCGCCGAGCGCGATCCGCCGCGGCCCCGACAGGTTGCAGGCGACCGCGCCGCCGACTGTCGGCGCCCCCTCGCCCGGACCCATCAATGCCGAAAGATCAGGAGGTTCCGCGATCAGGTGCTGGCCCTTGCCAGCGAGCGCGGCTTCGACCTCGGCGAGCGGCGTGCCGGCGCGGGCGGCAATCACCAGCTCGGCCGGGCTGTAGAGCGTGATGCCGGTCAGGTTGCGCGCGCTGAGCGAGGCGGCCGCCTGCACCGGCCGGCCGAACGCGGCCTTGGTGCCATTGCCCCAGACCGCGAGCGGGGTGCCGGCGGCGTGGGCCGAGCCGATCGCGGCCGCGAGCCCCGCCTCATCGGCGGGTGCGATCGTCCCCGCGCTCACCTCACGCCGTCCCGGCCGTGTCCAGCGGGAACACCTTGTGCGGGTTGAGCAGCCAGCGCGGATCGAAGGCGCGCTTCACCCGCTTCTGCTGATCGAGATCGACCGGACCGAACTGCACCGTCATCAGGTCGCGCTTCTCGATCCCCACCCCATGCTCGCCGGTCAGGCAGCCGCCGAGCTCGACGCAGAGGCGCAGGATGTCGGCCCCCAGCATCTCGGCGCGGCGGAAGCTCTCGGGGTCGTTGGCGTCGAACAGGATCAGCGGGTGCAGGTTGCCGTCGCCGGCGTGGAACACGTT
>CAZHMM010000250.1:0-4802 GCA_964533585.1 uncultured Elioraea sp.
AGGTCCTCGGCCCGGCTGTTCTCGCCGATCATCATCCCGACATAGACCTTGTCGCCCGGATTGACGAACAGCACGCCGCGCTCCTGCAGATAGAACAGCGCGTAGTGCACCGCCTCGCCATCCGCGTTCGAGATGAGCGCGCCGTTGCGCCGCCCCTCGATCGCGCCCTTCCACGGGAAGTAGCCGGCGAACAGACGGTTCATGATGCCGGTGCCGCGCGTGTCGGTCAGGAACTCGCCATGATAGCCGATCAGGCCCCGCGCCGGGATCAGGAAGGTGAGCCGCGTCTTGCCCGCGCCGGACGGGCGCATGTCGCGCAGCTCGCCCTTGCGCAACGACATCTTCTCGACCACCACGCCCGAGTGCTGCTCGTCCACATCGATCAGCACCTCCTCGAACGGCTCGAGGCGCTCGCCGGTCGCCTCGTCGCGCTTCAGGATCACGCGCGGGCGGCCGATCGTCAGCTCGAACCCCTCGCGCCGCATCGTCTCGATCAGCACGCCGAGCTGCAACTCGCCGCGGCCGGCGACCTCGAACGCCTCGGCCTCCTCGCTGTCCTTCACCTTGATCGCGACATTGCCCTCGGCCTCGCGGTACAGCCGGTCGCGGATCTGGCGCGACGTCACCTTCTTGCCCTCGCGCCCGCCGAGCGGGCCGTCGTTGATGCGGAACGTCATCGACAGCGTCGGCGGATCGACCGGGATCGCCGCCATCGGCACCGCCTGCTCGGGGGCGCAGATCGTGTCGGGCACCGTGCCCTCGGCGAGCCCGGCGACGGCGATGATGTCGCCGGCCTCGGCCTCCTCGACCGGCACGCGCTCCAGCCCGCGGAAGGAGAGCAGCTTGGTCAGCCGACCCGTCTCGATCACGGAACCGTCCGCGCGCAGAACCTTCAGCGGCATGTTGACGCGCGCGCGGCCCTGCTCGACGCGGCCCGTCAGCACGCGGCCGAGGAAGTTGTCGTAGTCGAGAATGGTCGCGACCATCGCGAACGGCGCCTCGGCATCGAGCTTCGGCGCCGGCACATGGCGCAGCACCAGGTCGAACAGCGCGGAGAGATCGCGCTTCGGCCCATCGAGCGCCGCATCCGCCCAGCCCTGCCGGCCGGAGGCGTAGAGCATCGGGAAGTCGAGCTGCGCGTCGTCGGCGCCGAGCGCGGCGAACAGGTCGAACACCTCGTTGTGCACCTCGTCGGGCCGCGCGTCCTGCCGATCGACCTTGTTCACCACCACGATCGGGCGGAGCTCGCGCGCGAGCGCCTTGCCGACCACGAACTTGGTCTGCGGCAGCGGACCCTCGGCGGCGTCCACCAGCACGATCGCGCCGTCCACCATGTTCAGGATGCGCTCGACCTCGCCGCCGAAATCGGCGTGGCCGGGCGTGTCGACGATGTTGATCCGCACGCCCTTCCACACCACCGAGGTGCACTTGGCGAGGATGGTGATGCCGCGCTCGCGCTCGAGGTCGTTGCGGTCGAGCGCGCGCTCGGCCACCTGCTGGTGCTCGCGGAACGCGCCGGACTGGCGGAGGAGCTGGTCGACCAGGGTGGTCTTCCCATGGTCGACGTGGGCGATGATCGCGATGTTCCTGATCTCAGAAGCGCTCATCGCGCACTCTCCTGGGTGTGGCCGCGCCAGGCTGCGGGCTCCGCCCGCACGGCGCAGCGCGCGATGATCGCGATGGTGCGAATGTCCATACCGGCCGCCCTGTGTGCTGCTGCGGCGCACACATAAGGGCGCGGGCCGATTTCCGCGAGTGAAAAGTCAGTGTTGCTGTCCTGTGACGGACGCGGGACGGTCTCCCGCGGCGCGTGGCCGTCCCGCCAACCCCGCGCGCACCCGCTCGGCCAAGGCCGAGCGGGGATCAGGCGGCGAGGCGATCCCGCACGAGCTGCGCCAGCGGCGCCACCGGCCGGGCGCCGAAATGGCTGATCGCCTCGGCGGCCGCGACCGAGGCCATCACCCCGCACTCCGGCAGCGGGCGGCCGCGCACCAGCCCGGCGAGGAACCCGGCGGCATAGGCATCGCCGGCGCCGGTCGTGTCCACCACCTCGGTCGGCTCCGGGGCGATCGCATGCACGGCGCCGTCGGCGACGATCACGCTGCCCTGCTCGGACCGGGTCAGGCAGGCGACCCGCGTCTCCGCCCGCACGGCGGCCACCGCCTCTTCGAACGTCGCGACCTCGTAGAGCGAGAGGATCTCGTGCTCGTTGGCGAACAGGATGTCGATCTCGTCGGCGACCAGCGAGCGGAACGCGGCGCGGTGGCGGCCGACGCAGAACGGGTCGGACAGCGTCAGCGCCACCTGGCGGCCGGCCGCGTGCGCCACGCGCGCGGCCTTGCGGAACGCGGCCTGGGCGGCGGGCGGGTCGAACAGGTAGCCCTCGAGATAGGTCACGGCCGCGCCGGCGACCGCGGCCTCGTCCACATCCGCCTCCGACAGCCCGACGCAGGCGCCGAGGAAGGTGTTCATGGTCCGCTGCGCATCGGGCGTCACCAGGATCAGGCAGCGCGCGGTCGGCGCGCCGCCATTGGCGGCCGGGGTGTTGAAGGCGATGCCGGCGGCGCGGATGTCGTGGCGGAACACCTGGCCGAGCTGATCCTCGGCCACCTTGCCGATGAACGCGCCCCGCCCGCCGAGGCTCGCGAAGGCGGCCATGGTGTTGGCGGCCGACCCGCCCGAGACCTCGACGGCCGGGGGCATCGCCGCGTAGAGCGCCTCGGCGCGGGCGGCGTCGATCAGGGTCATGGCGCCCTTGTTCAGGCCGTGCGCGGCGATGAAGGCGTCGTCGCAGCGCGCGAGCACGTCGACGATGGCGTTGCCGATGCCGAGGAGGTCGTAGGTCATGGGGCTCCGATCCGCTGTGCGCGGCTCCCTTAACCCGATGGAGCGTCGCGCGCCATGATCGGGGCCTGGCTGCGCGCGCTCGGGCAGCTGGGCGATCCGCGGCTGCGCCGGCCGGTGCTGCTGGGGTTGCTGGGGGCGGGGCTGGTGTTCGCCGCCCTGGTGGGGTTCGGCGTCTGGCTGGTCGGGCTGGCGGCGACCGGCGGGGGCGGGTGGCTGGACCGGCTGGTTTCCGCGCTCGGCGGGGTCGCCTCGGTGATCGTCGCGGTGCTGCTGTTCGGCCCGGCGAGCCTGGCGGTGGCGGGCGTGCTGCTGGACGACGTCGCCGCGGCGGTGGAGGCGCGGCACTACCCCTTCCTCGCCCCCGCGACGCCGGCGCCGTTGTGGTCTCAGGTGCTGGCGGCGCTGCGGCTGGCGGGGCGGGTGCTCGCGGTCTCGCTGCTGGCCTTGCCGCTGGTGCTGCTGCTGCCCGGGGTGGGGAGCCTCGTCTGGCTGGCGGTGTCGGCCTATGCGCTGTCGCGCGAGTATTTCGAGCTCGTGGCGCTGCGGCGGATGGACGCGGCGGCGGCGCGGGCGCTGCGGCGCCGGCACCGCTTCCGGGTGTGGCTCGCGGGTGTGCCGGCGGCCGCGCTGATGCTGGTGCCGGTTGCGAACCTGTTGGCGCCGGTGCTGGGCGCGGCGGCGTTCACGCACGTGTTCCACGGCGTGGCGCTGGGCGCGCGCCGGGCTTGACGCGTTCTCGTATCCGGGAAAATCTCCCGGATATGGAAACGCGTGAGGTCTCGATCGACCAGCGCATTGCGCAGCGGCTGCGGGGCTTGCGGGGCGAGCGCGGCTGGTCGCTCGACGAGTTGGCGCGGCGGAGCGGGGTGAGCCGGGCGACGCTGTCGCGGCTGGAGAATGCCGAGGTCAGCCCGACGACGGCGGTGCTGGCGCGGCTCTGTGCGGCGTTCGGGCTGACGATGTCGCGCTTGCTGGCGCTGGTGGAGGACGCGTTCGCGCCGCTGGTGCCGCGTGAGGCGCAGGCGGTGTGGACGGATCCGGGCGTGGGGTTCCGCCGCCGGCAGGTCTCGCCGCCGTCCTCGGCGCTGGCGGGCGAGGTGTTGGAGTGTGTGCTCGATCCGGGGGTGCGCATTGCCTACGACCGCCCGCCGCGCGTGGGGTTGGAGCATCACCTGGTGCTGGTGGAGGGCGCGTTGCGGCTGACCTTGGGTGGGGGGGCGTTCGAGCTCTGTCCGGGCGATTGCCTGCGCTACCGGCTGGAGGGGGCGAGCGTGTTCGAGACCTCGGCCGGTGTCGGGGCGCGGTACTGGCTGTTTCTGGTGTGAGGGGAGCTTTCTGGTGTGAGGGGAGCTCTGGTGGTGGTGGAGATCGAGGAGCTGGGGGCGGAGGGGGTGGAGGCGCATGTGCCGGCCTTGGCGGCGGTGTTGCATGCGTGTGTGCAGGACGGGGCGAGTGTGGGGTTCGTGCTGCCGTTTCCGGTGGAGGAGGCGGAGGCGTGGTGGCGTGGGTCGGTGGCGCCTGCCGTGCGTGCGGGGGCGCGGCTGGTGCTGGTGGCGTGGGAGGCGGGCGAGGTGGTGGGGACGGTGCAGTTGGACTGGGACACGCCTCCGAATCAGCCGCATCGGGCGGAGGTGCGGAAGCTGCTGGTGCATCCCGGCTGGCGTCGGCGTGGGGTGGCGCGGGCGTTGATGGCGGCGGTGGAGGCGCGGGCGCGGGCGCTGGGGCGGGTGGTGCTGACGTTGGACACGCGGACGGGGGATGCGGCGGAGCCGCTGTACGAGTCGCTGGGCTATCGGGTGGCGGGAGTCATTCCGCGCTGGTGCGTGGATGTACGGCGCGAGCGGTTCGACGCGACGACGGTGATGTATCGGTTCCTGGATGGTGCCGCGGTCGGGGGTGGGTGAATGGGATTGGGGGTGCGGGGGGAAGGGCCGATGGCCCTTCGCCCCCGCGGG
>CAZHMM010000251.1:0-1215 GCA_964533585.1 uncultured Elioraea sp.
AGCAGCGGCCCCTCGCGGGACCGCTGCCTCGTCACGGGGTAGCCCCCCGACCACCCCGGAGAACGCCCGAGAGTCGGGCTCCAGCGGCCTTGCGCCGCCGGACCACACACTTAGCAATGGCCATGCCAGCATCCGGATTCCAGGGCGTTGCGGCCGGCGCGGCCCGCCCTGACACCGGACTGTAAAATCCACCGACACGATGCGCCCCACCCGCGACGCGGCGCCGCACCGGCCGGCCGCGCGCCAGCTCCTGTCGTGCGGCCCGATCGGCGGCTCGCGTCGGAAAACTTTACAGAGGCCGCGTGGGGCGCCGGCATGCACGCGCAACCCGTTGATTTTCCAGCGTATCGGTACGCCGGCATGCCGATTGCTTAGAGGGCGCGCCGTGCCGGCGGTCGGCCTGGCGGTGTGACGGTGCCCTCTCTGCCTTCGGGTACGTCGGGTGCCTTCGGAATACAGAGGAATGACCCACACGATGACGAAGTTCGGACTTCTCGCCGGGGCAGCGGTTCTGGCCCTTGGCATCGGTGCCGCCCAGGCGGCCACCGTGACGATCGAGAACATCACCGCCACGTGGCAGAACGTGGTCGGCGGCAGCGGCGGCTCGGCGATCACCACCCCCGGCCTCGGCGGTGCCAGCACCTCGGTCCGCTGGCCGTCGAGCGGCACCGCGCAGAGCGGCTACGACTTCACGATCGCGGCCGACCCGATCAACGTGAACCTGCCGCCCGACCCGTCGCCCTTCACCCTCGGCGAGTTCGACCACCTGAACTTCCCGATCCCGGCCGGCTCGGGCATCTCCAGCGTCCAGCTGGCGATCACCGCCGACATCAGCGTCGATGGGAACTTCGTCGGCAACAAGCTGTTCGTGTTCGACTTCAGCCACTTCGAGACGCCGAACGCCGCCAATCCCTGCGCGGACGGCGGTCCCAACAACGTCGGCGTCAACATCAACGGCTGCGCCGATCGCGTGACCTTCGCGACCAGCGACCTCTCCGAGTCGTTCGAGATCGACGGCGTGCTCTACACCCTGAGCCTGAGCGGCTTCGTCGATGCCAGCGGCAACACGGTGAGCGAGTTCTGGACCGTCGAGGACTCGCGCAACGTCGCCTTCCTCGTCGGCCAGGTCGAGCGGCTGGTGCAGGAGGTGCCCGAGCCGGCCTCGATGGCGCTGCTCGGCATGGGCCTGCTCGGCCTCGGCTTCGCCGCGCGGCG
>CAZHMM010000251.1:1315-4750 GCA_964533585.1 uncultured Elioraea sp.
CCTCGATGGCGCTGCTCGGCATGGGCCTGCTCGGCCTCGGCTTCGCCGCGCGGCGGCGCAAGGCTGCCTGATCCTGCCGGCCCACAGGGCGTGATACAGGGGCGGCCCCACGGGGCCGCCCCTTTCTTCATGCGCGCAGGTGTCGGAGCGTGGTGCCGGCCGCGAAGGCCGCCGCGACGAAGCCCGCATGAACCGCGCATTGCGATAACATGGTTCTGCCGCAACAATTGCTTGTCAGCAGATTTTACGCCCCCCCGCAGCCGGAGAAAAAACACCAACCGCCGCAGCAAGTTAGCCCGGCGGCATGACGCATGCATGTCCTCTCCGGGCGCAAGCCTCTCGACGCGGCAGGATCAGGACCAGCCTATGAAAACCTTCAGGAACGCGTTACTGGCCACGGTGGTGCTGACCTTCGCCGCCGCCGGCGCGGCCCAGGCCGCTCTCTCGGTCAGCGGCTCGGTCGGCGGCGCGCCCACCGGCGTGACGCTCGACAATCTCGACTGGCTGGCGCTCGGCACTGCCGGCGGGCTCTCGCCGCAGAGCGGCATCACTGTGAACTTCACGCCGAACGCCCAGGCGGTGCAGGGCAGCGTCGGTGGCCAGTACGCCGCGCCCTTCCTCTCGGGCGGCAACGGCACCGGCTTCGGCAACCCGATCGGCACCAACCAGCCGAACGGGGTGGACACCACCACCTATATCACCTCGGGCTCTTTCGGGAGCGTGGTCGGCGCATCGGCCGAGATCGTGCTGCCCAACAATGGCGGCGTGGGCTACCTGTATTTCGGCCTGCTCTGGGGCTCGGTGGACAACTACAACACGCTGAGCTTCTACGATGGCGCGACCCTGGTCGGCTCGATCACCGGCAGCGACGTCGTCGCCAGCCCGAACGGCGATCAGGGCGTGAACGGCACGCTCTACGTCAACATCACCTCGACCGTGGCGTTCGACCGCGTGGTGGCGACCTCGTCGCAGTTCGCCTTCGAGTTCGACAACATCGCCTTCAACCCGACCGTGCCGGTGCCCGAGCCCGCGAGCCTCGCGCTGCTCGGCATGGGCCTGCTCGGCCTCGGCTTCGCCGCGCGCCGCCGGCGGGTCTGAACGCCCACGGCGTTCCTTTCAGCGTTCCGCTCCAAGGGGCGGCCTTCGTGCCGCCCCTTCTTCGTGCCCCCGAGTCTGTCGGACGACGATGCTCGGGGGCCGCGGCCTTGATCGGCTGGGGGCGGGCCTTGGGCCCGGAGGCGCATCTTTCTCCGCGGGATGTGTCGAGAAATTTTACAACTGCCGTCAACGGCCGATAAAAACGCATATGCCGCAGTGAGTTAGATTCGTGGCACGATGTGTGCTGGTCCCAGCCGGGCGAAAGCCTTTCGACACAGCACGGGATCAGGATCACCCCATGAAGACCTTCAGGAACGCGTTGCTGGCCACGGCGGTGCTGACCTTCGCCGCTGCCGGCGCGGCCCAGGCCGCTCTCTCGGTCAGCGGCTCGGTCGGCGGCGCGCCCACCGGCGTGACGCTCGACAATCTCGACTGGCTGGCGCTCGGCACTGCCGGCGGGCTCTCGCCGCAGAGCGGCATCACTGTGAACTTCACGCCGAACGCCCAGGCGGTGCAGGGCAGCGTCGGTGGCCAGTACGCCGCGCCCTTCCTCTCGGGCGGCAACGGCACCGGCTTCGGCAACCCGATCGGCACCGACCAGCCGAACGGCGTTAACACCACCACCTACATCACCTCGGGCTCGACCGGGAACACCGCCGGCGCGGCGGTCGAGATCCTGCTGCCGGGCCTGCAGAAGTATTTCGGCCTGCTCTGGGGCTCGGTGGACGATTACAACACGCTGAGCTTCTACGACGGCGCCACCCTGGTCGGGCAGATCACCGGCAGCGACGTCGTCGCCAGCCCGAACGGCGATCAGGGCGTGAACGGCACGCTCTACGTCAACATCACCTCGACCGTGGCGTTCGACCGCGTGGTGGCGACCTCGTCGCAGTTCGCCTTCGAGTTCGACAACATCGCCTTCAACCCGACCGTGCCGGTGCCCGAGCCCGCGAGCCTCGCGCTGCTCGGCATGGGCCTGCTCGGCCTGGGCTTTGCCGCGCGCCGCCGGCGGGTCTGAGCAGCCACTGCCTTCATTTCAGCCTTGTGTTCCAGGGGGCGGCCTTCGGGTCGCCCCTTCTGCGTCCCGCCCTGCCCTCACGCTGCCACAGACATGACGCACAGCTTGCAGTAGTGTGATTGGCGACGCAGACGCTCCGAACCACATCCCGGCGCAAGCGCGGGGATACAACGACCGGGGCTGTGGACGACGGACGGACGAGATGACCAGGCGCAAAGCAGAGGGCCGTCGGCAGCAGGCGGCGGTCCTGACCACCGACACCGAAGCCGGCCTGCCCGAGCGGCTCTCCTGGCCGGCCGCGGCAGGGGTGATCGCCGCCGTCTCGCTGTCGCTCTGGGGGGTGATCGGCTTCGGCGTCGTCTGGCTGATCGGCTGACCGCCGGGCCCGCTTTCCCGATTTCCGGCTTTCCGGCCTGGCCCTATCCCCCGGCGAGCCCGGGCCTGCCGGCGCGCAGCCACGCCACCACCGCCGCGAGCCCGTCGTCGAGCGGCGTCGGCGCGCCGAGCCCCAGCCTTGCCCGCGCCGCTTCGGCCGAGCCGACCGAGTGGCGGATCTCGCCCGCGCGCGCCTCGCGGTGCGTGATCGCCGGCGGCGCCCCGCAGAGCCCCGCGATCGTGCGCGCGAGTTCGAGCACCGAGCTCGCCCGCCCGGTGCAGAGGTTCAGCACCGGCGCCTCCGTCGAGGCCGCGTCCAGCCCGGCGAGCAGCCCGGCGACGATGTCGGCGACCGCGATGAAGTCGCGCGTCTGGCCGCCATCGCCGTAGATCTCCACCCCCTCGCCGCGGGCGAAGCGGTCGCAGAAGATCGAGATCACCCCCGAATAGGGCGAGCGCGGGTCCTGGCGCGGGCCGAAGACGTTGAAGAAGCGCAGGCCCATCGTCGGCACGCCATGCACCGCGCCGGCCACACGGGCGTGCAGCTCCGAGCCGAGCTTGTCCGCGCCATAGGCCGACAGCGGCCGCGTGGGTGCGGCCTCGGTGATCGGCAGGGCCGCGACCTCGCCATAGACCGCCGCCGAGGAGGCATAGACCACCGGCACCGGGGCCCGGCCCGGCCCGGCCCGCGCGGCATCGAGCACCGCGATCGTGCCGCCGAGATTGACCCGGTGCGTGCCCAGCCAGTCCTCGGTGCAGCGCTGCACCGAGGCGATCGCGGCGAGATGGAACACCCCGTCCACCCCAGCCATCGCCGCGCGGACCGCCGCCGGGTCGGCGACGTCGCCGACCACCAGTTCGGCGCCCGGGGCGAGATTGGCGCGGCTGCCGGTGGAGAGGTCGTCGAGCACGCGCACGGTATCGCCGCGCGCGATCAGGGCGGC
>CAZHMM010000252.1:0-4675 GCA_964533585.1 uncultured Elioraea sp.
GTCGCATCACCGCCGAGCGAGCCTGCGCCCCCGGAGATTGCGCCGGCTCGCCTCGGCGGGCATTCTCCGCCGCCGATCACGGAACCCCTGACCGCCGGACAGACGGGAGCGCGCCGAGCGCCATGATGTATTTCGCCCGCTGGAAGATCGCCGCCATCCTCGGCGGCATCGTCCTCGCGGCCATCCTCGCCATCCCCTCCTTCGTGCCGAAGGAGCGCCTCGGCGCGGCCGGCGACTACGTGCCCTGGCGCCAGTTCCACCTCGGCCTCGACCTCAAGGGAGGCTCCTACCTGCTGCTCGAGGTGGACATGGAGGCGGTGATCCGCGAGCGGCTGGGCAACCTCGCGGATGGTGTCCGCACGCGGTTGCGTGGCGCCAATATCGGCTATGCCGGCCTCGCCACCGCCGAGCGCAGCGTCACGCTGCGGCTGACCGACCCGACGCGCAGCCAGGACGCCGTGCGCCAACTGCGCGAACTCGCCAACCCGATCAGCGTCGGCATGGCCGCGCCGCAGCCCGATCTCGAGGTCACCGCCGCACCCGACGGCACGATCACCATCACGCTGTCCGAGCCGCTGCTGCGCGAGAAGGCGACCCAGGCGGTCGAGCAGTCGATCGAGATCGTCCGCCGCCGCATCGACGAGACCGGTGTGGTCGACCCGGTGATCGCGCGGCAGGGCGCGAACCGGCTGCTGGTGCAGCTGCCCGGCATCCAGGACCCGGAGCGGATCAAGCAGCTGATCGGCACCACCGCGCGCATGACCTTCCATCTGCTTGACGAGACCGCCGACCTGTCGGCGCGCACCCCGCCGCCGGGCGTGATGTTCCTTGAGGGCGACCGTGGCCCGGGCGGCGAGCCGACGCGCTATGCGGTCCGCCGCCGCGTCGAGGTGGACGGGGCGAACCTGACGGATGCGCGCGCCGGCCAGGACAGCCGCACCGGCGAGTGGGTGGTCAACTTCACCTTCGATTCGATCGGCACGCGCCGCTTCGCCGAGGTGACGCGGAACAATGTCGGCCGGCCCTTCGCGATCGTGCTCGACAACCGGGTGATCACCGCACCGGTGATCCGCGAGCCGATCACCGCGGGGCGCGGCCAGATCAGCGGCAACTTCACGGTCACCACCGCCAACGACCTGGCCGTGCTGCTGCGCGCGGGCGCGCTCCCCGCGCCGCTCACCGTGATCGAGGAACGCACGGTCGGGCCCGATCTCGGCGCGGACTCGATCCGCGCCGGGGCGATCGCGCTGGCGATCGGCTTCGTGCTGGTCGTGGCGTGGATGCTCGCCTTCTACGGCCTGTTCGGCATGTTCGCGAACGTCGCGCTGATCGTGAACATGATCCTGCTGCTCGCGGTGCTGTCGCTGATGGAGGCGACGCTCACCCTGCCGGGCATCGCCGGCATCCTGCTCACCCTCGGCATGGCGGTGGATGCCAACATCCTGATCAATGAGCGCATCCGCGAGGAGGCGAGACGCGGACGAACGCCCATGAACGCGATGGAGGCCGGATTCAAGCGCGCCTTCGCCACCATCGTCGACAGCAACCTGACCACGCTGCTGGCGATGGCGATGCTCTACGCCTTCGGCTCGGGGCCGGTGCGCGGCTTCGCGGTGACGATCTCGGTCGGGATCATGTGTTCGATGTTCTCGGCGATCGTGTTCGTGCGCATGCTCATGGTGCAGTGGGTGCGCTCGCGCCGCCCCGCGGCCTTGCCGGTCTGAGGAGGCGCGCGATGCGGTTCCGCCTGGTTCCCGACGGCACGACGATCCCGTTCATGCGCGGCCGGATCCTCGGCCTCGTCGTCTCGGCCATCCTGTCGATCGCCTCGGTCGTGCTGTTCTTCTATCCCGGCATGAACTACGGCATCGACTTCAAGGGCGGTGTGCTGGTCGAGGTGCGCACGCCCGAGCCCGCCAATTTCGCCGAGATGCGCGCCGCCCTCGGCCAGGCCGGGGTGGGCGAGGTCGCGCTGCAGCAGTTCGGCTCGCCCACCGAGGTGCTGGTGCGCATGGAGGCGCACGAGGACGAGGCGCAGCAGCAGCGCAATGTCGCCGCCGTGCGCGCAGCCCTCGAGCAGGCGGTGCCCGGCGCCCGCATCGTGCGCACCGAGGCGGTCGGCGGGCGTGTCTCGGCCGAGCTGTTCGCCGCCGGCATGACCGCGCTCGCGATGTCGCTGGTGGCGATCCTGCTCTACATCTGGTTCCGCTTCGAATGGCAGTTCGGCGTCGGCGCCGTCGTCACGCTGATCCTGGACGTGACCAAGGCGGTCGGGTTCCTCGCCGTCACGCGCATCGAGTTCGACCTCGCCACCGTGGCCGCGCTGCTGACCATCATCGGCTACAGCGTCAACGACAAGGTCGTGGTGTATGACCGCATGCGCGAGAACCTGCGCAAGTACAAGACCATGCCGTTGCGCGAGCTGATCGACCTCTCCATCAACGAGACGCTCGCGCGCACCATCGGCACCTCGGCGACCGCCTTCCTTTCGGTGCTGCCGCTCGCGCTGCTGACCACCGGCTCGGTCGAGGGGTTTGCCTGGACCATGCTGTTCGGCATCGTCGTCGGCACCTCGTCGTCGATCTTCATCGCCGCACCCATCCTGCTGTTCCTCGGCGAGAACCGGCTCCGCCGCGGCACCGAGGCGCCGGCGGCCGCCCCCGGCTGACCGCGGCGCCATCTTTCCGCCGCGTCGCTCGCCCTTGATGGCGAGGCGCCGGGAGGCATGGCCCGCGCCGGGGCATCCGTGAGGTCGTGACCGCCGTTCGCTCGAAGCGTTTGCAGCCGCCGGCCGCTGAGCTCATCGCGCTCGAAGGCGCGGCGCTCGCCTTCGCCGCTGCCGGCTTTGCCTGGCTTGGCCTGATCTACCTCCGCATGCTGGTCTCGCCGGCGCCGCAGGAGATGCGCGAGGGCGCGCTGATCGTCACCACCCTGGCGCTGCTGGACTTCCGCAATCCCTATGCGGCCGGGATGCTCGCCGAGGCGGGCAATCTCTACGGCATCGTCTACCCGCTCGCGGTGCTGCCGGCGGCGGCGCTGCTCGGCGCCGGGCTGACGGTGCATCGCGCCGTCGCCGGGCTTGGCTTTGCGCTCGGCGCGTGGCTGCTGCATCGCCTGCTGCGCCGCGAGGACGTGGATCGGCTGACTGCCGGGCTTGCCACCGCCCTGGTGGCGGCGGGCTGGCTCTACTGGGTCGGCGCGACGGTGCGGCCGGACGGCATCGGGGTCGCGCTGATGATGGCGGCCTATGCAGTGATCGCGCCGAGGCCCGAGGATCCGCGCCGCTTCGCGCTCTGCCTCGCGCTCTCGCTGCTCGGGCTCGCGACCAAGCTCTACTTCGTCTTCCCCGCCGGCGTCGCCGCGGCCTACGTGTTCCTGTTCCGCTCCTGGCGGCGCGGCCTCGCCTATGGGCTTGCCACCCTCGGCGGGATCGCTGCGATGCTGGCGCTGCTCGCCGTCCTGTTGCCCGGCTATTCGGTGCTGGTGCTCGGCGCGAACCTCGCCGCCGCGGTGTACGACCCGGCACATCTGCTGCGCCAGTCGCGCGACTGGGCGGTGTTCAGCCTGCCGCTGCTCGCTGCGCTCGCGGCCGTGCTCGTCCGCCCCGTCCGCCCGCCCGCGTTCTGGAGCTTCGCGGCAGTCGCCGCCCTCGCCGCCCTGCTGGTCGCGCTCGGCGGGCACACGGGCGCGCATATGAGCTACTTCTTCCACCTGCTCTCGCCGCCGCTTGCGCTGGCCGTGCTGGGTGCCGGCGCGCGCCAGCCCGCACCCCGCCGTGCCTTCCTGCTTGCGCTGCCGGTCGCGATGCTGCTGAACGCGCACTGGTTCCCGCTCGACCCCGACCGTTTCGCCGAGGCGGAGGCGCGCTTCGCTGCCGCCGGCCGGCTGATGGCCGCGGCAGAGGCGCCGCTCGTCACGACCGAGCTCGCCGCGGTCGCGGCGCTGGACGGGCTGCCCACCCCCGAGACCGGCCACAGCGAGTACTTCCCGGACTATGTCGCACTCGATCCGCCGCCGCTGCTTCAGCCGTTCTGGTTGCCGCGCGAGACGATCGAGCGGGAACTCGCCGGCCTCGCCGGTGAGGTCGAGGCCGGGCTCGACACCCACCGCTTCGACGTGGTGATCGCCAACGAGGGCTCGTCGATGGTGCGCCGCGAGACCCTGCTGCGCTGCCGCTACCAGGTGGTGGACCGGATCGAGATCGACATGGCCTGGAGCTTCCAGCGCTGGGCGCTGGAGGTCTGGCGCCCGGCGGAGTGAGCCTCAGCGCGCCCCGTCCGGGATCGCGTAGGTGATCGTCATGTGCGCCACCTCCGCCCCGTCGGTGACCCGCGCCACCTCCGCCAGCATCACCGCGAGCCGCCGCCCGACCCTGAGCGTGCGGCAGTCGCAGGCGAGGTCGGCGAGGCCGGCGGGACGGAGGAAGGAGACATTCAGGCTCGACGTCACCGCGAGCGGCACCGGGCCGATCACGGACAGCAGCGCGATCCAGGCGGCGACGTCGCCGAGGCCCATGATCGCCGGCCCCGACACCGAGGGTCCTGGCCGGATGGTCCGCTCATCGAGCGGCAGCAGCACCCGGCAGCGCCCACGCGCGTAGTCGGCCAGCACGAGTCGCCCGTCAATGAAGCCGGCATGCGGGAACTCGCGGCGGAGGAACGCCTCCATCGCCGCG
>CAZHMM010000253.1:0-4606 GCA_964533585.1 uncultured Elioraea sp.
GCCGTGCCCTCGCCCTGGCCGGGCAGCGCGCCCTCGGCGGGCGGTTCCGGCGGCGGCGCGGTCGGCACCAGCGCCGGCAGCGGGCCTTCGGGGCGGCAGATCTCGCCTTCGAGCGCGGCGCGCGCCTGGGCGATCTGCTGCTCGAGCGCGGCATTGGCCTCGCGCGCGCGGGCCAGCGCCGCCCGCGTCGGCCCCTCGTCCACCACCGAGGCGAAGAGCTGGCGCCCGGCCCATTCGCCGACCGCGGCGCGCCAGCCGAGCCAGAAGCCGAGCAGCAGGAAGGCGATGGCGATGCCGAGCCCGGCGGGCAGCATCCACCACCCCCCGGCGGGCGCGGTGGCGACGGGGACCGGCGCGAGGGGAGGCGGCGGGGGTGGGGGTGGGGGCGGGGCGGCGCGCGGCGGGATGGGCGCGGCCGGCACCGGGGAAGCTGCGGCCGCCGGCGCCGCGGCGAGCGGGGTGGTGCCGGCGAACACCTCCGGCCCGGCATCCGCGAGCGCCGGCAGGTAGCGGCCGAGCCCCTCGCGCAGCAGTGCTGCGAACCGCACCGGATCGTCGCCGGTGCCGCGCGGGGCTAGGCCCCAGCCGGTGATCACCACCCGCCCGTCCACCGACAGCACCGAGTCCGGGTCGGCGATCAGCAGCGCGCGGCGCAGCAGCCCGCCGCCCTCGGTGTCGTCGAGCGCGGGGGCGAGCCCGGCGAGGGCGGCGCGCAGCTTGGCCTCGGCCTCGGCGCGGCGGGCGGGCGAGAGGGCGGAGAGTGGGGCGGGCTCGCCGTCGCCCTCGCCGTACCAGGAGACGGCGGCGGGAGTGCCGTCGGCGCGGCGGGTCAGCACCGGCTCGGCGAACAGCCCGGACGGCAGGCCGCGCGCGGCCAGCAGCGCGGCGAGGCGGGCATGGCTCTCCAGCACGGAACGGCCGGCGAGCGGCACGGGCTCGTATCCGGCGAGGTCGGTCTTGGACAGCAGGCGCGGCGCGGCCATGGCGTCCCCCGGCAGGGTTGCGGGCCGGGGCAGGATAGGGGGCGAATCCGGGCAGCGTCACGGCAAGGCTGGCCCGAATCCGCCCGATATCGCACACGGGTGCGGCAACGCACGCGGACGGGGGGAAGCTTGGCCGGGACCACGCTGCATGCCCTGATCGCCGCGGCACCGATCCTCGCGGTGCTGGTGCTGATGGTGGGGCTCGGGCGCTCGGCGGCGGTGGCCGGGATCGCCGGGCTCGCGCTCACCGCGGCGCTGGCGGTCGGCGTGTTCGGGCTCGGCGCGGGCGCGCTCGCGGGGGCGGGGCTGGAGGGGCTGTTCCTCGCCGCCACCATCCTCTGGATCCTGCTGCCGGCGCTGGCGATCCACGGACTTCAGGAGGCGCGCGGGTCGCTCGCCACGCTGCGCGACGCACTCGCCCGCGTGGCGTCCGGGACGGCGCTGCAGACCATTCTGATCGGCTGGTTCTTCGGCCTGTTCATGGAGGGCGCGGCCGGGTTCGGCACGCCGGTGGCCCTCGCCGCGCCGCTGCTGGTGGCCCTCGGGGTGGAGCCGGCGCGCGCGGTCGCGATCGCGCTGATCGGGCACTCGCTCGGGGTGTCGTTCGGCGCGGTCGGCACGCCGGTGCTCGCGCAGGCTGAATTGGTGGAACAGAGCGAGGCGGCGATCGCGGCGGCGACCGCGCCGATCCACGGCGCGCTCGGCGTGCTGCTGATGGGCGCGGTGCTGCGCTCGGCGGGCGCGACCGGAGCGGGGGCGTGGGGCTGGGGCGCGCTCGGCGCGGCGCTGTTCCTGGCACCGATGGTGGCGATCGCGGTGCTGGTCGGGCCGGAACTGCCGACGCTCGGCGGTGCGCTGCTCGGCGCCCTGCTGTTCGTGGCCGCGGTGCGGCGGTTCGGCCCGCCCCGTGGCGGCGAGGCGGTGTCGGGCAGCGACCTCGCCCGCGCCGGCGCGCCCTATCTCGTGCTGATCGCGCTGATCCTGGCCACGCGCCTGGTACCGCCGCTGCGCGCGCCGCTCGAAGCCGTGGCGATCGCCTGGTCGCTGCCGGGCGGGTTCGGCGCCTCGATGCGGCCGCTGTTCCATCCCGGCACGATGCTGATGGCGGGGTTCCTCGCCGGCGGCGCGATCCAGGGCGCGCGCGCCGCCGAGCTGCGCGCGGCCCTCGTCAAGGCCGCGGAACGGCTCGGTCCCGTCACGGTCGCGCTGGTGGCGATGCTGGTGCTGTCGCGGCTGATGCTGCACGCGGGCATGATCGACGCGCTCGCGGCCTTCGCCGCCGACACGCTGGGCGGCGCATTCCCGCTCACCGCGCCGCTGGTCGGCGCGCTCGGCACCTTCGTCACCGGCTCGGCGACCGCCTCGAACATCCTGTTCACCGCCTTCCAGGAGGCGACCGCCGCGCGGCTCGATCTGCCGGTGCTGCCGATGCTCGCCGCCCAGGGCGTGGGCGCCGGGGTCGGCAACATCATCTGCCCGCACAACATCGTCGCCGGCGCGGCGGCGGTCGGCATTGCCGGCCGTGAGGGCGCGATCCTGCGCCGCACCCTGCCGGCCTGCCTGATCTACCTCGCCGCCGCGGGCGTTCTCGTGTTCGCGCTCGCGCGCTGAGCCTCGGCCTCGGCGACGCGCTGCGCCGCGGCGACGAACCCGTCGGGGTTGAGCGAGATCGAATCGATACCGCACTCGACCAGGAAGGCAGCGAAGTCCGGGTGGTTCGACGGCGCCTCGCCGCAGATCCCGACCTTGCGGCCCGACGCATGGGCGCGGCGGATCACGTCCGCGATCATCCGCTTCACCGCCTCGTCGCGCTCGTCGAACAGCTCGCGCAGCTCCGCGCTGTCGCGATCGACGCCGAGCACGAGCTGGGTGAGGTCGTTCGAGCCGATCGAGAATCCGTCGAACCGTTCGGCGAACTGCTCGGCCAGGATCACGTTGGCGGGAATCTCGCACATCACATAGACCTCGAGCCCGTCCTCGCCGCGCACCAGCCCATGCTCGGCCATCACCGCGAGCACGCGGTCGGCCTCGGCCGGCGTGCGGCAGAACGGGATCATCACGATGATGTTGTCGGCGCCGATCTCGCGCCTGGCCTTCAGGATCGCCTTGCATTCGAGCGCGAAGGCGTCGCGGTAGCGGGCCGAGTAGTAGCGCGAGGCGCCGCGCAGCCCCAGCATCGGGTTCTCCTCGTCCGGCTCGAACGGCGCCCCGCCCAGCAGATGCGCGTACTCGTTCGACTTGAAGTCGCTCATGCGCACGATCACCGGATGCGGGTGCGATGGGGCGGCGATGCGCGCCAGCCCGCGCGCCAGCGTGTCGACGAAGTAGGACGGCTTGTCGGCGAATCCGCGCGTCAGCGCCTCGATCTCGCGCCGCGCCGCCGGGTCGGTCACCTTGTCGAAATGCACCAGCGCCATCGGGTGCGCCTTGATCACGGACGAGACGATGAACTCCATGCGCGCGAGCCCGATCCCCTTCGCGGGCAGCTTCCACCAGCGCAGCGCCGCGGCCGGCGAGGCGATGTTCAGCATCATCGCCGTGCGCGTCGCGGGGATGGTGGAGAGATCGAGCTCGGTCGCGCTGAACGGCACGCGGCCCTCATAGACGCGCCCCTCCTCGCCCTCGGCGCAGGAGATCGTGACCTCCTGGCCGTCGCGCAGCGTGGCGGTCGCCCGCTGGGTGCCGACCACCGCCGGCAGGCCGAGCTCGCGGGAGACGATCGCGGCGTGGCTGGTCGGGCCGCCATGGTCGGTGACGATGCCGGCCGCCATCCTCATCAGCGGCACCCAGTCCGGGTCGGTCGATTCCGTCACCAGCACGGAGCCCTCGCGGAACTCGGCGATCGCCTCGGGGGAGTGCACCACCTGCACCGGGCCGGCGGCGATCTTCTCGCCCACCGCCGCGCCGGTGAGGATGGGCGGGCGCGGCTTGCCGGTGAGCCGCCAGGTGCGCAGGCTCGCCGGCTCGCGCGTGCCATGCACCGTCTCGGGCCGCGCCTGGACGATGAAGATCTCGCCCGTCGCACCGTCCTTCGCCCATTCGATGTCCATCGGCCGGCGGTAGTGGCGCTCGATCGCCACGCCGGCGCGCGCGAGATCGAGGATCTCGCCGTCCGACAGCACGAGCGCGCTCTGCTCGCGCCGCGTGGTTTCCACCATCGCCGTGCGCGCGCTGCCGCCCGTCGCGTAGATCATCTTCTGCGCCTTCGATCCGCGCGTCTTGTCGAGGATCGGCAGCTTGGCGGGATCCGCGAGCGGCGGCTTGAACACGAGATAGCGGTCGGGATCGACCGAGCCCTGCACCACCGGCTCGCCGAGCCCCCAGGCGGCCGAGATCAGCACCACGCCGGGGAAGCCGCTCTCGGTGTCGATCGTGAACATGATGCCCGAGCCGCCGATATCGGCGCGCACCATCGCCTGCACGCCGACCGAGAGTGCCACCTGCATGTGCTCGAAGCCCTGCATCTCGCGATAGGCGATCGCGCGGTCGGTGAACAGCGAAGCGTAGCAGGCGCGGCAGGCATCGATCAGCGCGCGCTCGCCCTGCACGTTGAGGAAGGTCTCCTGCTGGCCGGCGAAGGAGGCGGTCGGCAGGTCCTCGGCGGTGGCGGAGGAGCGCACCGC
>CAZHMM010000254.1:0-4599 GCA_964533585.1 uncultured Elioraea sp.
CGGCCAGCAGCCCCGTGGCCGCGAGCGCAGGCGCGGCCCGGCCCGCGCGCAGCACCTCCGCGGGCGGCCAGTTCGCCGCGGTCAGCCACAGATACAGCACGCCGAACACCAGCGAGGCGAACAGCGTCGCGTTGGCGACCAGCGCGAAGATCACCGCCCACTAGGGCGGCGGCTCCGCGGCCTCGGTGTGCAGCGGCAGATCGAGCCCGCGGCCGGCCGGCAGGGGACCGTGGTCCGCTGGCTGGCCGGCGCGCTGGGCGGTGATCAGCATCAGCGCGACCACGACGATCACCGCGAGCGCGGCAAGCTCGTAGAGGCGGAACAGCAGCGCCAGCACCACCGCGGCGGTCGCGAGCGCGGTGTAGAGCGGCAGATGGGTCGCGCGCGACAGCACGATGATCTGCTCGGGCGCGCCGCTGGTCATGTGCACGCCAAGCGTCTCCTGCCAGTCGTTGCGGGTCTGCGCGAGATACCCGTCACCGGCGGCGAGCCGCGGCCCGAGCGCGCGCGGCTCGAGCCCGTCGGCCCGCTCGGTGACCTCGGGGATCGCGGCGAAGGCGTAAGGCGGCGGCGGGGTCGGCATCGCCCACTCGAGCGTCGCCGCATGCCAGGGGTCGCGCCGGAACCGTCGCCCGAAGCGCCGCTGCAGCGCGATGTCCATCGCGATCAGCGCGAACCCCATGGTCAGGACGAAGCCGCCGATCGAGGAGAGCAGGTTCAGCAGGTCCCAGCCCTCGCTGCCGTCATAGGTGAACACGCGCCCCGGCATGCCGATCAGCCGGGTCCAGTGCATGTGCAGGAAGGTGAGGTTGAAGCCGAGGAAGATCAGCCAGAACGCGGGCACGGCGATCCGGTGCACGGCCTGCCGGCCGGTGACGTGCGGCAGCCAGTAGTAGAGCGCTGCCAGCAGGGGGAAGATGAAGCCGCCGACCAGCACATAGTGCAGGTGCGCAACGACGAGATAGGTGTCGTGCACCTGCCAGTTGAACGGCACCATCGCCAGCATCACGCCGGTCAGCCCGCCGAGCACGAACACGAACAGGAAGCCGAACACGTAGAGCATCGGCACGTCGCAGCGCGGCCTGCCATGCGCGAGTGTCGCCAGCCAGGCGAACACCTGCACCGCGGTCGGCACCGCGACCAGCGCCGAGCCCGCCGAGAAGAACGCCAGCGCGAGATGCGGGATGCCGACGGCGAACATGTGGTGCACCCAGATGCCGAAGCTCAGGAACGCCATCGCCACGATCGCCGCGATCGAGGCGCGGTAGCCGATCAGCCGCCGCTGCGCGAACACCGGAATGATCGTCGCGATCGCGCCGGCCGCGGGCAGGAAGATGATGTAGACCTCCGGGTGGCCGAACAGCCAGAACAGGTGCTGCCACAGCAGCGGACTGCCGCCGCGCGTCGGGTCGAAGAACGGCAGGCCGGCCGCGCGTTCGAGTTCGAGCAGCACCGAGGCGAGGATCAGCGGCGGGAACCCCACCACCATCATCAGCGCGGTCACCAGGATGTACCAGCCGAAGATCGGCATGCGCGCGAGGCTCATCCCGGCGGCGCGCAGCTTCAGGATCGACACGACGAGCTCGACCGCCAGCGTGATCGCCGAGATCTCGACGAAGGTGACACCGAGCAGCCAGACATCGGCGTTGATGCCGGGCGAATAGACGTCGGAGGAGAGCGGGGTGTAGAGGAACCAGCCGCTGTCGGGAGCGACACCGCCGAGCAGGGCGAGGATCAGGATCGTGCCGCCGAACAGGTAGCACCAGTAGCCATAGGCGGTGAGCCGCGGGAACGCGAGATCGCGCGCGCCGAGCAGCTTGGGCACGAGATAGACCGCGAGCCCCTCCAGCATCGGGATCGCGAACAGGAACATCATGATCGTGCCGTGCATCGTGAAGATCTGGTTGTAGATCTCCGGGCCGATGAAGGCCGAGCGCGAGGTCGCGAGCTGCGCGCGGATCAGCATCGCCAGCACGCCGCCGATCGCGAAGAACACCGCCGAGGTGACCATGAAGCGCAGCCCGATGACCGAATGGTTCACCGCGGCGAGGCGCTGCCAGCCGCGTCCGGTGTCCCAGATGCGCGTGAGTTCCTTGTGCCGGCGGATCGGGCTGGTCATGATCCGCCCCCCGCGAGCGCGGCGGCGAAGGCCTCGCGCGGATGCACGCGCACCTCGAAGCGCATGAAGCTGTGCCCGGTGCCGCAGAACTCGGCGCATTGGCCGAGATGGGTGCCAGGGCGGTCGGCGCGCAGGCGCAGCACATTGGTCTTGCCCGGGATCGCGTCGAGCTTGCCGGCGAGCTGCGGCACCCAGAACGAGTGGATCACGTCCTCGGCGGTAATGGCGAGATCGACCGGCTCGCCGGCGGGCAGGTGCAGCACGCCGTGGCTGACCGCGCCGCCGTGATCGGGATAGGCGAAGCGCCAGCCGAAGGCGTAGGCGGTCACCTCGATGCGCGCCACGTCGCGGCCCGGCAGCGGCAGCAGCCGCTCGCCGGCGACCAGCGGCCAGGCGACCAGGGGCGGCAGCACGATCGCCGGCAGCACGAGCCCGCCGCCGATGATCCACTGCGCCGGGCTCGCGCGCCGGGCGATCTCCGGGTGACGCAGCGCGATCCAGAACGCCGCCATCACCAGCAGGAACAGCACCGCGCTGCCGGCCAGCATCCCCCACCACAAGGACGCGATGGAACTTGCGGCCGGCCCGTGCGGTTCTAGGGTCGAGTAGGGGCCGGAGCAGCCGAGCAGCGCCGCGCCCGCCAGGATCACGGCCAGAGGAGCGCGCCGATGACCGAGAGCCGGACCATCTCGCCGAAGCAGGAGGACAGCGAGGACGCGCGCGCCGACAGCCCGGTGCTGCGGCGGATCGACCGACACCCGATCGAGTCCGCCGTCGCCGTGGTCGGGCATCCGATTCACGCGATGCTGGTGCATTTTCCGATCGCGCTGGTGATCGCCACGCTCGGCGCCGATCTGCTGTTCTGGTACACGGCCGATCCGTTCTGGCTGCGGACGGGGCTGTGGGCGGCGGGCTTCGCCTTCCTCTCCGGCGTGGCGGCGAGCGTGGTCGGCACGGCGGAGCTGCTGCTGGTGAAGGGCATCCGCATCCGCGTCGCGAGCTGGACGCATGCGGTCGCGGCGATGACGCTGGTCGCGATCGCGGGCGCGAACTGGGGGCTCAGGATCGTCGATCCGGATGCGGTGCTGCCGCACGGTCTGGGGCTTTCGGTGCTCGCGGCGATCTTCACCGGGCTCGCCGGCTGGCACGGCGGCAAGCTGGTGTTCGACCACGGCATCGGCATCACGGTGTCGCCCAGGCAGTGAGCGGGCCGAGCAGGCGCGCGAGGCTGCCGGGCGCGAACAGCTCCGGCCCGATCGCCGCGCTGTCGAGCGCGGGCTTGTCGAGCACCAGCCACAGGATCGGACCGATCGCGGCGAGCTGACCGAGCGTCAGTCCGGTCGTGCCGAACGCGCCCAGGCCGCGATCACGCGCGAACACCCGCACGACCGCAAGCCCGGTGACGATGTGCAGCACCACCATCAGCCCGACGAACGCCAGCTTCGCCGAGAACCACTCGACATAGGTGGCCTGGAGGAAGATCAGCGTCGTGCCCGACAGGATCGCGACGAAGGCAGCGGGCGAGACGAGCGCGACGTAGAGGAAGCGGGTGAGCGCGTGCAGCCGGTGCAGCGCGGCGCCACCCACCGCACTCCGCTGGGCGAGCAGGAACGGCAGCGTGAGAAGCCCCGCGGCCCAGAGCGAGATCGTCGCGACATGGACCGCCTTGACGAGCCAGAGTGCCGTTTCGCTCACGAGGCACGTCCGTGTTCGCCGAGCCCCCGCCAGGCGAGGGTCAGCGCGCAGCCGAGCGAGGGCAGCATCGCCGGCACCCACATCAGCAGCCCGGCGAGTTGCTGGTCCTCGAGCGGCGAGAGGCCCCACGGCCAGGTCGTGTCGAAATGGGCGGCGTAGAGCGGGGAAGGCGCGAACACGATCAGCGCGCCGAGCAGTCCCATCTGCACGACGGTGCCGAGCAGCAGGGCGAGTGCGCGTGCATGGGTCGCGAGGATCTCGCGCCAGAGCAGCCAGGCGGTGCCGAGCAGGCTCGCCTGCATCAGCCAATAGCCACCGACGCTCGCGAGCGCCCAGGCGTAGGGGCCGGGCGCGTGCCAGAGCCAGAGCGTGACCCAGTGCGCGACGAACACCGCGCCCGCGGGAAGGCGCGGCGTCCGCCGCAATGGGAAGGCGAGCACCAGCAGGGGTGCTGCCATCGCGATCAGCACGACATGGTGCAGCACGCGCGCGGAGAACAGCGCCGCGCTGAGCGCGCAGAGGGGCGAGACGAACACGAGGACGAGCAGCGCGAGTGCGCTCCACCCGGCCCGCCGATCATCGGCACGCCGCGCAATCAGCAGCGCGAACAGCGCCAGCCCGACCAGCAAGGGCGGGTCGAGAGTCCAGGCTGTCGCGACGTCCGCCGGCACGGGCGGCATGCCGCAATACGCGATCGGATCGGGGGGCATTCCCGGTCTGCTCCCTCCTCTCGACGGGCAACGCGCGGGACGTGTCTGGGTTCCGCGGCCGCCGAGCGAGGCTAG
>CAZHMM010000255.1:0-4528 GCA_964533585.1 uncultured Elioraea sp.
CTTGCGGCCCCCCGGCTCTTACTTGCGTTCGAGAATCTCGACGCGGCCGCCGTCCGGTGCCTTGACGAAGGCAATCCGAACGCCGGGTCGGGGCGAGGACGGCGGCGCTTCCAGCGCGATCCCCTTGCTCGTCAGGTCGGAGACAAGCGCGTCGAGGTCGTCGACCGCCAGTCCGAGATGCTCGAGCCCGCGATATGGCGCGCCGGGGACGCCGGGCGTCCCCTCCGGCACGGACTCGACGAACAGCGCGAGCCCATCCAGATCGAGCACGATGCGAAGCCCGGCCGGCACCGATTGGCGGCCAGTCTCGCGAGCACCGAAGGCGCGCGCGTAGAACGCCGCCGCCGCCTCGGCGTCCGTGCTCCTGATGTGCAGATGATCGATCCGGATGGCTGCCATGGGCACTCTCCTCCGCTGTGCTGGTCGCGTCGCAGCATGGCGGATGGCGCCGCACCCGACCAGCAGCCCGTAACGTAACCGCGCGGCGCGCCGTGCCGAACCAAGCGCGGACCCGGTCCGAGCACGGAGGCACACGCGATGCGCCGCTCCACCATCCTCGCCTTCGTGGTCGGTGGCGTGTTCGGCGCCGGCGGAGGGTTCGCGATCGGCCTCTTCGCCACCGGCACGTTCATCCACGCCGACCCGTCCGATCCGGTGCATTACGGCAGCGGTCGTGTGACCGTCACCGAGCGGTCGGTGTTCCTCGAAGCCGATTTCGACGTCCGACCCGGTCCGCTCTATCACGTGTATCTGGTCACGCAGCCGGAGGTGCGGCGCTCTGCCGATGTGCGCAACGCCGAGTTCGTCGATCTCGGCCGCCTGCGTGCCTTCCAGGGCAGCCAGCGCTACGCGATCCCGCCCGCCGATCTCGCGCGCGCGGTTGCCGCAACCCGGTGACCGGCTACCCCCAGAGCGCGGCCTCGGGCGGGTGGACGAGGCTGCCGTCGTAGCGAAGCCCCGGATCGCGGTCTGCGGCCATCAGCAGCGGCCCGTCGATATCGACGAAATCGACGCCCTGCGCCACCAGATGCGCCGGCGCCATCGACAGGCTGGTCGCCAGCATGCAGCCGACCATCACGCGAAAGCCCATCCGTTCCGCAGCCGCTCTCAGGCGCAGTGCCTCGGTCAGCCCGCCGGTCTTGTCGAGCTTGATGTTGACGACCTGGTAGAGTCCCTGGAGCCGGTCGAGCGTCGCGGTGTCGTGGCAGGACTCGTCGGCGCCGAGCGGCAGCGGGAACGAGCGGTCGCGCAGCGCCTCGTCCTTGTCCGCATGCAGCGGCTGCTCGAGCATCTCCACGCGCGCCTCGGCCAGCAACGGCGCGATGCGCTCGGCCTCCTCCAGTGTCAGGGCCTCGTTGGCGTCGACGATGATGCGTGCCTCCGGCGCGTTCGCGCGCACGGACGCGACGCGCTCGGCATCGGCGCCGTCGCCGGTGAGCTTGAGCTTGAGCAGCGGTCGGCCGGCGGCGGCCTTGGCGGCCTCGCCCATTGCCTCGGGCGTATCGACCGAGAGCGTGTAGGCCGTGATCAGCGGCTTCGGCGCGGGCAGGCCGGCGAGTTCCCACACCCGCTTGCCCGTCTGCTTCGCCTCCAGATCCCAGAGCGCGCAGTCGATCGCGTTGCGCGCGGCGCCCGGCTTCATTGCGCGTTGCAGGCCCTCGCGCCCCAGCCCGCCGGCGATCGATGGCCCCATCGCGGCGATGGCCGCCGCCACGTCCTCGACCGTCTCGCCATAGCGCGCATAGGGCGTGCACTCGCCCTGGGCGATGACGCCGTCGCGCTCGATCTCGCAGACCAGCACGCGCGCCTCGGTGCGGGCGCCGCGGCTGATGCGGAACGAGCCCTTGAGCGGGAACACCTCCTCGCGGACGGACAGCTTCGTCACCATCGTCACATCGCCTTCAGCACATCGACGATCTTGCCGCAGCCGGTGCGCGCGGGGTCGATCGTCGGCAGGCCGAAACGCTGCTCGGTTTCGGCGATCTCGCGCAGTGCCGCGGCCTCGCCCATGTGCTGGGTGTTCAGGCTGATGCCGATCACCTTGGCGGCGGGGTTGGTGATGCGCGCGGCCGCCTCGTGCGCGACGATCGTCTCGGCGATCCCGGGCACCGGACGGTCACCGAGGCCGCGCATCGTGCGCCGCGTCGGGTCGTGCACCATCACCATCGCGTCGGGCTGGGCGCCCATCGCCAGCCCCACGGTCACGCCCGCATAGGACGGGTGCAGCACGGTCGCTTGGCCCTCGACCACGTCCCAGTGATCGGGGTCGTTGGCGGGGCAGAGCACCTCCACCGCGCCCGAAATGAAATCCGCCACCACCGCGTCGAGCGGAATGCCCGAACCCGCGATCAGGATGCCGGTCTGCCCGGTCGCGCGGAACGTCGCCCTCATGCCGGCCGCCTGCATGTCGCGCTCGAGCGCAAGCCCGGTGAACATCTTGCCGATCGAGCAGTCGGTGCCGACGGTGAGCACACGCTTGCCCGCGCGCTTCACGCCCGTACCGACCGGGAAGACGTCCTTCGGGTGGCGCACGTCATGGATCGCGCGGCCGTGCAGCTTGGCGGCCTCGGCCACCGCCGGCTGGTCGGCGATGCGGTCATGCAGGCCGGAGGCGACGTCCATGCCGAGCTCGATCGCGCGGATCATCAGCTTCTGCCACTCGGCGTTGATGCGCCCGCCGCGCGTGGTGGTGCCGATCAGCAGCGTCTTCGCTCCCTTCTCGGCCGCCTCCTCCAGCGTCAGATCGGGCAGTCCGGCATCGGCCTTGCAGCCGGGCAGGCGCATCTGGCCGACGCAGGCCTCCGGGCGCCACTGCGCGACGCCGACGCCGGTCTTGCCGGCGAGCTGGTCATGCGCCTCGCCGAGGAAGATGAGGTAGGGGGTACGGATCTGCAGCAAAGTGGGGCCTCCGGGACGGGACGCCGGACGCTACTGGCGATGCGCGCGCGCGTCGAGGGTGGCCCGCACCGCGGCAAGCGCGTCCTCGCCCACGGTGACCGGCAGGGTGAGCACGAGGAAGGACAACGTCTTGCCGTGCCCGTCGAGGTTGAGGGCGGCGTTCACCCCGCCTTCCAGCACGTCGTCGATGACCAGGTTGAGCGCGCGCAGATTGGGCAGCAGGTAGCGCCGCACGGCACTCGGGCGGCGGTGCGCGAACAGCGCGGCGACGCGCGCCTCAGTCACTTGCTCGACGAGCGCCTCCCAGACATCGGCGTGGTGGGCGATCACCGCGACATTCAGCCGGTTGCCCTTGTCGCCGGTGCGCGCATGGGCGATCGCGTGCAGGGGCACGGTGATCACGGCGAGACCATCGTGATGCGCGGGCGGACGAGCTCGCGCGGGATCAGCGCCGAGGTGGTCGCGACACGGCGTGTGACGGCGGTGCGCACGCCGCCGCCGCCGGCCGGGCCGCAGCAGTAGAGGCTGAGCACCTCGCGCGCGGCCGCCTCCGCCGCGCCACGATCCTCCGCCTGAGCGGCGAGCCGCACGCGCACCTCGCCGTCCGGGGCGAGCGAGCCGCCGCGTGCGGCATCGTCGCTGTCGAACACCGCCTGGAGCCCGAGCAGATCGATCCGGAGTCGGATCGGCAGCGCGGCCACCCGCACCTTCAGCGTGCTCGCGGCAAGCCGTGCGCGCGCGAGCGCGTTCGGTCCCGCGTAGCTGATCTCGCCCTCACCAAGGAACCCGCCCTCGGTGCTGACGGTCGCCTTCAGGGTCGGCGGCCGGGCATGGCCGCGGGCGCCACGCAGCACCACCGTGTCGCGCGCGGTCTCGGCGACCGTCACGCCGGTGATGTCGAGTGTGACGTCGGGCGTCAGATAGGCGGCCGGGTCGTGCACCTCGTAGAGGATCTGCTCGGTGACGGTGCGCCGGTCCACCACCCCGCCCGGTGTGTCGGCCTTGGTGACGGTGATCGTGCCGTCCGCCGCCACCTCGGCCATCGGAAAGCCGATCGCCTCGGGCGCGGGCACGTCCTTCACGCCGGGATCGCCGAAATACCCGCCCGTCACCTGCGCGCCGCATTCCAACAGGTGGCCGGCGAGCGTGCCGGCGGCGAGCGCGTCGAGATCGTGCTCGCGCCAGTCGAAATGCGCGATCAGCGGGCCGAGCGCGAGCGCCGGGTCGGCGATCCGCCCGGTGACGACGATCGCGGCCCCCGTGCGCAATGCCTCGGCGATCGGGAAGGCGCCGAGATAGGCATTGGCGGCGATGATCGGGCGCGCCGGCGGCATCCCACCCTCCCAGGCGATGCGCGGGTCGTCCAGCACGTCGCGCACATCGTCGCCCTCCAGCACCGCGATGCGCGGGGAGGCGAGGCCCAGGTCGGCGGCGAGCCGCGCGATCGCGGCCGCCGCGCCACGCGGATTGGCCGCGCCGAAATTGCCGATGATCGGGATGCCGGCGCCGAGACAAAGCCCGAGCACCGGGTGCAGCAGCGGCACCAGCGCCGGCTCGTAGCCGGCATCGGCAGTGGTCTCGCGCGCCAGCACGCCGAGTGCCAGCGTGCGTTCCGCGAGCGTCTCGAACG
>CAZHMM010000256.1:0-4524 GCA_964533585.1 uncultured Elioraea sp.
CGCCTCGCTCGAGGCGCGGCTCGGTTCGCTGCTCGCACCCGACAGCGTCCGACAGGTTCGCCTTGGTCCGACCGGCAGCGGTGACGTCGTCGCGCTGTTCGGACCGGGAAGCAGCCACGCGATCGCCGGGGCGATCGCGCTGGCGGACGGAACTTGGCTGAACCTGCGCGTGCTGCGGTTCGCTTCGGCCGCCGTATCACGCCATGCCTCGCTCCTCTCCACGACGGCGATGGCCCTGGGCATCCTGATCGTCGGCCTGTTCGTGGTGCGCAACCTCAACCGTCCGCTGCGCCAGTTCGCCGAGGCGGCGAACCGGGTCGGCGCGCCCGGCGTGCCGCCGGCCATCATGCCGGAGAAGGGTCCGCGCGAGGTCCGACATGCCGCGCAGGCGTTCAACCGGATGCAGGCGCGGATCGACCGGCTGATCACCGACCGCACCCAGGCGCTGGCCGCGGTCAGCCACGATCTGCGCACGCCGATCGCGCGTCTGCGGCTGCGTGCCGGCTTCGTGGACGACGCCGAGACCCAGCACGCGATCGACACCGATCTCGACGAGATGGAGGCGATGATCGACGCGACGCTCGCGTATCTCCGCGGAGAGACCGAAAGCGAGCCGCGCCGCGCGGCCGACCTCGCCGCGATCCTGGAGACGCTCTGCGACGCTGCCGCCGATGCCGGCCATGCGGTCCGCTGGACCGGTCCCCGGCAGGCGCGCCTGGTCTGCCGGCCGGTTGCGCTCAAGCGCGCCTTTGCCAATCTGATCGACAACGCGGTGAAGTACGGCGGCGGCGCGCAGGTCTCGCTGGACGCCGATGCCGATACGATGACCGTGGGCGTTGAGGACGATGGGCCAGGGATCCCCGAGGAGGCGCTGGAGAGCGTGTTCGAGCCGTTCCGTCGGCTGGAGGAGTCGCGCAATCGCGGCAGCGGCGGGTCCGGCCTCGGCCTGACGATCGCGCGCCAGGTGGTGGAGGCGCATGGTGGGACGCTGGTGCTAGAGAACCGCGCCGGCGGCGGGCTGGCCGCCACGGTTCGCCTGCCGCGCAGTTTGGCCGCAGGGGATGCGGTGCCGTGTTGAGAAGGAGTGCCCGATGACGACGATCCTGGACAGGCGATGGTTCCTGGCCGGGCTGGCGGCCATGCCGATTGGTGCCGGCGGCACGACCGCCAGGGCGCAGGGTGGACTGCCGCTGCTCACGGTCTGGCGCGATGCGAACTGCGGCTGCTGCGGCGGCTGGGTGGCGCATATGCGCGCGGCCGGGTTCCCGGTGCAGGACAACATCGTGCCGTCACCTGCGCCGGCACGGCGGATGCTCGGCATTCCGGCCAACCTGCTGTCCTGCCACGCCGCGCAGGTCGGCGGCTTCGCGCTCGAAGGACACGTGCCGGCGCTGGCCGTGCGCCGTCTGCTGGCGCAGCGGCCCGCCGGCGTGCGCGGCCTGGCAGTGCCGGACATGCCACTCGGTTCGCCCGGGATGGAGGTCCCCGGCCAGGCGCCCGACACCTACGACGTGATCGCCTTCGATCGCGGCCGGGGGCGATCCACCTTCATGCGCTTCCGCGGCGACGCACCGATCTGACGCAGCGGCCTGGAGCGGGCTCCGGTTGGGGCCCCGCTCCCGCCTCTCCTTCGGATGGCGCCATTCACATCCCGCGCATCGGCATCGCGCGCTGGTGCTCAGCGATCAGCTCGTCGGCGGTGCGCTTCTGCTCGTCGGAGAGCGTGCCGTAGAGCGTCCCCATGGCCGTGGCGATGGCGCGCACGGCATCGAGCCGTGCCGCCAGCAGTGCCGCCCGGCGCTCGAGCTGCGCCGGCGCCGCCGCTTGCTGCGCCGCCGCCTGAATCGCCTGGGCATAGTGCTGCCGGAGCCGCTCGGCGGCGGCCCGGGCGGCATCGGAGAAGGCGTTCCACTGCGACGCCTGCGCGTCGGTGATGCGAAGCGCCGCGCGGACATAGGCGAGGTGCGCGTCGACGCGGTCGAAGCGCCGGAGGACGTCCGGGCCCATCGGACTGCCCGGCGGCCCCATCTGGCCCATCGGGCCGGGCCCGCCCATCATCATGCCCGGTCCGCCCATCATTCCGGGCCCAGCCATCATGCCGGCACCGCCGGGAGGACCCATGCCCATGCCCCGGCGGCGGCCGCGTCCATCCTCGTCGTCGACGTCCACGCGGATGCCGGGGCCGACGTTGATGATGACGTTCATCGGCGCGCCACCGCCGCCGTGGTGCATCATCATGCGCCGGCGCTCGCCCTCGTCGGGCATGCCTGTCCCGCTTGGCGCGCCCATCATGCCGGACCCACCCATCATCATGCCCGGTCCGCCCATCATGCCGGGCCCACCCATCATGCCAGGCATGGCCTGAGGCGGTGCTGCCGTGGCAGGCGGCGCCGGCTGCGGCGTCGCTTGCGCAGTCTCCACGCTGCCGGGATGGTGCGCGCTGTGCTCCTGGTCCGTTGTTGCAGCCTGCGCCATCGCCCCGGTGCCGACCAGGGTCGCGAAGGCGATCACGGCGAACGAAGGACCGACGGTCCGTGTGGTGCGTGTCATGGTCTTTCCTCCTCCAACTCCGTGCCTGTTCAGGCCGGGATCCAGGTCACGCCGTTCGGTGCGCGCCCGACCTGGAAGCGGCGCAGCACGGTCTGCGTCGCGACATCGATCTCGGCAACGGTGTCGTCGAACAGGTTCGTGACGAAGGTTCGGCTGCCATCGGTGCACACCACGACACCATGCGCGCCGCGGCCGGTCTCGATCGTGGCCACGACACGTCCGGCCGCGACGTCGATCACCGAGGCGGTCGTGCCCGGCGCGGCGCGCGTGCCCTCGTTGGCGACATAGACGAACCGTCCGTCGGGCGTGGCGAACACCTGCACCGGGCCGGGTCCGACGGGAATCCGCCGTACCACCCGGCGCGCAGCCGTGTCGATTTCCGCGACAGCATCGGCGCCACGCAGCGAGACGAAGACGCGACTGCCGTCGGGCAGGAAGCCGACCTGCACCGGCGACGGTCCGACCGGGAGTCGAACCGCCTCTAGGCGCGCAGCGATATCGACCACCGACACCGTGCCATCCTTGACGTTCGCCACCCAGGCCTCGCGGCCGTCGGGACTGAGGCGGAGACCGTGCGGGTAGGCACCGGTTCGAACGGTCGAGAGCACGCGTCGGTCCTCGAGGCCGACGATCAGCAGCGCGTTCGCGCCGGAGTCGGTGAGCAAGGCGTGCTGCCCGGCGCGATCCGCCACGACATGGGCCGGGTGTTGGCCAGCGGGAATCTCCGCGATGATCCGCGGTGCGCTGCCCTGAACGGGCTCCAGCATGATCACCCGGCCCGGATCGCCGGCGTGGCGGCCGCCGCGGTGACCCGCCTCGTCCGCGCCGACCGCGAGCAGCAGCCGGCCGCCGGCGGCCGCATCGACATTGTGCGGCGCAATCGGTATCCGGACGGACGAGACGCGGCCGGTCGCAAGATCGATCGCACTGATCGTCGCGTCGCGCTCGTTGGCGGTGAACACGGTACCAGCGCAGGACGCTGCTTTGGCGCCTCCCGGCAACATCGGCAGCAAGGCCGCTCCGCCGAGCGCGGCGGCGAGGGTGCGGCGTGTGACAACTCGCATGGCTGGATCTCCGTTCAAAGTCGACCCTGCCAACCTTGCCGACCTGGATGTTCGGTCGATTGCGCGCCTATGACAAAGCATGTCCGGCGCCGCTGTCCTATGGCGCTCTGCCTCCAGCAACACTTTGTCATAATGCGCTGACGCGGCGGACACATGTCCGGGGCAGCTTCCGGGTCACACTCGATGGAAGGAGACCAGGATGCGCCGTTCGATCGTCGTTGCCGCTCTGCTTGCTGCCGCTCTTGGCGGTGGTGCTGGATATGTGCTGGCGCAGGGCATGCCCCCCGGCCACCGCATGCCGGGCGGGCAGATGATGCAGGGCCAGATGCCCATGCAGCAGGGGCAGATGCCGATGATGCAGGGCATGCAGCCGCGCGGACCCGGCGCGGCGGCGCCGTCCTCCCAGGCGTTCGCGCGCGCCATGGACAAGATGCACCGCGACATGGCGATCGAGTACAGCGGCAACGCCGATCGCGACTTCGTCGCCGGCATGATCCCGCATCACCAGGGCGCGATCGACATGGCGCGGATCGTCCTGGAGCACGGCAAGGACGAGGAAGTACGCAAGCTCGCGCAAGAGATCATCGCCGCGCAGGAGAAGGAGATCGCGCAAATGCGCGCGATGCTCCAGCGTCTGCCCGCACAGTAACCGCCGCGAGGTGCAGCCGGTGACGGGTGGATGGAGCGGCAGCTCCATCACCGACCGTTCCTGACCGACCGATGATGCACCGCCGGCATCATGGGGAAGATCGCGTACGTGGACGCCGGCTATCACATCGCCGGCATGGTCTTTCACTGATGGGCGAAGAAGGAGCGGAACCCATGCGGCACCCTGGAGCGCGACCGTCGGAGCCCGACTTCTGGTCGTCGCGGACCGGCGTGGTCTTCACGATCTTCGCGGCCGTCGCCG
>CAZHMM010000257.1:0-4522 GCA_964533585.1 uncultured Elioraea sp.
CATGCAGCTCGATGACGCGCCGCACGCCGGTGTGGCGCACCACGGCGGTGGCGAAGGCGGTCCGCAGTGCGGCCGTGCGCGGCGCGAGCAGCGGCTCGTCGCGCAGGCGCGCGGCGAGGTCGGCGCGCGTCGAGGGGCGGAACAGCGTGCCGATCGAGCGGTAGAGATCGGCGAAGGGCGGATGCAGCAGGCGCCACTCGGGCGCGGCGGCCAGGAAGCGGTGCACGCCGGCGCGCACGTTCGTGCCCCACATGCCGACGCAGTCGTGCAGCAGCAGCACGCCCTTCGGGGCGATGTGCCGGCTCGCCAGCGTGACGTCGCTCTCGACCACGTCGGCGTAGTGCAGCCCGTCGATGAAGGCGAGGTCGAACGGACCGTGCGTGGCGCAGACCTCGGGCCCGACGACCGGCACCTCGCGCAGCGGCGCGTGGCGGCGCGCGGCGAAGGTCGCGCCGGAGGAGAAGCCGCCGGCGACGAACGCGATCCGGTCGGCGATGCCGAGCCGGGCGGCCACCGCGCGGGCGATCTCCTGCGTCGGCCGCGCCGCGTCGATCGAGCCGAGCGGCGAGCCCATGCCGCGCATCTCGACCTCGATCGGGAAGTTCGGGTCGATCGTCACCACGCGCGTCCGCCCGCCGCCGGCGAGCGCGATCAGCATGGTGCTGAGGCCGACGAAGGTGCCGACCTCCAGCACCGTGCGCGGCGCCTCGGTGCGGATCGCGCGCACGAGGTCGGCCACATCGGTCGCCGGCAGCGTCCATTGGCCGATGATCTCGTGCGGGAAGCCCTCGTCGGCGTAGGCGGCGACCACCTGCCGGAACAGCGCCTCGGCGTCGCTCATGCGCTAGAACCGCTCGCAGTACGCGTAGGTCCGGCCATTGGTGTTCGGGTCCGAGCCGTCCGAGGCGGAGAAGGACAGCGTGCGGCCCCAATGCGAGAACCGCCCGCCGCCATGGCGGGCGATGTGGGCATGCACGCTGTGCGCGAGGCCGAGCATGACGCCATCCTCGTACAGCATCAGCGGCGAGCGCTGCGGCGCTTCGTTGGAGTCGGCCATGTGTTCGAGCCCGGGCAGCTCGGCCGCGTATTGCCGGCCGCCGACATGGGCAAAGGGCGGCGCGAGCGGGATCAGCGCGCGCGAGGCCTCGATCCCGGCCCAGCGCCCGCTCAGGCCAGGGTCGGCGAAGACGTATTCCGTGCAGCCCTGGCCGGTCTTGACGTTGACGAGCGTGAGCCCGAGCTCGCGACGGCAGAAGCCCTGCGTCTCGGCGAGGCTCGCGAAATCCATCGGCCAGCCGCCCAGCCAGTCGCGCACATCGGTCCAGAACTCCATGCCGCGCAGGCCGTAGTCGCGGATCGCGCGCAGCGGATTGCGCCGCGCCAGCAGTTCGGGCAGCAGCACGAAGCGCGCGGCGTACTGCCACTCCATCAGCCGCTTGCGGCGCGGCCCGGCGAGATTGTAGCGGCGCTTCACGTCGAGCCAGTAGGCGGGCGGCGGATCGACGTAGTTGTCCGACGAGTAGAGCGCGATGTAGAAGTCGCCGCCCGGCTTGAGCGGGATCGCGGCGTTGCGCACCGCCGTCCACATGTCGCCGGTGTGGTGCAGCACGCCCCAGGAATAGACGATGTCGGCCTTCGGCAGCGACGCCATCTGCGCGGCATCGAGCACCGAGCCCTGGAACACCTCCCAGTTCGCCGGATCGCCGGCGAAACTGCGCACCCGCTTCGTCGTCGCCACCGAGTCGGGATCGTAGTCGAAGCTGATCACATGCTCGGCACCGAGCCGCAGCGCGGCCAGCGAGTGGATGCCCGAGCCGCAGCCGATATCGAGGAAGACCTTGCCGCGGAAATCATCGAGCCGGAGCATCCCGGCCATGTGGCGGCGCGAGTCCTCGATCACCGCGTCATTCAGCCGTGTATCGACGAATTCGGCCCAGTTCCTGCCGAATCCGAAGCGCATCTCCTCGGCCAATGCCATCGATCAATCCTGCCGCAGCGTCCGCGCCGTGTCGCGTTTGCGGGGGTCCTAGCAGAAGCGCCGGAGGCGTGCCAGCGCGCCGCACCGCCGCCATCCGGCTGCCTTGACCAGCCACGGCCGGGAGTGCTGCAAAGGCCCGGCGGACCGGCGCGGGCTGCCGCCGCTTGCCGCGTCCCTGCGTGAGGCGTGATCGAGCCATGTGCGGAATTGCCGGGATCATCCTGAAGCGCGGGCAGCCCGGCGCCGTCGATGCGGGTGCGATCGACCCGGGCGCGATCGCCCGCCGCATGGCTGACCTGATGGCGCATCGCGGCCCCGACGATGCCGGCGTCTGGGTCTCGCCGGACGGGCGCGTCGCCCTGTCGCATCGCCGCCTCGCCATCATCGACCTCAGCGCCGCCGGCCACCAGCCGATGACCGGCCGGTCGGGCCGCACGCACATCGTCTTCAACGGCGAGATCTACAACTTCCCTGGCCTGCGCGCCCGGTTCGCGGCCGAGGGAGTGGCGTTCCGCTCCGAGAGCGACACCGAGGTGCTGCTCGAGGCGCTGGAGCGGAACGGCGCGGCCGCGCTCGACGCGCTCGATGGGATGTTCGCCTTCGCCTGGTACGACGAGGCGTCCGCGCGGCTGATGCTCGCGCGCGACATCTTCGGCGAGAAGCCGCTCTACTATACCGACAACGACACCTGCTTCGCCTTCGCCTCCGAGTTGTCGGCCCTGGCCGAGGTGCCGGGCTTCGACGACCGCATCGACGGCGACACGATCGCCCGCTACCTCGCCTATCAGTACGTGCCCGCGCCGGAGACGATCTATCGCGGCGCGCGCAAGCTGCCGCCCGGCCATCTGCTCCTGCGCGAAGCCGACGGCACGCTCACGACGCGCGCGCATTACCGTTTCGTGCCCGACGGGCCGGCCGAGCCGGCGCGCAGCCTGACCGCGGCCGCCGACGAGCTGGAAGCCATCCTGGTGCGCACGGTGCGCCAGCGGCTGATCAGCGACGTGCCGCTGGGCGCCTTCCTCTCGGGCGGCGTCGATTCGAGCGTCGTCGTGGCACTCGCCGCGCGCGTGCTCGGCCAGCCGGTCAAGACCTTCACCATCGGCTTCGCCGGCTTCGCCGAGTCCGAACACCGCGATGCCGCCGAAGTCGCCGGCCTGCTCGGCACCGATCACCACGAGCAGGTGCTCACCCCCGACAGCGTCGGGCTCTGCGAGCAGATCGGCCGCGTGCTCGACGAGCCGAACGCCGACAGCTCCTGCCTGCCGACCTTCCTGCTCAGCCGCTTCACGCGCGAGGCCGTGACGGTGGCGCTGTCAGGCGACGGCGGCGACGAGCTGTTCGGCGGCTATGGCCGCTACATGGCGACGGTAGACGAGGCGGAGCAGGCGCAGCGGCTGAGGATGCGCGGGTTCTCGCCCGGCGCGGCCTACTGGTCGGCGCGGCTGCTGGTGTTCCCCGAGGCCGAGATCCAGGCGCTCGCCGGCGGCGTGCCGGCCGCGCTGGTGGACGAGCTCAGGGCCGCGCGCGCGGCGCTCGATGCCGATCCGCGCCCGCTCGTGCATCGGCTGCGCGAGGCGGACGTGCAGATGTACATGCCAGGCGCGGTGCTGGCCAAGGTCGACCGGATGAGCATGCAGCCGAGCCTGGAGGTGCGCGCGCCGCTGCTCGGCCGCGAGGTCGCGGCCTTCGCCATGGGGCTCGCCGCGTCGGAGTGCGTGCGCGACGGCGCGGGCAAGCGGGTGCTGAAGGAGGTCGCGCGGCGCTACCTGCCCGCGGCGATCATCGACCGGCCGAAACGCGGCTTCGGCCTGCCGATGGGGCTGTGGGGGGCGGAGGCGCTGCTGCCGGCGGCGCGCGCGCTGCTGCTCGCCGGGCCGAGCTGCCTCGCGGCCTGGATCCCGCGCGAGCGGATCGCGGGCTATCTCGACCGCATGGCGCGCGACTTCAGCGCCTATCGGGTCTGGGCGCTGCTGGTGCTGGAGTTCTGGCTGCGCACGCACCGCCACAGCGTCGGCGCGCCGCTCGACACGACGGTCGCGTTCAGCACGCCGGTCGGCGAGCGGGCGGCGAACCGCTTCGTCAGGCTGCTCGCGCGCGGGCGGCGCATGGTCGCGCGGTTCCGATGATGCACAGGGAGGCGCCGTGATCGGCGGGCAGAGGCGGTGACGGCCGGCACGGGCGTGGCGGCGCAGTTCGAGTTCGGGCGCAACTGGTCCGACTTCGCGCAGCACCTCAGGCCGGAGGCGGTCGAGCAGGCGGTCGCGGGGCTGGAGCGCCTGGCCCCCGACGGCGCGCTCGCCGGCAAGGACGTGCTCGATATCGGCTGCGGCTCGGGCCTGCACGCGGTCGCGGCGCTGCGCCTCGGTGCAGCGAGCGTGACGGCGATCGACCTCGATCCGGATTCGGTCGCCACCGCCGCGCGCGTGCTCGAGCGCTATGCGCCCGGCGCCGCCTGGTCGGTGAGCCAGCGCAGCGTGTTCGCGATCGAGGAGATGCCCCGCTTCCCGGTCGTCTATTCCTGGGGCGTGCTGCACCACACCGGCG
>CAZHMM010000258.1:0-4483 GCA_964533585.1 uncultured Elioraea sp.
CGGCATCGCCACCGGCGCGGTGGTCGGCATCGACATCGACGTCACCGACGCCGCGCTGGCGATCGAGCTCACCGATCTTGCCACCACGATGCTCGGCGAGACGCCGTGCTGGCGCATCGGCCGCGCGCCCAAGCGGCTGCTCGTGTACCGGGCCGAGAGCCCGTTTCCCGGCCGCAAGCGGCATCCGATCGAGCTCCTCGCGCGCGGCCAGCAGTTCGTCGCCCACGCCATCCACCCCGACACGGGCCAGCCCTATGCCTGGCCGGAGGCGAGCCTGCTGGACGTGCCGCGCGACCGGCTGCCGGCGGTCGACGAAGCCGCCTGTCACGCCTTCCTCGACGCCGCCAGTGCGCTCGTGCCCGCGGAGGCCAGGACGGCATCCCTGCTGCCCCAGGACGCCGTGAGCCGGCCCTGCAATGGCCCCGGCGATCCCAAGGGCACGCGCGAGGCGATCGCCGCGGCGCTGGCCTGGCTGCCGAACGATGACCTGCCCGGCAACGAATGGATCACCATCGGCAACGCCATCAAGGCAGCCCTCGGCGAGGAGGGGCGCGATCTCTGGCTCGACTGGTCGCGCCAATCGCGCAAATCCGGCCAGTCCGGCCGCGCCGACACACCGGAACGCCGCTGGGCCGGCTTCCGGCCCCATAGCGTCGGTGCGGGGACGATCTATCAGCTCGCGATCGATCGCGGCTGGGTGCCGGAGCCGGGGATGATCCTCAACGGCAGCGTGGCCAGGCAGATGGCGCAGCCGCATCCCGCTGCCGCGCTGCTCGCCCGGGCAGAGGCGACGCCGCCTTCCCCAATCCCGGAACCGACGCCGTATCGCGTGCCGCCCGCACTTCTCGAGGTGGACGGCGTGCTCCGGATGTTCATCGACTACGCCACCCGCACCGCGGTCAGCCCGCAGCCCTTCCTCGCCCTCGGTGCAGCGATCTGCCTCGTCGGCGCCGTGGCCGGGCGGCGCTACCGCACCCCCACCGACCTGCGCAGCAACGTCTACGCCGTCGGCATCGCCGATAGCGGCGGCGGCAAGGACCACGCCCGCCGCTGCGTCAAGCGTGCGCTCTACGCCGCGGGGCTCGATCGCTACCTCGGCGGCGAGGATCTCGCCTCCTCCGCCGGGCTGCTGACGTCCCTGCAACGCCATCCCGCCCGGCTATTCCAGGTCGACGAATTCGGCCAGTTCCTGAAGCTGGTCCTGGCGCCGCGGGCGCCCGCCCACAAGGCAGCCATCTGGGCGGAGCTGACGAAGCTCTACACCTCGGCCGCGGAGCCCTACATCGGCGCAGAATACGCCGACCAGAAGGCGCGGCCGCGCGTCACCATCGAGCAGCCTTGCGCCTGCATCTGGGGCGTCACGGTGCCTACGCCGTTCTGGCAGGCCCTCGAGAGCGGCGCGCTCGCGGACGGCTCCATGGCGCGTTTCGTCGTGTTCCTCACCGACGAGGACTACCCGGAACGGAACGAAGCCCCGGCGCCGATGCAGCCGCCCGACGATCTCGTCGCTGCCCTGCAGGCGATCGCGCGCGGCGTGCCCGGTCACGACCATGGCGGCAATCTCGCCGACGCGATGCAGTCCTCCGCACCGATCGAAGCCTACACCGTGCCGCTCTCGGCCGAGGCAGAGATCGCCATGGCCGATGTGCGCCGCGAGGCCACCGACCTGCTGCGTGCGCATCGCGGCTCCTACGCCACCGCCCTGTTCGGACGCTATGCCGAGAACACGGCCAAGCTTACGATGATCGCTGCCGTCAGCCGCGATCCGGCGCAGCCGATCACACAGGCACCCGACGTCACCTGGGCCGCGCAGCTGGTCGAGCATTGCATCGGCACACTGCTTGGGGAGGCCGAGCGCAAGGTTGCGGACAACGACACCGAGGCCAAGCACAAGCGCCTGCTGGAGCTGATCCGCGACGGCGGACGCCAGTCACGCAGCGAGATCACGCGGCGCTCGCAGTTCCTCTCGCGCCGCGAGCGCGAGGAGATCCTGGCCTCCCTCGTCGAGGCGGGCCTCGTCGTCTCAGAGCAGGAGGCGAGCGCAACGAAGCCGACCACCTTCTACACCGCGGTCGCTCGAGGCCAGAAGCTGACCTTCAAGGGAGGCTCGCGATGAGGAATCTCCTCCCCATGCACTTTTCGCCGGGCGGAACCCCAGGCCGAAGGCCGGTTTGCGGACGATCTTCAGTACTTCAATTCTTCACGCGCGCACGCGAATGCACATACGCGCGCCCGAACACCCGGGGAGAGAGACCCCTTGAATTATTATTATTATTGAATTTTCTCCCCTCCTCTCAAGGCCCCGCCGCAGCTCCGCAGGCGCAGTTCACACAGCTGGCCGGCGCATGATGCTGCCTGGAGCGCCTCGGCCTGGGCGTAGGGGGCGCGTCCGTGATCCGCCCGATCCGCCACGCCCCTACCAGCAGCCGGGCAGCGACGGCGAGCTCCGCCAAGAACCGCGCCGTCGCCGCCCTCACCACGATCGTCCCCTCTCGGAGACCATCATGGCTCTCGCGACTCTGACTCCGCCCGCGCCCGACGCAAGCGGCGGCATCATCGCCCCGCTGCCTGTCGCCCTCGCACACCGCGCCGTGCTCGCCCTCGACCTCGGCACCACCACCGGCTGGGCGCTGCGCTCCCGCGATGGCGGCATCACCTCCGGCACCATGACCTTCAAGCCGAGCCGGTTCGAGGGCGGCGGCATGCGCTACCTGCGCTTCCACCACTGGCTCGGCGAGATCGCCTGGCTCGCACGCGGCTTGCAGCGGGTCGTGTTCGAGGAAGTGCGAGCCCATGCGGGAACCGACGCGGGGCACATCTATGGCGGTTTCCTCGGCCTCCTCACCGCATGGTGCGAGCAGCGCGGCGTGCCCTACGAGGGCGTCCCGGTTGGCACGATCAAGCGCTTCGCCACCGGCCGCGGCAACGCGGACAAGGCGGCGATGATCGCAGCGATCCGCGCACGCGGGTTCGCTCCCGCCGACGACAATGAGGCGGATGCGATCGCGCTGCTGCTCTGGGCCACCGAGGGCCAGGGAGGGCACGCCTGATGCTCCCCGGTGCTCCCATGCCGCCGCGCTCGTGCCTGCATCGCGCTGCCAGCCCGACCACCCCGGCGGAGCTGGACGCGCTGCGCCGCCGTGTCTGGCGCGAGCAGGGCGTGGTCTCGCTCGCGATCGACGACGTCACCGATCCCTGGCTGCGCCAGGCGCTGATCAACGAGGCGACCAAGCGCTGGGGCGCACGGGGAGGCCGTCATGGCGCGTAAGGGGAAGCAGGCCGCGCGCCCGCCGCGTCTCGACGAGCCGACGCAGTGGCGGTTGCAGCACGGCGGCGTGACCGAGCCGCAGCGCATTGCCGATCCGGAGACCGGCACACCGGTGGCCGTGCGCCGCGCGGTCGACACGCTCGGCCAGATGCTGGCGAACGCGACCATCACGCCGGAGATGCACGAGGCCGGCTCGATCTTTCGCACCCAGTTCCGGCTCGCCTCGCTCGATCCTCTGCGCGCCCGCTCGCTGATCCGCCTGCCCGGCAGCACCGGCGACAGCGTCACCGAACACCAGGCAGCGGCACGCCAGCGCGTCGCCCGCGCGCTTGCGGCGCTGGGCGGCGCCGGCAGCCCCGCAGGCTCCTGCGTCTGGCACGTCGTGGGCTGCGAGACCTCGGTGCGCGAGTGGGCAATGCGCCAGGGCTGGGGCGGCCGGCCCGTGCCCACCTCGCAGGCGCAGGGCATGCTCGTCGCCGCCCTCGCCGTGCTCGCAGGGCACTACGGTCTGACGCGCCGGGTCGAGCGTCGTGCCAGCTGACAACGCCGATGTGCTCGGCTATGACGCGCGCCCCCGTAACGGAGAATCGAGCGTATGTCGAAGCAGTTCCTCACCGACGTGATCGTCGGGACGACCGAGATGCCGAAGGCCACGGCCGGGCACCTCGCCGATGCCATCATCACCGCGATCACCGACGAGATCGTCACGAGCGGCCGGTTCACCATCCCCGGCTTCGGCGCGTTCGTGGTGCGCGAGACGCCGAAGGGGAGGCGGCGCAATCCGCGCACGGGCGAGCCTGTGCAGGTGAAGGCGGGCGCGACGGTGCGGTTCAAGGCGAGCCCGGCGCTGAAGGCCGCGGCACTGGCCGGGGCGAAGAAGGCCAAGCGCAAGGCGGCGAAGGGCTGACGCGAGTCCTGGCACGGGCGTCGTCAGCGTGGCGGCGCCCGATCATCCTTCGCGAGCGCAGAAGAAGGTGCTGGTGCGAAAGAATGTCGTGTTGTCGAGTGAAACTCACATCGCATACCCTGTCGCTACTCGGTGAAGCTGCGCCCGCGGGCACGCGGATCGGGTGCGGAACCGGGATGAACCTAGTCCCGCGCGCTGGGGCGGCAGAGACGCCCTCGCGGAAAGCCGCAGAAACCTTGGACAATTTGGAGATCGGAACGAACGGCGAGAGACGATAGCGCAACGGACGGCTCGGTAAGCCGCAGAAA
>CAZHMM010000259.1:0-4478 GCA_964533585.1 uncultured Elioraea sp.
CGCGATCGCCGGGCGCGCGCTCGTCCGGCCGAGCGACATCAGGTAGAACGCGATCTCCGAGTGGCCGAGATCGACCGCGAGGTCGAGCGGCGTCAGCCCCAGCACGTTGCGCCGGCCGGTATCCGCGCCGGCGGCGACGGCGGCGCGCACCTGATCGAAGTCGCCGAGATTGATGGCGTTGAACAGTGCCTCGGTGGGCGTCGCCGCGGCCGGCAGCTCGTCGAGCCCGGGCGGGGCGCCGGCGGGGGCCGGCTGGGCGAGCACCGGCGCGGCCGGGGCGAGGGCGAGCAGGGCAGCCAGGACGAGGCGCTGGATCATGGGCGAGACATAGCGCGGATGCGCGCCGCGATCACCGTCCCTCGCGCCGCCAGGCCCAGACCGCGCCGCCGAGGATCAGCAGCAGCGCCGCCCAGGGCGGCATCAGCGGCAGGTCGGCGACCCCGGTGACGACGTGGTCGCGGTTGCGCCGGAGCCCGATCCAGCCCTGGCCGCGCGCCGCCCGCTCGGCCAGCACGCGGCGGACGTCCGGCACCCCGTCGGCGAGCCACATCGTCGCCCCGCCCGAGCGCGACGCCGCCGCCCCCGCGCGCTCGGCGCTCGCGCGCAGATCGGCGAGTTCCAGCGGATTGGCCGCGCCCACGGCGCCGAAGGCGAAGCGCGTGCCGTCGCTGACCCGCCAGGCGCCGGGCTCGGTCGCGGGCAGCTCCAGCATCGCCCGGCCCGGCCCGGCCGGCTCCAGGCTGTGCGTCGAGACCGCGCCCGAGGGCGAGGTGACGGTGATCTCGGGCGGCGGCCCCTCGGCGACGCTGCGTCGCTCGATCACCAGCCGCTCGCCGTCGATGCTGACGCGCAGGTCCTCCTCCTCGAGCTCGGGCTCCTTCATCAGCCAGTGCGCGACCCGGCGCAGGATCTCGCCCTGCGGCCCGCCGCCGTCGTGGTTGCGGCTCCAGAGCCAGATATGGTCGGACAGCAGCAGGGTGACGCGCCCCTCGCCGACCCGGTCGGCGATCAGCAGCGGCTCGTCGTTCGGCCCGCTCATCAGCACCTGGCCGCGCGGCGCAGCGGTCTCGATGCGGCGGTACCAGCGCCCCCAGGCGGCCTCGGCCTCGCCCAGGTTGGCGCCCGGCAGCGCGGTGGTGATCGGGTGCCGCTCGCCGAGCTCGGTGACGCGCGCGCGGTAGGGCGTCTCGGCGATCCGGCCCGTGGGGCTGGCCGGCAGCACCTGGCCGAGGGCCGTGTTGTAGAGGCTCGCGGGGCCGACGAATTCGGGGCCCACGCTCATCAGCAACGCGCCGCCGCCGCGCACATAGTCGGCGATGTTGCGCAGATAGATCGGCGGCAGGATGCCGCGATTGGTGAAGCGGTCGAAGATGATCAGGTCGAACTCGCGCAGCTTCACCTGGAACAGCTCGCGCACCGGGAAGGCGATCAGCGCGAGCTCCGAGAGCGGCGTCAGGTCGTCCTTCTCCGGCGGGCGCAGGATGGTGAAGTGCACGAGATCGACATTCGGGTCGGCCTTCAGCAGCCGCCGCCAGGTGCGCTGCCCGGCATGCGGCTCACCCGAGACCAGCAGCACGCGCAGCCGGTCGCGCACGCCATTGATCGCGACCACGGCGCGGTTGTTCAGCAGGGATACCTCGCCCGGGCGCTCCTCGGCCTCGATCTCGAGCACGGTCTGGCCGGCGCGCTCGATCGGCACGGAGATGACGTGCTCGCGCCCGACCGGCACCGGCGTGCGGCGCGGCGCGGCGCCGTCGCGCCGTTCCGTCAGCGTCACCGGCGCGGTCGCGGGCGTTCCGCCGAGATCCTCGACGACGACGCGCACATCGACGCTGCGCCCGACGATGCCGAAGGGCGGTGCCTCGATCACGCGCACGCGCCGGTCGGTCTCGCCCGGCCGTCCGGTGAGCAGCAGGTGGAACGGCGCGCCGCCGGTGGCGGACTCGATCGCCTCGGCGGCATCCGCCGGCGCGTCGTGGACCTGCCCGTCGGTGACGGCGATCGTGCCGGCGAAGCGGCCGCGCGGGATCTCGGCGAGCGCGCGGGCGAGCGCGTCGAACAGCCGCGTGCCGGCGCTGCCCGCCTCGGGCACGGTGACGGTGCGCAGTTCGAGCGCGTCGAGGTCGCGCGCGCGCCGCTCGATCTCCGCGCGCGCCGCCGCAGCCTCCGCGCGGCGGTCGCCGACGCGCTGGCTCGCGCTCTCGTCCACCAGCAGCACGGCGATGTCGGTCAGCCCCTGGCGCGTCTCCTGCACGAGGCGCGGATTGGCGAGGGCGAGGATCAGCACCAGCGCGACGAAGCCGCGCAGCCAGGCGCCGCGCGCGCGCCGCCAGAGCGCGAGCGCCACCGCGAGCGCCGCCAGCGCGGCGAGGGCGATGAACAGCGGCAGCGGCAGCAGCGGCTCGAACACCACCGCGGCGAGGGCGCGTGTTCCGTCCATCGCTACTGCCCCAGCCGTTCGAGGATGATCGGCACGTGCACCTGGTCGCCCTTGTAGTTGCCGGTCAGCGCGTACATCACCAGGTTGACGCCGAAACGATACGCCAGCAGCCGCTGGCGCGCGCCGCCGGGCACGGCGGCGTAGGGGTTGCGCCCGGCATCGTCCACCGCCCAGGCGGCCGCCCAGTCGTGGCCGCCGATGATCACGGGGCTGACGCTGTCATTGGCGCGGTCCTGGTCGCGCTGCACCCAGACCTGTCCGCCGATCCAGCGGCCGGGGAAGTCGGTCAGCAGGTAGAAGGCGCGGGTCAGCACGTGATCGGCCGGCACCGGCGCGAGCGGCGGGATCGAGAGGCCGCGCGTGACGCGCCGGAGCGCGGCCTCCGCGCCCGCTGCCATGCCCTGGCCGGAGCCGGCGTCGCGCGTGTCGAACAGCACGATCCCGCCCTCCGCCATGAAGGCGTTGATCGCCTCGACGCCGCGCTCGTCGAGCGCGCCCTGCTCGGGCGTCACCGGCCAGTAGAGCAGCGGGAAGAACGAGAGGTCATCGACCCCGGGCCGCACGCCCATCGGCTCGGCGAGGTTGGTGGCGGTGCGGCGGTTGACGAAGTCGGTGAGCCCGATCAGCCCGGCGCGCGAGACGCTGTCCACCTGCGGCGTGCCGGTGACGACGAAGGCGAGGCGCGTCTCCAGCGCCGCCTGCATCGGATCGAGCTGCGCGCTCGCCGCCGCCGGCACGACCGCGAGCCCGACGACAATGGCGGCGGCGCGCGCGGCCGGCGCGGGCCGCACGAGGCCGCGCAGCCAGAGCGCGAGCAGCAGGTCGAGCGTCAGCAGCGCGAGCGCGGCGCCGAGCAGCCAGGGCCGCAGGTCGCGCGCTTCCGCCTCGACGCCGAGCGAACGCAGCGCCGCGCCCTCGGGCAGCGCGAGCGGGGCCAGCCGCTCGATCGTCGCGCCGAGATTGAGCGCGCGCCGCGCCGCGTCGGGTCCGTAGAAGCCGGGCGGGTGACGCGGCGAGGGCTGGGTGCGCTCGATCGCCGAGGCGACGATGCCGGTGGTGAAGGCCGAGGGCGCGCCGAGCCGGCCGAACCCGTCGAGCGTCTCGAACGGTGCCAGCACCGCGTCCCCCGCCGCCGCGCCGACCCCGGCCGAGAGCTGCACCAGGCGTTGCAGCATGGCGACGAACAGGCCTGACAGCGGCAGGTTCGACCACTCGGTATTGGCGGTGACGTGGAACAGCGCGACCGCGCCGCGACCGCGCGTCTCGCCGGTCACCAGCGGCGTGCCGTCGGTCAGCGTCGCCCAGGTGCGGCGCGACAGGTCGAGCGCCGGCTCGGCCAGCACCTGGCGCGTGATGCGCACCTCGTCCGGCACCGCGAGCCCGGCGAAGGGACTGTCCTGCGCGAACGGCGCGAGCCGCGCCGGCTGCTGCCAGGAGAGCGCGCCGCCGAGCTGGCGGTCGCCGCCGCGCAGCCGCACCGGCAGCAGCGGGTCGGGCCGCGCGGCCAGCCGCGGCCCGGCGAAGCGCACCAGCACGCCCCCCTCCTCGACCCAGCGGCCGAGCGCGTCGAGCTCCACCGGCGTCAGCGTGTCGACATCGGCGAGCACGATCACGGCGATCTCGCGCGCGAGCAGGTCGCGCACGGCGCCGCGGCGGAGCTCGGTGAACGGCGCGAGCGCGCGGTCGAGATAGTAGAGCGCGCCGAGCAGCGGCTGGTCGGCGGTCTCGGCCGCGCCGGCGATCAGGCCGACCGGGCGGCGGCGCCAGCGCTCGTCGAGCAGCGCGACCGCGCCGGCGGACCCGGCGTTCTCGATCGCCAGCGAGGCGATGCGGTTGCGCAGCTCCGGCGGCAGGGCGATCGCGGGCTCCGCCTCGGTGGCGCCGGGCGGGATGGTGGCCTCGACCCGCGCGAGCGTCCGCCCATCGGCGGTGCGCGCCAGCACGCCGACGCTGGTGGCCGCCGGCACCGGTGTGGCGGCGATGCGCGCGACGATGCGCGCAGGCTCGGACCGCGGCGCCAGCAGCACCTGGTGCTGCG
>CAZHMM010000260.1:0-4430 GCA_964533585.1 uncultured Elioraea sp.
ACATCAGCTTAGCCGAGCCGGGGCCTCTGTCGAGCCGCACCCGTGCCGCCGATTGCTGCGGTGCAGAAGATTGCCCGGCCCGAGGGCTCAGCGTATGGTGCGCCGATCGATCCAAGCCAGGAACGCGGGCGCTATGGCGCCGGCGCGGACGCGGAAGGCCACCATGAACGAGATGTCGAAGCCCGCCACCCAGACGGTCACGGTGACGCTGGACGGCACGAACCGATCGACCAGCCTGCCCCTTCTGCCGGGCACGATCGGCCCGGCCGTGCTCGACATCCGCAAGCTCTACGCCGATCTCGGCGTGTTCACCTACGACCCCGGTTACGGCGGCACGGCGGCCTGCGAAAGCAAGATCACGTATATCGACGGTGACCAGGGGGTCCTGCTGCACCGCGGCTACCCGATCGAGCAGCTTGCCGAGAAGAGCACCTTCCTGGAGGTCGCCTATCTGCTGCTCTACGGCGATCTGCCGAAGCGGGCGGAGTATGAGGCGTTCGTGCAAGGTGTGACCTATCACACCATGATCCATGAGCAGCTGCGCCGCTTCTATGACGGCTTCCGCCGCGACGCGCACCCGATGGCGGTGATGACCGGGGTGGTCGGCGCGATGAGCGCGTTCTACCACGACAGCCTGGACATCAACGATCCGCGCCACCGCGAGATCAGCGCGTTCCGCTTGATTGCGAAGGTTCCGACAATCGCAGCCTGGGCCTACAAGTACTCGATCGGCCAGCCTTTCATGTATCCGCGGAACGACCTCGGTTATGCCGACAACTTCCTCTACATGCTGAACGCCGTGCCGGCCGAGCCCTACGAGATCAACCCGGTGCTCGCGCGCGCGATGGACCGCATCCTGATCCTGCACGCCGATCACGAGCAGAATGCCTCGACCTCGACGGTGCGGCTCGCCGGCTCGACCGGCGCCAATCCGTTCGCCTGCATCGCCGCCGGGATCGCCTCGCTCTGGGGCCCCGCGCATGGCGGCGCGAACGAGGCGGTGCTGAAGATGCTGGCCGAGATCGGCAGCGTGAAGAACATCCCCAACTTCATCAGCAAGGTGAAGGACAAGAACAGCCATGTGCGGCTGATGGGCTTCGGGCATCGGGTCTACAAGAACTACGACCCGCGCGCGAAGATCCTGCAGCAGACCTGCCACGAGGTGCTGGCCGAGCTCGGCATCAAGGACGAGCCGATGCTCGACATGGCGATGGAGCTCGAGAAGATCGCGCTGAACGACGACTACTTCGTGAGCCGCAAGCTTTATCCGAATGTCGACTTCTATTCCGGCATCATCCTGAAGGCGATGGGCATCCCGACCAGCATGTTCACCGTGCTGTTCGCGGTCGCGCGCACCGTTGGTTGGATCAGCCAATGGAAAGAGATGATGGAGGATCCGCTGCAGCGGATCGGCCGGCCGCGCCAGCTCTACACGGGCGCGACGATCCGTGACGTCACGCCGCTCGCCGCGCGCGGCTGATCGATCTCCTGCTGGACTGCCGGCGCGCCGCCCGTTGGGCGGCGCGTTGCGTTTGCGCTGTCGGCGGATGGGCAGGGCAAGGAATCACGTCCCATCCGATGAGCCTGACTCAAGGCATGCACCATCTGCGTGTTCTGCTTGACGTGGACTCGCGTTTTTGGCGAACATAACGTTCGCATAGCGACCCATTCACGCAATCCCCAGGATATTCCAGCATTTCCTTGCCACAGGCCGCGCCGACGGTGCCGCAGCCTGTGGAAAACCCGCCGATGACGCGCATCGAGCCAGAGGAATCGCGTCAGTCCGGCCGTGAAAATTCTATCAACGGTTGATTCTTCCCACTTGCACTTTCCTCACGGTTGTCCACAAACTGAGGACAGTTGTAGTCGGTGCCCGTCCGAGGAGGCTGGACTCATGGAGCGGTACGCAAGCCTGGATGCGCTGGTGCGCCATCAGCTGCGCAAATGGCCTCAGCACCCGCCCGGCCTTTGGGCCAGGATGAGCAGCCCACCACGCGTGCTCCGCGGCCGCCCCTCCGATGCCGCCGCCGCCGTCTCGCCCTTCCTCAAGCTTCCCGGCACCGACCGGCTGAAGACCCTGCCGGACGGGATGTGGCTGCAGTTCGGCGGCACGGCCGAGGAGCCCTGGTGCGACGTCGTCGCGGTCGAGGCCTGCTCCTCGTTCCAGAACCTGCTGGACAAGCGCAGCCGGTTCGCGCCCTCCACCCACTCCCTCCTTGCCGTCTGCCCCCTGCCCTGGCTGCTCGCGCCCGCGATGCCCGACGAGCTGACGCCGCGCTGGCGGCTCACGGGTGTGCTCAAGGCCGAACCGACCGGCCCGCTGAGCCTGCCGGTGCGCGACATCCGCGTGCTCTACGGGCTGAAGGACAAGCACTACGAACCCTTCGCGCGCAGCCAGGTGCCGCACGCGCACGAGTTCTTCTGCCCGATGGGCGCGCTGACGGCCGAGCGCGGCTACGAGGCGCCGGCGATGCGGGCGCTGATGAACCGGCTAACCTCGGCGGCCAATTTCTTCGGCCCGACGGATGCCTCAGCGGGCTGACACGACCGGCGCCGGCAGCGCCATTCCCCGGCGCGCCAGGACCGCGCGCAGCCGGTCGGGATAGTCGGTGATGATCCCGTCCACGCCCCAGCCGATCAGCCGCTCCATGAGCGTCGGATCATTGACCGTCCAGGGGATCACCGTCAGGCCGAGCGCCCGCGCCTCGGCGACCTCGTCCTCTCGCAGGCTGCGATGGTCCGGCGACCAGAGCCGGCCGCCCGCGGCGTGCACCATCCGCGGCACCGAGCCGCCATGCGCCGCCGGATCGTGCCCGGCGAGCCACGGCGAGGGCCGCCCGCCGCGCGGCGAGAGCGTATCCGCACCGCCATGCGCCGAGGTCAGCCAGGCCAGCGTCACATCCGGCCGGTTCGCCTGGAACCACAGCAGCACACGCCAGTCGAACGACTGGACAATCGCGCGCGGCGCGACACCCGCCTCGTCCAGCGCCGCGGCGAGCCGCGCCGCCATCTCCTCGGGCGCGACCGTCAGGCCGGGACGGTCGGGGAACACCTTGGTCTCGATGTTGAAGCGCACCGCGTCGGCGCCGAGCCGGCGGGTGAGCGCGAACACCTCGGCCAGCGCGGGGATGCGCTCGCCGTCCACCGGCACCTGCTCAGCGTAGAGCGCGGCGTAGCGGCTGCCCGGCCGGATCCGCCCGACATCGTAGCGGCGAAGATCGGCCAGCGTCAGCGTGCGGATCGGTGGGCCAGGCGGCTCGATGAACTGCGCGTCCGGCCCGCGCGTGATGTCGGGGTTCAGCGCCGGATCATGGCTGACCACCACCACGCCGTCGGCCGTCACCGCGACATCCATCTCAAGCGTGGTCACGCCGATCTCGAGCGCCCGCGTGAACCCCGCCAGCGTGTTCTCCGGCGCAAGCCCGCGCGCGCCGCGATGCCCCTGAACGTCGAACGCCATGCCGTCCCCTCCGACCGACACCAGGGCCGCGGCGACCGCCACGGCCACGGCGCGCACCACCGACATGGCTCTTCCCTTGTCCCCTGCCGTCGCCGCCTGGCGCATCGGATAGCGCATCGCCGGCGGGTTGACCACGCCCCGTCCGATCGCCTCAGGCGAGGCTGCGCCAGAACATCCGCACGCCGGTCAGCATCAGGAACAGCGCGAACAGCCGCTTCAGCAGCAGCGGCGGAATGGTGTGGGCGAGCTGCGCCCCCCATGGCGCGGCGAGGATGGAGCCCGAGGCGATCAGCGCAAAGCCGATCAGGTTCACATAGCCCAGGCTGTAGGGCGGCATGCGCGGCTCGCCCCAGCCGCCGCCGATCGCGATCAGCGTCGCCGGGATCGAGATCACGATGCCGAAGGCCGAGGCGGTGGCGACGGCGCTGCGGATCGGCGTGCCGAACATGCTCATGGTCGGCACGCCGACCGTGCCGCCGCCGATCCCCATCACCGCCGAGACCGCGCCCATCGCCGCGCCGATGGCGTGCCGCGCCCCGCCCCCCGGGAAGCGGTCGCGGATGCGCCAGTCAACGCCGGTGAGGCCGAGATTGGCCGCCACCAGCAGCGCGATGAGGGCGAAGACGAGCGTCAGCGTCTCGCCGCGCAGCACCACGATCAGCGCCGCGCCCACCAGCGTACCGGCGAGCAGCGACGGCACCAGGCTTCGCAGCAGGGCGACGTCGATCGCCCCCTTGGCGTAGTGCTTGCGCGCCGAGACGATCGAGGTCGGGATGATGGTGGCGAGCGAGGTCGAGACCGCGAGCTTCTGCTGGATCGCCGGATCGATCCCGAGCGGCGGCAGGACGTAGGACAGCACGGGCACGATCACGATCCCGCCGCCGACCCCGAACAGCCCGGCGAGCAGCCCTGCGACGAGCCCCGTCGCTGCCATCGCGGCGGCGAGTGCGGCAAGCCAGAGCGGATCGTG
>CAZHMM010000261.1:0-4424 GCA_964533585.1 uncultured Elioraea sp.
CCGCCCGCCGCGCCCGCCCGCCCGCGGCCCCGAACGCGCCCCGCGGGAGGAGGCCACCGACCTCGTCCGCGTCGCCGGGCTTGCCGCCGTCTCGGCGCTGTTCGCGCGCGCGCCGCAGCGCGTCGAGCGGCTGTTCTACGACGAGGCGCTGCGCGAGGCGGCCGGGCCGTTCTGCAAGGTGCTCGCCGCCGCCCGCCGGCCCTACCGGATGCTGCCGCGCGCCGAGCTCGACCGGGTCGCCGGCACGCTCCAGCACGGCGGCATCGTCGCGGTGGCGCGGCCGAAGGCGATCCCGGCCTTCGATCCGGCCGCGGTGCTGGCCGCGCGCGAGCGCCTGCCGCTGCTGCTGGTGCTGGACGGCATCGCCAACACGCACAATCTCGGCGCGATCGCGCGCACGGCGGCGTTCTTCGGGCTCGACCGCATCGTGCTGTCGGGACACGCGAAGCAGGCGGGCCCGTCGGACTCGGCGCATCGCGTGGCCGAGGGCGGGCTCGAACACCTGACCCTCTACCGCGCCGCGCCGCTCGCGCCGGCCTTGGCGGCGATCCGATCGGGCTTCCTGGTCGCCGGCGCGGTCGCCGAGGGCGGCGTGGACCCGGCCGCGCTGCCGCGCGATCGCCCGGTGGCGTTGGTGCTCGGCAACGAGGAGCGCGGGCTCGGCGATGACACGCTCGCGGCCTGCGAGGCGCGCGTCACGCTGCGCGGCGCGGGGCGGATCGAGAGCCTGAACGTGTCGGTCGCCGCCGGCATCCTGATCTGGGCGCTGAAGCGCTGAGGCGCGGCGGGGAGTGGCGGACCCGACACGATTCGAACGTGCGACCTCTGCCTTCGGAGGGCAGCGCTCTATCCAGCTGAGCTACGGGTCCGTGCCCGCTGCTATAGCCGAACCGGCACGGGGCGGCAAACGCGGCACCGCCGCCTCCGACGGCAGGGGCGCGGCCGGATCGGCGAGCCAGGCCAGGATGTCAGCCGCCACGCGCTCGCGGATCGAGTCGCGCAGCAGCAGGTGATAGCCGTCCGAATAGATCACGCCCCGCTGCCGGCCTGACGCGAGGCCGGGCAGCCGCGCCGCCATCGCCGCGATCGCCCGCTCCGGTACCAGGTCGTCCCGCTCGCCGTAGAGCACCAGCGCGGGCGGCTCGAACCGCGCGGCGGCGGCCAGCGCCGCGTCCATCAGCGCGACGAGCCCGTGCACCGCATCAACGCGGGTCGATTTCAGCACCAGCGGATCGCGCCCCATCGCGCGCAGCGCGGCCTCGTTGTCGGAGGCGCGGATGAACGGCGAGCCGCCGACGATGCCGAGCGCCGGCACGGTATGCGCGGCGAGATTGAGGAACCACCGGCCGATCTCGCCCATGGTCTCGCCGCCCCAGACCGCCGGGGCGGACAGCACATAGGCGTCGGCCGGCGGCGGGTCGGGCGAGGTCGCGGCGAGCAGCAGCACGGCCGCGCCCATGCTCTCGCCGATCAGCACGAGCGGCAGGCCGGGATGGCGCGCGCGGATCAGCGTGGCGGCGGCGGTGGCGTCGGCGGCGAGCGCGTCATGGCCGGCCCAGATGCCCGGATGCGGCCCGGCGCCGAAGCCGCGCTGGTCATAGGCGTGCACCGCCCAGCCGGCCTCGGTGAACAGCGGAGCGGCGAGCGCGAAGGCGCGGGCGTAGTCGTTGAACCCGTGCAGCCCCAGGAGCGCGCCCCGCGCCGGGCCCTCCGGCAGCCAGGACCGGAGCGGCAGCCGCGCCCCGTCGGGCATCACCAGCGCCTCGCCCTCGTCGCGCGGCGGGCCGTTCGGCGGCCCCGGGGCCGCGATGCGCGGCGCGCAGCCGGCCACGCACGCGGCCAGCACCGCGCGCCGTCCGACCCTCGCTGTTGCCCGGCTCCTCACGGCCGCTATCATCCGCGCCCCGAACCCCGACAGGAAGTGCGATGTCCGCCCCATCCGCCCCCAAGGCGCCGGAGCCTACCGAGATCATCGAGACCGACGAAACCACGGTCGCGTGCGACGGCGGCGGCGTGCTCGGCCATCCGCGCGTCTTTCTGACCCTGGTCGAGGGGCGGGTGATGTGCCCCTACTGCTCGCGGCTGTTCGTGCTCAAGGGCTCGAAGGCGGCCTGAGCCGCGCGCATGGCCGCCCGCCAGCACCTGATCCTGATCGACGGCTCGGGATACATCTTCCGCGCCTTCCACGCGCTGCCGCCGATGACGCGGCCCGACGGCACGCCGGTGAACGCCGTGTTCGGCTTCACCAACATGCTGGCGAAGTTCATCGCCGAGCATGCCGGCGACCGCATCGCGGTGGTGTTCGACAAGGGGCGGCGGACGTTCCGGAACGATATCTACCCCGACTACAAGGCGCACCGCCCCGACCCGCCCGAGGAGCTGATCCCGCAATTCGGCCTGATCCGCGAGGCGGTCGATGCGTTCGACCTGCCCGCGATCGAGGCCGAGGGCTGGGAGGCGGACGATCTGATCGCCGCCTATGCCAGGGCCGAGACCGAGGAGGGTGGGACGGTCACGATCGTCTCCTCCGACAAGGATCTGATGCAGCTGATCCGCCCCGGCGTGGCGCTGCTCGACCCGATCAAGCAGAAGCCGATCGGCGCGGCCGAGGTGGTCGAGAAGTTCGGCGTGCCGCCCGAGAAGGTGATCGACGTGCAGGCGCTTGCCGGCGACTCCACCGACAACGTGCCCGGCGTGCCGGGGATCGGCGTGAAGACCGCCGCGGCGCTGATCGAGGAGTTCGGCGATCTCGAGACGCTGCTGGCGAAAGCCGGAACGATCAAGCAGCCCAAGCGGCGCGAGGCGCTGATCGAGCACGCCGAGAAGGCGCGGATCAGCAAGAAGCTGGTCACGCTCGATCCGTCCGCGCCGCTGCCGCTGCCGCTTGAGGCGCTGGCGTTGAAGGAGCCCGATCGGGCGAAGCTCGCGGCCTGGCTGCGCGCGCAGAACTTCCGCTCGACGCTGCAACGCCTCGGGCTGGATGGGACAGGCGAGGCCGCGCCCGCGCCGGCCAGGGCGGCCGCGCCGAGCGAGCCCGAGGCGGCGAGGTTCGGTCCCTACGAGACCGTGACGACCGCCGAGCGCCTGCGCGCCTGGATCGCCGAGGCCTCCGCGCAGGGCTTCCTTGCGTTCGATACCGAAACGGACAGCCTGGACGCGCAGCGCGCGCGGCTGGTGGGCGTGAGCCTCGCCACCGCGCCGGGGCGCGCCTGCTACGTGCCGCTCCGCCATGTCGGCCGCGGCGCCGATCTCGCCGCCGATCCGGCGCCGCGGCAGCTCCGGTTCGAGACCGCGATCGAGCTGCTGCGCCCGCTGCTGGAAGACGCCTCCGTCCTCAAGGTGATGCAGAACGGCAAGTACGACCTCGCCGTGCTGGCGCGCGCGGAGAACGGCGCGATCGCGCTCGGGCCGATCGACGACACCATGCTGATCAGCTTCTGCCTCGATGCCGGGCGGTGGGAGCACGGCATGGACCAGCTCTCGGCGCGCCATCTCGGCCACGAACCGATCAGCTACGACGCCGTCACCGGCACCGGCAAGGCGCGCATCTCCTTCGCCGAGGTGGCACTCGACCGCGCCACCGCCTACGCAGCCGAGGACGCGGACGTGACGCTCAGGCTGTGGCAGTTGCTCCGGCCGCGCCTCCGCCCCGAGCAGGTGCTGGTGCTGTACGAGCATGTCGAGCGCCGGCTGATCCCGGTGATCGCGGCGATGGAGCGCGCTGGCGTCAAGGTGGATGCGCGCGACCTCCGGCAGATGTCGGCCGAGTTCGCCGACCGGCTGAAGGTGCTGGAGGGCGAGATCCACGCCCTCGCCGGCCGCGCCTTCACCGTCGGCTCGCCGCAGCAGCTGGGCAAGGTCCTGTTCGACGAGCTCGCCCTCACCCCGCCCGGCGGGCGGCGCGCCAAGACCGCGACCGGTCAGTACGCGACCGACGCCGGCGTGCTGGAGGAACTCGCCTCCCAACATCCGCTGCCCGGCAAGGTGCTGGAGTGGCGCCAGCTCGCGAAGCTGAAATCCACCTATGCCGATGCGCTGGTGGATCAGATCGATCCCGCGACGGGCCGCGTGCACACCAGCTTCGCCATGACCGGCGCGGCGACCGGGCGTCTCGCCTCGACCGATCCGAATCTCCAGAACATCCCCGTGCGCACCGAGGAGGGGCGGCGCATCCGCCGCGCCTTCGTCGCCGAACCGGGCCACGTGCTGATGTCGGCCGACTACAGCCAGATCGAGCTGCGTCTGCTCGCGCATGTCGCCGAGGTGCCGGCGCTGCGCGAGGCGTTCGAGCGGGGCGAGGACATCCACGCGCGCACCGCCTCGGAGGTGTTCGGCGTGCCGATGCAGGGCATGGACCCGCTGACGCGCCGGCGCGCCAAGGCGATCAACTTCGGCATCATCTACGGCATCTCGGCGTTCGGGCT
>CAZHMM010000262.1:0-4409 GCA_964533585.1 uncultured Elioraea sp.
GGAGGTGTCGCGGGCGGCGGCAGGACGATGCCCGGCGGCCATGCTGGCGTTGCCGGCCGCTGATCCTCCCAGGCCGGGCCGCCGTATTGCACGGTTTGGTGCTCCCGGTGCCAGTAGATGCGGAACTTGCCTTCCAGCCCGTTGAGCGCGGCCCGGAACTGCTTGGCGCGATCCTGCGGCCGGGCTGCATCGGAGCACACGCCACGGACCAGGCAGGCAGCTTCCCACATCCCGAACGGGACCGGCGGCAGGCGCGACCCAGGCGGCGCGTTCGCAGGCAGGCTTTCGACTGCCAGGCGTTGCAACTCCGCGACCGCGCCGGCTTCCGCCTTTGTCAGCTTCTCTTGTCTGCCCGCGCGGACTTCCTTCGCCGTGCGTTCAAGGCACACTGGCGCGGTGTCCGGGTCGCCGTCCTTGTCCTGCCCCACGGTCTCGGTGGCGATCTCGAATAGGATTTCCAGGCCGCAGGTGCCGTTGCGGTTCTTCTTCATCTCGCCGCGCTTGACGCCTTCCGCCCCGGTTTCGTCACCGACCATGATCGTGAAGTCGAAATCGCCGTTGAGCGAGCCATACCCGCGCGGCGTGTCGCCCGACTTCGGCGAATGGTGAACCACGATCACGGCCGCGCCGAACTGCGCGAGGCTCCGCATCGCGGCGACGATCTTGTTCATGTCCTTCGCAGCGTTTTCGTCCAGGCCGGAGATGGACGCGGCCAAGGTGTCCACCACGATCAGCGAAGGACGGCGCTCTTCGGCAAGCTGTAGGAGGCGCGCCATGTCCGGCGAGACTTCATCGTTGCCCGTGACCAGCGCCGACACGCGCGTGATGAGTTGCAGGTCGGGCGTTCGGCCGAAGCGCCGCCCAAGCGCCTTCATCCGCTTCTGCATGCCGCGTTCGTCTTCTGCTGCGACGTAGAACACCCTGCCTTGCGTGGTGCGTTGCCCGAAGACGGGCCGTCCTGTCGCGACCGCGTGCGCGAGGTAAGGCGCGATGACCGACTTGCCCGCGCCGGGCTGGCCGTAGATCGAGCCGACTTGACCAGGCGCGACCATGTTCTTGATGACGTAGTCGAGCGGCGGCAATTCTTCGCATTCGTCCATGGACATGACAAGCAAGCCCGAGCGCGCAGCTTGATCCGCGTGCGCTTCCTGCGGCGTGGGCTGCGGCACGCGAACATAGCCGCCGAACAACGCCATGGGGTGCAGCACGCCCGGCCGGTTCTGCGCGGTGGCGTAGGCGTTGGCGACGCGGTGCGCCATGTCGTCGGGCAGGATCGGGGGCGAGCATCTGTCAGCCCACTCCTGCAAAATCTCGCACGCCTTCGCTTCGCTCACCGCGTAGTCGCGCACCGCGCACGCGATCTCATAGGCCCGGTTCGATTGCTCGCCCTTGACCGCCGGCCGGGTCGCCTTCACTCGCTCAATGGCCGCGCGGATGCCGGCTTCCGTATCCCAATCCACCAGCGGGACGGCGGCGTTTTCGGCGCGCTGTCCGGGCAGCTTGCAGCGCGACACGATCTCCGGCGGCGCTGGCGCAAACGGTGCGTCGGCCACTACCTCATACGCCCGACCATCAACGATGCTGCCAGGTCCGACCGCGTAGTTGTTGTGTGAGCGCACGTCGATGCCGTCGCCGAGTTCGCTTGACGATCCGGCTACATCGGCGCCTGCGTAGTAGAGGTGGTAGCCGCCACTCGGCGTGCGCACCATGAACGTGTCGAACCCGCCGTGAAGCTCCAACCAGGCGGCCACTCCGTTCCTGTTGTCCTTCATGTCCAGGTCGATCACCAGCCATCCCGTGGTGACGACGCCGATGTTCTGGTCCGTCCCTTCCCACCACGCCCTGATCTTCTCAGGGTCCGTGGTAGCAGTCTCCGGCCACCCCTTCCATTCGGCGGACGGCCGCTTGCCGTTCGGCGGCAACGGGAACACCCGGAGGCCCCGTGCCGCGAGTGCCAGCGCAGCGGCCAGCTTGTCGTTCTGCATCACGATCCCCTGTCGTCAGGCCAGCATCCGCCCTCGCGGGCCGGCGCAGCGCGCAGCCGTCTCGTCAGGTTCCGGGTTGTCGAGACTGGCGCGCAGCCGATGCCCGCGGCTGCGGTGCGGCGCGTGCTACGCGGCGCGGTCGGTGCGGGGCGTGATGCCGGCGCGCTTCACTTCGAGCGTGGGTGCCGACTGCACGCGGGCCAACCAATGCTCGACGTCGAGATAGACCTTGCCGTTGATCTTCACGAGCCGCGCTTCCTCGCGCGCAGCCGCGTTGTAGAGCGAACTGCGGCACAGATGGGTGATGGGGCACTTCGCGCCGGCCTTCGCGGGCGGGAGCGGCTGGAACCTACCCAGATAGGGGTTCGCCTGCACCACGGGCGGCACGGGCGCATTCGCGGGCTTCGTCATCGCGCTGTTTCCTGTCGCGGTATGCTGCGGGTTCACCACGAACACCGCTTCCGTGACTAGAAAAAGCGTCCACCTATTCGCCGATCAACAAGTCTTTTCTGCATGTTCATCGGATTATGGTAATAGCCGTTTCTACAGCCTGTTTAAGTTGTTGAGGCGGGCGGCTCAAAAGGGCGTTTGTTCATCAACCCGTGTGAAGATTAAAAATCTTTCATGATTGGCAGCCTACTCCGCAGCCTGTTGCGGCGCGCCGGCCTGCATCGACCCGACGCGCGCCGCAATCGAGGATCAGGCCCGAGCTTCCGCCGCGGTCGCGTCGGCATGGAGGCGATGCACGGCCGCGGGCTCCTTGGCGCAGTAGGCCGCGAAGTCAGCCATCAACACGCGGCGCTTTTCGAACAGGTCGCCGCGCGCATAGGCCGCCGTCACCTTGTCCCCCACGACATGGGCTAGCGCCATCTCGGCAATGTGGACTGGATGCGCGGTCGCCTCGCCTGCCCAGTCTCGGAACGACGAACGGAAGCCGTGAGCCGTCACCACCTCGCCCGCGGCGTCGCGCCAGTCCATCTTTCGCAGGACAGCGGTCAACGACATGTCAGACAGCGGCGCGCCCTTCCGCATGCCTTCGAAGATCAGCGCGTCGGGATCGGGCTTGCCGTCCTTCGGCATCATCGCGCGCAGCAACGCGACGGCGGCCGGCGCCAGCGGCACGCGATGCTCGCGCTTGCCCTTCATGCGGGCGGCCGGGATCGTCCATACGGCCGCCTCTAGGTCCACCTCTTTCCAGGTCGCAAGCCGCACCTCGCCAGAGCGCGACGCGCAGAGGATAGCGAACTCCAAGGCGCGCGCGGACGTGCCCTCGCGCTTGCGCAGCGCGGTCATGAACTCAGGCAGCTTGCGCCAATCCACGGCCGCGTGGTGTTCGACTTTCTTCACCTCACCACGCGCCTTCAACGTCAAGGCGAGGTGCCCCTTCCATCGGGCCGGGTTCGGACCCTCGCGCCACTTGTGGACGGTCGCGTAGTCCAACACGGCTTCTATGCGCCCCCGAAGCCGGCTGGCGGTTTCTGCCTTGCTCGACCAAATCGGGCGCAGCGCGGCCAGCACGTGCGACGTGTCCACATCGGCGACCGGCACATCGCCGAAGTGAGGGACAGCGTAGGTCGTGAGCGTCATCCGCCACTGATCCAGGTGCTTCTGGTTTGCACCAGCGCGGCCATCCACCTTGTTCGCTAGGAACTCTTCGACCGCCTGCTTGAAGGTCACGGCGCGCAGCTTGGCACGCTCGGCTTCGGCCGCCTTCGCCTTCTCGCGCGCGTCCCGATCCTCCAAGGGGTCTATGCCCTCGCGGACCAGGCGAAGCAGGGAGGCCGCCTTCTCGCGGGCTTCGGCGAGGGACAGCGGCGCGCCCGACACGGAACCAGGGGCCGAGCCTAGACCCATCTCGCGGTGCACCTTCGCGCCCTTCGCGTCAGTCTTCGTCGGCGAGACGAACCGGAACAACCAGAACTTCACCAGCGGCGGCGCCTTGGCCGGACGGCCGCCCGTCGCCTGTATGTCCCCCTCTTCGCCCTCACCCTCCCGCACCACGGCCGGCCGGACCAGGAGGTAGAGGTTGCCACCAGCGCCATACCGCTTCGGCTTGCCGCCCGGTCCCGGCTTGGCGTTCTGGACGGCAACCGCCGTCAGTCCCTTCGCGATCCGCGGCATGTCTTCCGACCTTTCCGCCAAAGGGAGCGGCCGATCCGGTCCCCGAATGCGTCCCCTAATACGGGATTTGCTGCCGGGTTCGCAAGGATGACGTGCAATAGACGCGCGGACATGGCCCGCGACGCATCGCAGGCTTGGACAGGCATTCAAGATCAATGGTTTAGCGGGGAAGATGGGCGCGCAAATGGGCGCCTGTGCGCCATGGTGACGCTGTTTGGACAGGTCGAAAATGGGCTAAGTGGCGGAGAGGGTGGGATTCGAACCCACGGAGCCTTGCGGCTCTCCGGTTTTCAAGACCGGCGC
>CAZHMM010000263.1:0-4363 GCA_964533585.1 uncultured Elioraea sp.
GCGCCGCCGCCCTCTCACGCCCGCGTCGTCACGTCGAACAGCCGCCGGTGCTCATCCAGCGCATAGCCGTCGGTCATGCCGGCGACGTAGTCGCACACCGCGGTGACACCGCCGCCCTGCCACTCGGGCGGCAGGCAGCCGGGATCGGCGCGGAACGCCTCGAACAGCTCGCGCACCACCCGGCGCGCCTTCGCGGTCATGCGGTTCACCCGGTGGTGGCGGTACATGCGCGCCGTCAGGAATGCCTTGATCCCGCCCAGCGCCGCCTGCATCGCCGCCGAGAACGCCACCACCGGCACGCCGAGCCCGCGCACCGCATCGGCCGAACCGCAGGCTGCACCGTCCAGCCGCGCGGTGCTCTCGGCCACCACGTCCTGCACCATCGCCCCGATCAGGCTGCGGATCGTTTCGTGGTGCAGCCGATCGGGCGCGATCGCCGGATACGCCGCCTCGGCCTCGGCGATCGCCGCGCCGGCGAGCGGCAGGCCGCGCAGCTCCTCCAGCGTGAACAGCCCCGCGCGCAGCCCGTCATCGAGATCGTGGTTGGTGTAGGCGATGTCGTCCGACAGCGCCGCCACCTGCGCCTCGGCCGAGGGCCAGGAGTCCAGATCGAGATCGAAGGCCGTGCAGAAGCTGGCCAGATGCCGGTGCGGCGACGCGACCGGGCCGTTGTGCTTGGCCAGCCCCTCCAGCGTCTCCCAGCTCAGGTTCAGCCCGTCGAAGGCCGGGTAGCGCCGCTCCAGCGCGGTCACCACCCGCACCGCCTGGGCGTTGTGGTCGAACCCCCCCTCGCCCGCCATGGCCTGGTTCAGCGCCTCCTCGCCGGCATGGCCGAAGGGCGGGTGGCCGAGATCGTGCGCCAGCGCCAGCGCCTCGGCGAGGTCCTCGTTCAGCGCCAGCCGCCGCGCGATCGAGCGCGCGATCTGCGCCACCTCCAGCGAATGGGTCAGCCGGGTGCGGTAGTGATCGCCCTCGTGCGCGACGAACACCTGGGTCTTGTGCTTGAGGCGGCGGAACGCGGTGGAGTGGATGATGCGGTCGCGGTCGCGCTGGAACGGGCCCCTGCCCTCGCTCGGCCGTTCGGGGAAGAGCCGGCCGCGGCTGCGGTCGGGCGGCACGGCCCAGGGCGCGAGCGGGTGGGGGTAGCGGGCGGACATGGCCGCGGATCATCCTCCCCGGCATCGTTGCCGTGCAATGGCGGCGGTTTGACATGGGGCCGGCCGATCCCGATCTTTCCCGGCGGAGGTGCCTCGATGGACACGCTCGACGCTACCCGTGCTGTCACGCTGTCCGCCTCGGCGGCGCGGCGGCTCGCCGAGATCATCGCTGCCGAAGGCAACCCGGCGCTGATGCTCCGGCTCGCCGTCTCGGGCGGCGGCTGTTCCGGGTTCCAGTACGGCTTCGCGCTCGACGCGACGCTGAACGACGATGACCGCGTGTTCGAGCGCGACGGCGTGAAGCTGGTGGTGGACGAGGTCTCGCTCGACCTGCTGGCGGGCTCGGAGGTCGAGTACGACGACGCGCTGATCGCCGCGCACTTCACCGTGCGCAACCCGAACGCCACCGCCTCCTGCGGCTGCGGCACCTCGTTCTCGCTCTGACCGGCCGCCCCGGTGAAGATCGCCACCTGGAACGTCAACTCGGTGCGCGCGCGCAAGCAGCACCTGCTCGACTATCTGCGGGCGGACGATGCGCCCGACGTGCTGCTGCTCCAGGAGCTGAAGGCCGAGGAGAGCGGGTTTCCCCGCGCCGAGGTGGAGGAGGCCGGCTACCACGCGCTGGTCTCCGGCCAGAAGGCCTATAACGGGGTGGCGATCCTGAGCCGCGCGCCCGCCACCGAACGCCTGCGCGGCCTGCCCGATGGCGATGGCGACGCGCAGTCGCGCTACCTGGAGGCCGAGATCGGCGAGCTGATCGTCGCCTGCGTCTATGCGCCGAACGGCAACCCGGTCGGCACGGAGAAGTTCGCCTACAAGCTCGCCTGGATGCAGCGCATGGCGGCGCGCGCCGCCGCGCTGTTCGAGGCGGAGCGCAGCGTGGTGATCGGCGGCGACTGGAATGTCTGCCCGACCGCGCGCGATGTGTGGGACGAGCGCGCGATGGCGGCGGATGCGCTGCTCCAGCCCGAGAGCCGGGCGGCGTGGCGGAGCCTGATCTGGCAGGGCTGGACGGATGCCTACCGCGCGCTGCACCCGGACGATGCCGGCTACTCCTACTGGGACTATCAGGCCGGCGCCTGGCCGCGCGACCACGGGCTCAGGATCGACCACCTGCTGCTGTCGCCGCACGCCGCGCAGCGTCTGTCCGCCTCGGCGGTCGATCGCGGCCCGCGCGGCAAGGACAGCCCGTCCGACCACACGCCGGTCTGGTGCGCGCTGGAGCGTTGAGCGCGCCCCCTCCTCGTCAGAGATCCGCGTAGACGTGCCGCTCGACGCGCGCGCCGGGATGGGTCACCGCGCCCTCATGCGCGGGCCCGACAAGCTGGGCGTATTTCCACAGCGCGCCGGCGGCGTAGATGGTCTCGCGCGGCCTCCACTTCGCCCGCCGCTGATCGAGCTCCTCGCCTGAGAGCGCGACCTCCAGGGTGCCTTTCTCCGCATCGATGACGATGCGATCGCCCGTTTCGAGCAGCGCGATCGGGCCCCCCACCGCCGCCTCGGGCGTGACATGGCCGATGCAGAAGCCACGCGTGGCGCCCGAGAAGCGCCCGTCGGTGATCAGCGCCACCTTGTCGCCCATGCCCTGGCCGTAGATCGCCGAGGTGGTGGACAGCATCTCGCGCATGCCGGGCCCGCCCTTGGGCCCCTCGTAGCGGATCACGATCACGTCGCCCGGCTGGTAGGCGCGCGCCTGCACGGCGGCGAATGCGTCCTCCTCGCAGTCGAAGCAGAGCGCCCTGCCCTCGAAGCGCAGCGACTTCATGCCCGCGACCTTCACGATTGCGCCGTCCGGGGCGAGGTTGCCGAACAGCCCGACCACGCCGCCGGTCGGCGAGAGCGGGTCCGAGACCGGCCGCACCACGTCCTGATCGGTCGGGAATGTCACGTCGGCATGGTTCTCGGCGATCGTCTTCCCCGTGACGGTCAGGCAGTCGCCGTGCAGCAGCCCGGCTTCGAGCAGCGCCTTGATCACCACCGGCACGCCGCCGATCCGGTGCACATCCGCTGCGACATAGCGCCCGCCCGGCTTCAGGTCGGCGATATAGGGCGTGCGCTTCATGATCGCGGCGACATCGCGCAGGGTGAAGCGGATGCCGCACTCATGCGCGATCGCCGGCAGATGCAGCGCGGCGTTGGTCGAACCGCCCGTCGCGCCGACCACCACGGCGGCGTTCTCCAGCGCCTCGCGGGTGACGATGTCGCGCGGGCGGAGGTTGCGTCGCAGCAGCTCCACCACCGCCTGGCCGGAGCGCAGCGCATAGACGTCGCGCTCCTCCACCGGCGCCGGCGCGCCGGCCGAGCCCGGCAGCGCGAGCCCGATCGCCTCGGACACCATCGCCATGGTGTTGGCGGTGAACTGGCCGCCGCAGGCGCCCGCGCCGGGGCAGGCGACGCGCTCGAGCTCATCGAGCTCCGCGTCGGTCATCTTCCCTGCCGCGTGCTGGCCGACCGCCTCGAACACGTCGAGCACGGTGACGTCACGGCCGTGGAACTTTCCCGGCAGGATCGAGCCGCCATACATGAACACCGACGGCACGTTCAGCCGCAGCATCGCCATCATCACGCCAGGCAGGGTCTTGTCGCAGCCGGCGAGGCCGACCAGCGCGTCATAGCCATGGCCGCGCACGGTGAGCTCGATCGAGTCCGCGATCACCTCGCGCGAGGCGAGCGAGGACTTCATGCCCTGGTGCCCCATCGCGATGCCGTCGGTGACGGTGATGGTGCAGAACTCGCGCGGGGTGGCGCCGGCTTCGGCCACGCCGCGCTTGGCGCTCTGCGCCTGCCGGGCGAGCGCGATGTTGCAGGGGGCAGCCTCGTTCCAGCACGTCGCCACACCGACGAAGGGCTGCGCGATCTCGTCCTTCGTCAGCCCCATCGCATAGTAGTAGCTGCGATGCGGCGCGCGGCCGGGCCCGACCGTCGAATGCCGGCTCGGCAGGCGGCTCTTGTCCCAGGTTTGTCCGGTCATCGGGGCTCCCTTCCCCCAGTCGCTGCGAGTCACACCGCGATGCGCGCGAGCGCCGCCTCCAGCCGCGCCTTCGCCTCGGCGGCAGCGGCGCGCTTCTCGCGGCTCTCCTCCACCACCTCCTCGGCCGCGCGCGCGACGAAGGCGGGGTTGGCGAGCTTGGCATCGAGCCGCTTCAACTCGTCCGCCTGGCGCGCGATCTCCTTGGCCAGCCGCGCGCGCTCGGCGGCGAGGTCGA
>CAZHMM010000264.1:0-4275 GCA_964533585.1 uncultured Elioraea sp.
GGCGCGCTTCCGGCCGTCGCGCCGGTGCTGCCGCCGCCACCCGAGCCCGCGGCGGCGGCGCGCCCCCCCGGGCGGCGCCGCGGTCGGCGGTCGCGTGCGGACGCGGCAGGTCAAGCATGACGTCCCGTGGCGGTGCGGGCGCGATGTCGCGCGGAGCTTCGAGCGATGGCGCCATTGACGGACGCGGGGAAGCATCGCGCCCCGGAACGACATCGGCGCGAGCGGCCTCCGCCGGCACGACAGGCACGGCACGCCGCGCAGCCTCCGGTCCCGGGGCGGCGGCGATTGTGGGCCGTGCAACCGGCGCGGCGGGTGGCGGTTGGACCGGTCGCGATCTCGCAGGTGTCGCGAGGGGCGGCGGGGCGGCCGGCGCAACCGGTCCGTCGTCTGCCATGCGGCGCGGCACGATGTCGCGGGCGGCGGCCACGGCTGCCGCGGCGTCCAGCGTGAGCAGCGGATCGAAGGCCGGTCGTGCCTGCTCGGGAGCGACTCCCACGCGGGCCGCGCCGCGCCGCGCGAGCGCGCCGAGGCGGTCGAGGCTCACGACCGTGCCTCCGGAGCCAGCAGCGCGGCGTAGCGGCGCCGACGCGCCGGCGGCATGGCGAGGATCGCCGCCTCGTTCCAGCCGGTCGCGCGCGCGATCGCGAGCACTTCCGCCGGCAGCGAGGCGACCCGACGGGCGAGCTCCGCCGTCACGAAGCCGCCCGCATCCAGCATGCCCGAGACCGGCGCTCCGCAGGCCGGGCACGTCGCCTGCAAGGTCGTTTCGCTTGCCGGATCGAGGTCCAGCACGAACGCGGCCGCGCGATCGGCGAGCGATGGCGGCAGGGCGTCGATCGGAACAGGCGAGCCCTGGAGACCGATCGCGGCGACGCAGCGCTGCAGCAGAGCGCGCCCGGCATCGGTGCCCTGCCCCGCGGCCGAGGCGGCGGTTTCCTGGTCCTCGCCGGTGACGGGGCGGCAGGTGAGCTGGAACCCGTCCGCCTCCAGCACGCCGGAGGGAGCCGGCATCGGCGCCGCCGCGGCAAGCTCGGCCGCGTCGAGCGTGAGCTCCATCGCTTCGCCGCAGCCCGGACAGGCCATGGTCGCGCGCATGGTCGCGCCGAGTGTGGCGGCGCGCAGGCGAAGCGCCAACGCCTCGCGCTGGCCGACCGTCAGGGATGCCGCGCGCCGATCGAGCCTGGAGGTGCCGTCATGCGCGCATCGGCCGAGCACCAGGCTGAGTGCCGCGGCGACCGACGCGCCGGCGTCCAGCGCGTCCAGCAACGCCTCCTCGTCCGCACCCGTGAGGGGGCGCACGGCGATGGCGTCCAGGGCGGGCGGCTCGGTGCCCATGCGCGGACCTCACGAACCCGGCGTCAGCCGGGCTCGGACGGCTCCGGCACGTCGGTGTCGCGCTCCCAGCCCTCGTTCTCGAGCCTGATCATCTGGATCGCGATCGCATTGGCATTCGCGTCCAGGTCGGGCAGGGCCTGGTATTCGCTCACCCAGCAGCGGAACACCTTGTAGGCGAGCACGAGCTGGCCGGCCTCGTTGTAGAGGTCGATCAGGATGTCCTTGCGGAACGAGCGGAGCGCCACCTCTGAGCCGAGGCCCGAACCGAAGTTCCACACGGCGCTTGCCCAGGCCTCGAAATCGGTGTCGTGGGTGACGCCGCGCTCGAGCGTGATCGGCTCGAACTTGGCGCGTCCAGGGCTCTTGCGGCTGAGGCTCTGGTCGCCGCCCTCGCGGTGCTCGACCACCTAGATCGAGCGCTTGAGCGAGGACACCTTGGAGATTCCGGCGACGTATCGGCCGTCCCAGCGGACCCGGAACTTGAAGTTCTTGTACGGGTCGAAGCGGAAGGCGTTGACGGTGAACTGGGCCATCGGCGTGCTCCTTCCTCAGGCCTCGATCTGGCCGGCCATCTGCTGGATGCGGATGATCACGAACTCCGCCGGCTTGAGCGGCGCGAAGCCGACCACGATGTTGACGACGCCGCGGTTGATGTCGTCCTGCGTCGTCGTTGCGCCATCGCACTTGACGAAGAACGCATCGCGCGGGGTCGCACCCTGGAACGCGCCCTGGCGGAACAGGCTCTGCATGAACGCGCCGAGATTGAGGCGGATCTGGGCCCAGAGCGGCTCGTCATTGGGCTCGAACACCACCCACTTGGTGCCGCGGAACAGCGACTCCTCGAGGAACAGGGTGAAGCGGCGCACGGGGATGTACTTCCAGTCCGAGGCGAGCGCGTCGGCGCCCTCCAGCGTGCGGCTGCCCCAGGCGACCGTGCCGTAGATCGGGAAGGTGCGCAGGCAGTTCACGCCGAGCGGGTTGAGCACGCCGTTCTGCGGGTCGGTCAGCAGGTAGTCGAGGCTGTCGACGTTGCGCAGCCGCGCATCGGTGCCGGCCGGCGCCTTCCAGACGCCGCGCGAGGCGTCGGTGCGGGCGAACAGCCCGGCGACCGTGCCGGAGCTGCCGATCGCGCGCGGCCGGTTGCCGTTCAGCGGGTCGGGAACCCGGTTGCGCGGGAAGAACACCGCAGCGTTGCGATGACGCAACACCTCGTTGTCGGTCAGCCAGGCGAGCGCGCGGTCGAGATCGTTCACGCCGGCGGGGATGTCGACCAGCACGAAGGCTCGGCGGCGCTCGGCGTAGCCGATCGCCTCGCTGTAGACCGCGCGCATCGCGCTCGCCGCCAGGTCGGCCGCGCGCGGGATGCAGAGGATGTTGAACAGGTCGACATCCTCGAGCGCGTAGAGGCCGGTCTTGGTCGCCGCGTCACCGGTCAGGGCCGTGTCGGCGACCGGCAGCGTTCCGTCGGCGCCGCCGGCGAGGCGGTAGAGCCCGTCATTGGCGAGCGCCCCTGCGCCGAGCCCGACATCGTCGACATCGGCGCCGGCGAAGGCCAGTCGCGCGTCGAGCGGTGCGGCGCCGCCGCGGCCGGGCACGACATGGAAGCGGAACGGTGTCGCGGTGCTGCCGTTGCCGAGCAGCCGCGCGGTCGCACCGGCGAGGGTGTCGCGGACGGCGGCCGCGAGTCCGGCGGTGCGCGCGGTGCCGCGGATGCCCGATTCGAGCAGCGGGCGGAGCTGTGCCCAGCCGATATCGGCCGGCTTGTCGATGTTGAAGGCGAGCGGGCCCGATCCGCCATTCACCGAGAGCGCGAGCGTCGCCGCGGCCGCGGCTGGGGCGGCCGGCAGTGCCACGCCGAGCGTGGCGGAGGAGGCGGGGCGGTCGGACGCCGTGCCCGTCATCTCGACGTTTACCAGGCGTGAGCGTTCGTTCACCACCGCATCGGCGCTGTGCTCGGCGTCCGCGGTCAGCGTGAGGTTGCGGAAGGTTTCGGTTCGCGCGGTCGTGCGCCGTCCGCCGACTTCGACGATCTCGCTGATCGTCAGGTTGAACTGGGTTTCGCTGTTGGCGCAGTCGTAGTCCACCTCGACAAAGAGGTTGTTTCCCCAGAGGCCCGGATCGGGGAAGAACTGTCCACGCAGCTGCCTGCCGGCGGTGATGGTGAGCATGTCGGCCGCCCCGGCATCGCCGACCGCGCCGTCGGTGAGCGTTGCTTCGGCCGGATCGGCGTCGTCGGAGGCGACGCGCACGACGTGTGCCTCGGAGCCGCCGTTCTCGAAGAACTGCCGGACGGCATAGCTGCCCGGGCTGTCGCGGTTCAGTCCGCCGAACTCGCGCGTGAAGTCGGCCATTCCGAACACGCGCACGGCGACGTTCTGCGGGCCGCGCGCGAAGCCGTCGACGAAGGCGCCGATCGAGGTCGCGACGCCGACGACGGTGCGCACGCCGGATGGGACCTCCTCGATATAGACGCCGGGAAAGGTCGGGTTGACTGGCATGCGCGCTCCTCCGGTTTCCGGCGTTGCGTGGTCGGCACAAAACATCGCGGACCCGGCGCCACAAGGCGCGTCCGACCGATCCCCAGGTCATAAGCGTCGTCGCGGGTCGCATCGGGGAGGACGACCGCTCGCGATGAGGAAGCCTAACTCTCGGCGCGCACCCGTTGCAACAATGATTGATTCTGTTCCCGGGCCGTTCCGCAGGTTTGATGCATCTCGCGCACACCGTTTCGTGAGCGTGCCTTCCTGCGCGGGTCATGTGTTCGTGGGGTGGTCCGTTCACACGCCGGATTCAACACGTGCCACCGGGGGAGACGCTGGCGCGGTCGTCGGACATCACGATGGCGTCCGACACGCGGACGGGTGTGGGTTCGGGGGATGGTGGTGATGAACCGCCCCGAGTTCGTCGGAGGCTGTTTGGTTTGAGTCACGCGGCCCGCCT
>CAZHMM010000265.1:0-4245 GCA_964533585.1 uncultured Elioraea sp.
CTCTCCGGCGGGCAGCAGCAGCGCGTCTCGATCGCGCGCGCGCTGATGAACGGCGGCGACATCATCCTCGCCGACGAGCCCACCGGCGCGCTCGACTCCCGCACCGGCGCCGAGGTGATGGCGATCCTGCACGAGCTGCACCGCGCGGGGCACACCATCATCCTGGTCACCCACGCCGAGGAGCTCGCCGAACAGGCGGAGCGGCAGATCCGCCTGCGCGACGGGCGCATCGTCTCCGACAGCGGTACCGTGCCGCGGCTGCCGGCGACCGCCGGCGACCCGGCACGGCCCGACGGCGGCGCGCCGCGCGCGCTCGACACGCTGCGGACAGCGACGCGCGCGCTCGGCGCCAACATCCTGCGCACCGCGCTGACGCTGCTCGGCATCGTCATCGGCATCGCCTCGGTGATCATCATGCTGGCGATCGGCAACGGCGAGAAGGAGGCGATGCTGCAACGGCTGAGCCATCTCGGCCCCGACCTGCTCACCATCACCGCGGGCGCGCGCAACGTCCGCTCGGCCGACGGCGTCACCGCCACGCTGATCGACGCGGATCGCGTCGCGATCACGGCGCTGGCGAACGTGCGCGCCGCGATCTCGGAGTATTCCAGCTCCGTTACGCTGCGCGCTGCCGGCAACGATGTGCGCACCACCGCGCAGGCGACCACGCCCGAGCTGCCGCTGGTGCGCAACTGGCCGCTCGCGCGCGGCGCGTTCTTCGGCGAGCCGGAGATCGCGCGCTACGCCGCGGTCGCGGTGCTGGGCCAGACGGTGGCGCGCAACCTGTTCCCGGATGCCGATCCGCTCGGCGGCTATGTGCTGCTGAACAACGTGCCGTTCCAGGTGATCGGCCTGCTGGAGGCGCGCGGCGCCAATTCCTGGGGGCGCGACCAGGACGACGTGGTGTTCGTCCCCCTCTCCACCGCGAGCCTGCGCCTGCACGGCCAGCGCCACGTGCAGAGCATCACGATCCAGGTGGCAGACACGCGGCAGGTCGATGCGACCCAGGAGGCGGTGACCGCGCTGCTCGCGGAACGGCACGGCGCGATCGACTTCCAGGTGCGCAACACCGCGCAGATCCTCGCCACCGTCACCGCCTCGCGCGATGGCGCGACCGCCATGCTCGGCGCGATCGCCCTCGTCTCGCTGCTGGTGGGCGGGATCGGCGTGATGAACATCATGCTGGTCAGCGTCACCGAGCGGACGCGCGAGATCGGGCTGCGCATGGCCGTCGGCGCGCGCCGGCGCGACGTGCTGCGCCAGTTCAGCCTGGAGGCGCTGATGATCTGCACCGCGGGCGGGCTGGTCGGCGTCGCGATCGGGCTCGCGGGAACCTCCGTGCTGGAGGCGCTCGCCTGGCCGATCGTGGTCGAGCCGCTCACCGTCGTGCTCGCACTCGCCTCGGCCTGTCTCACCGGCCTCGCGGCCGGCTTCCTGCCGGCGCGCAAGGCGGCCGGGCTCGATCCGGTACGGGCGCTGGCGAACGAGTGATGCAGCGCCGCGCCGCGCTGCTGCTCGTGGCCGCGTTCGCCGCCACCGGCTGCGCCCGCATCCCGCTGCCGGTCTACACGCTCGGCGCGGCCGATCAGTTCGCCAACGCGCCGGTCGACAGCCTGGCCGTATGGCCCGATGCGGCGTGGTGGCAGCGCTTCGGCAGCCCGGAGCTCGACGCGCTGATCCTCGCGGCGCGCGAGACCAACCAGGACCTGCGCGCCGCCGCCGAGCGGGTGCTCCAGGCCGAGGCCGGGGCGCGCATCGACGCGGCACCGCTGTTCCCCTGGCTCGATCTCGGCGGTGGCGCGTCGCGCCGGCGCGGCAGCGGCGGCGGCAGCACCAGCCTCTCGGTCGGCGGGACGGTTTCGTGGGACGCCGATCTCTGGGGCCGGCTGCGCGCCAACGCGCGCGCGGGCGAGGTCGATCTGCTGGCGAGCGGGTTCGACCGCGATGCGCTGGCACTCTCGATCACGGCGGCGACGGCGGCGACCTATTTCCAGCTGGTCGCGATCCGGGCCCGGCGCGACCTCGCCGGCGAGACGCTGGTCGCGGCGCGGCGCATCCTCGGCATCGTCCAGGCCCAGGCGGGCGCCGGCGGCGCCTCGGAGCTCGACATCCAGCGCCAGCTGAGCGCGGTGGCCTCGCAGGAGGCGCAACTGGCCGACCTCGCCGGGCAGGAGGCGCAGCAGCGCCACGCGCTCGCCATGCTGCTCGGCCGCCGCCCGGACCAGCTCGCGGTCGCCGCGCGCTCGCTCGCCCCGCTCGCCCTGCCGCCGGTGGAGGCAGGGCTGCCGACCGATCTGCTCGCCCGCCGCCCCGACCTCGCCCGCGCCGAGGCCCAGCTCGTCTCGGCCGGGTTCGATGCCGAGGCCGCCCGCGCCGCGCGCTACCCCGGGCTGCGGCTGACGGCCTCGGCCGATCGGCTGGCCCCGGATCTCGCCGGGCTGTTCACCATGGAGCGGCTGCTGACGGTGATCTCGGCCTCGATCCTGGCGCCGGTGTTCCAGGGTGGCCGGCTCGCCGCGGCCGAGGACCGCGCGACCGCGCGCATGCGCGAGCTCGGCCACGGCTACGCCGCCTCGATCCTGACCGCGTATCAGGAGGTCGAGGACGCGCTGGCGATCTCGCGCGCCGCCCGCGAGGCCCACGCGCTGCGGCGCACCGCCTTTGAGGCGGCCGAGCGTGCCTATGCGATCGCCGAGGTGCGCTGGAACGCCGGCGAGAGCGACTTCGTCGCCGTGCTTCAGGCGCAGCAGACGCTGCTCACCGCGACCGACCAGCTCTCGCAGGCCGACCTGACCCGGTATCTCGCCGCGGTCGCGCTCTACCGCGCGCTCGGCGGCGGCTGGTCCCGGCCGGCTGAGATCGCCGCCCTGCCGTGATCGGGGCTATTCGGCCGCCTCGGCCTCCTCGCCGCCCTCGGCCATCAGCGCGTTCGCGACCATGCCGGCCTGGGCACGGATGCGCTCCTCGATCTTCGCCGCGACCTCCGGATGGTCGCGCAGGAAGCCCTTGGCGTTCTCGCGGCCCTGGCCGATCCGCTGCGAATCGTAGCTGAACCACGCCCCGGACTTCTCGACGACCCCGGCTTTTACCCCAAGATCAACGAGTTCTCCGGTCTTGCTGATACCCTCGCCATAAGTGATGTCGAACTCGACCTGGCGGAAGGGCGGGGCGAGCTTGTTCTTCACCACCTTCACCCGGGTCTGGTTGCCGACCACCTCGTCGCGGTCCTTGATCGCGCCGATACGGCGGATCTCCATCCGGATCGAAGCGTAGAATTTCAAGGCGTTGCCGCCCGTCGTTGTCTCCGGGTTGCCAAACATCACGCCGATCTTCAGGCGGATCTGATTGAGGAAGATCAGCGTGGTGCGGCTGCGGCTCACGCTGCCGGTCAGCTTGCGCAGTGCCTGGCTCATCAGCCGCGCGTGCAGCCCGACATGGCTGTCGCCCATCTCGCCCTCAAGCTCGGCGCGCGGAACGAGGGCGGCAACCGAGTCGACCACCAGCACGTCGATCGCGCCGGACCGGACCAGCGTGTCGGCGATCTCGAGGGCCTGCTCGCCCGAGTCGGGCTGGCTGATCAGCAGGTTGTCGACATCGACGCCGAGCTTGCGGGCATAGACCGGATCGAGCGCGTGCTCGGCATCGATGAAGGCGCAGGTGCCACCGCGCTTCTGCGCCTCGGCGACGCAGTGCAGCGCCAGCGTGGTCTTGCCCGAGCTCTCCGGCCCGTAGATCTCGATGATGCGGCCGCGCGGGATGCCGCCGATGCCGAGCGCAAGGTCGAGCCCGAGCGAGCCGGTGGGGATCACCTCGATCGCCTCGGCGGTGTCGCGCCCGCCCATGCGCATCACCGAGCCCTTGCCGAAGGCCCGCTCGATCTGCTGGAGCGCCTGGTCGAGCGCCTTGTTCTTGTCCATGTCCGTCTCTGTCCTGCTGTCTCGGGGCTCAACCTCGGGTGATGGCGGGCGGCCGCGTCTTCGCGCTCCTTAGCACAGGGCAGCCGAGCCGTCGCATCGGATCGCGTGGTGACTGTCCACGCTTTGTTCCGAGTCAGGCGATGGCGTCCGTGATCACAGACGCGTGAGGTTTCGGCCTGAAACCTCGCTCATGATCCACAGCAACGCATCGGAAACCCTTTGCTGCGTAAATGCGCCTCGACGGACCGCACTGGTCCATGGCGCACGACCCGGCTCCTCCCCGCTGCGGTCGGCGCGGCAGCCCCCCAAAGAATGCTGCCACTCGGGG
>CAZHMM010000266.1:0-4238 GCA_964533585.1 uncultured Elioraea sp.
CGATCGCGCGGCGGAGGGTCTCGGCGCATGGCGGCTGCGTGCCATCGCGGGGCAGGCTCGGCAAGGGGCCGGATGGACGCCTCCGGATGGCCGGCCTAGCGTGACCGCGTGACCGAGACCGCCCTGCCCCTCCCCACCCGTCCGCCACGCCCGCCCGGCACCCGCGCCGTCCGCCCGCGCGCCGCCGCGAGCCTGGTGCTGCTGCGCGAGACCGTGGACGGCCCGGCCGTGCTGATGGGCGTGCGCAGCGGCGCGCACCGCTTCATGCCCAACCGCCTGGTGTTCCCCGGCGGGCGGGTCGATCCGGCCGATCACCGGGTCGCCTTCGCCGCGCCGCCGCCGTCCACGCTGGCCGCGTCGTTCGGCCCGCTCGCCACCGCGCTCGCCGCCGCCGCGATCCGCGAGACCTTCGAGGAGACCGGACTGCGGCTCGCCGCGCCAGCCCCGCGCGGCGCCCGCCTGCCGCGCGGCGGCTGGGCGCATTTCGCCGCCGGCGGCTTCCTGCCGGCGGCCGATGCGCTGGCGCCGCTCTGCCGGCTGATCACGCCGAGCGCGAGCCCGATCCGCTTCGACGCCCGCTTCCTGCTCGCCCCGGCCGAGCGCGCCTCGGGCGAGCTCAGCGGCAATGGCGAGCTCGAGTTCCTGCGCTGGATCCCGCTCGCCGAGGCGGCCACGCTCGATCTCGCGCTGCCGCAGCGCGTGGTGCTGCGCGAGGTGGCCGACTGGCTGGCGGCGGATGCGGCCGCGCGCGCCGCGCGTCTCGCGCCGCTCTGGCGCGAGACCGGCCCGAACCTGGTCCGCGTGCCGCCGCTATAGCGCGATCGCGGGGTCGGCCAGCCGGTTCTCGCCCCTGAGCTTGAGCAGATGCGCGCGCACGGTCTTGGCCGCGGCCGGGCGCAGCGGCTCGGCCAGCGCCGGATAGAGCGCGGCGACGATCGCCTCCACCGTCGCCGCGCCGGCGGCAAGCGCGGCGAGGATGCCCGCCTCGCGCTCCTCGCGGTGGCGCAGCAGCGCCGCGACATGCGGCCGCGGGTCGGTGATCGGCGGGCCGTGGCCGGACAGGAAGGTCTGCTCGGGCCGGTCGAGCATGCGGCGCAGATTCGCCATGTAGGCGGCCATGTCGCCGTCCGGCGGCGCGACCATGCTGGTCGACCACGGCATGACGTGGTCGCCGCTGAACAGCACGCCCTCGTCGGCGAGCGCGTAGCAGAGATGGTCGGAGGCGTGGCCCGGGGTGTGCAGCACCGCGAGCCGCCAGCCCTCGCCCGTCACCGTGTCGCCCTCGGCGAGGATCTCGTCCGGCAGGAAGGGCGGATGGCCGGTGGTGATGCCGACCGTGCGCTCGGCCTGCGGGTGGCCCCAGCCGAGCACCGGCGCGCCGGTGGCGGCGGCGAGCGGAGCGGCGCCCGGCGCGTGGTCCTGGTGGCTGTGCGTGACCAGGATATGCGTCACGGTCTCGCCCTTCAGCGCGTCGAGCAGGGCGCGGCGATGCGCCGGATCGTCCGGCCCCGGGTCGATCACGGCGACCCGGCCGGCGCCGAGGATCCAGGTATTCGTGCCGTGATAGGTGAAGGGGCCGGGGTTGCGCACCACGATGCGGCGGATGCGCGGGTGGAGTCTCTGCACCTCGCCATAGGGTGGCGCGGGTTCGGTGAGGAACGCGATCGTCTCCATGGGGGCGCAGCATGCCCCGGATCGCGCCGTTGCACAGCGTCCGTGTTGTGACAGGCCTCACATGCCGGCCGCGCCCCGCGCGGCCATGCTGTCTCCGTTCCCGGAATTGCATGGCTCTGCCGGGACGAGGAAACCAATCTGCAACCTGTGTCGCCGACTGTGCGCCGACACGCTGGAAGCCTGGTCCATGGTCCGTCTGATCCCGCCCCTGCTGTTCGCCCTGCTGACGCTGAGCGCGCTCGCCGCCGCGCTCGACGAGGGCGTGCGCCGGGATGCGCCGGGCTCCGCCTTCGTCGAGCGGCTGATCAGCGCGCCGTCGGGCGACGCGCAGTAGCGCTACGCCTCGTCGGCGACGCGGGCGGAGGTGCCGCCCATGCTGATCATCGCCAGGAACTCGCGCCGCGTCGTCGGATCGTCGCGGAACGCGCCGAGCATCCGGCTGGTCACCATCGACACGCCGGGCTTGTGGATGCCGCGCGTCGTCATGCACTGGTGCGCGGCCTCGATCACCACGGCCACACCTTTCGGCTGGAGCACGTCGTTGATCGTGTTGGCGATCTGCGCGGTGAGCTTCTCCTGGATCTGCAACCGCTTGCCGTAGGCCTCGACCACGCGGGCGAGCTTGCTGATGCCGACCACGCGCTTGTGCGGCAGGTAGGCGACATGCGCGCGGCCGATGATCGGCACCATGTGATGCTCGCAGTAGCTCTCGAGCCGGATGTCGCGCAGCAGCACCATCTCGTCGTAGCCGTCGGTCTCCTCGAAGGTGCGCGCGAGCAGCTCGTCCGGATCGGTCTCGTAGCCGCAGAAGAACTGCTGGTAGGAGCGCACGACGCGCGCCGGGGTGTCCACCAGGCCCTCGCGCGTCGGGTCATCGCCCGCCCAGAGCAGCAGCGTGCGCACGGCGGCTTCGGCCTCCTCGCGCGTCGGGCGGCGCTCGCTCACCTGCGCGGGCGCGATCGTCGCCGGGGTCTTCACGTTCACGGTGTCCATTCCTTTCGGACAACGGGGTGGCGGGATGACCGTTCTTGTCGTTCTGCGGCCCGGTGCCCTGAACGGGGGCCCAAGCTGTTCGTCCTCAACACCTCCGATACTGGGCGCGGGTGGCGGCGAGTCAATCGCGCCGTCACGCGGGCGTGAGGTTCAGTCCCGCGCGCAGGGATCCGCGCCGTCGCGCGCGGCGAGCAGATCCTCGGCCGCCTGGAGCAGCGCGAGCCGTCCGCCGAGCGAGAGCCCGGCGGGATCGACATGATCGAGGCCCGGCACGAGATGCAGCCGCGCGCGCGGCAGGGCGCGGGCGAGCCGCACGCTCTCGGTCCAGGGGATCACCGGGTCGCGCGTGCCGTGCACCAGGATCGCGCAGACACCGAGCCCGCCGAGCGCGCTGTCGGCAAGGTTGAGGCGGGCCAGCGCCGCGCGCAGCACCTCCGGCAGGCCAGCGATCCGGCGGGGCACCGCGTCGGGGTCGCGTTCGTCGGCCAGCGCCAGCGCCGCCCGCGCCGCCGCGCCGGCTTGGGCTTCGGGGGGCCCTGGCCGGCGCGCGAGCCGCGCCTCGGCGGTGCGGCGCAGCCAGGCGACGTCGCGCGGATCGGGCAGCGCGGCCGCGTTGGCCAGCACGAACAGCCACAGCGCCTCGGGCCGCGGCGTGCCGAGCCGCCACTCCGCCGCGCCGGGCGCACGATACGCTCCCGTGACGAGGAAGGTCAGCATCGCCTCGGTGTCGTGATAGGCGCCGAGGGTGGCGATGACGTCGAGCCGCGCGGCGACCTCGGGGCGCAGCGCGGCGAGGAAGGCAGGCCCGGCGGCGTAGGAGATCGCTGCGAGCCCGGCCGGGCCGGGGCTGTCGGGCAGCGCCAGCACCGCGGCCGCCACCGCCGCGGCATCCGAGGCGTCGGCCGACAGGCGGCGCGCTGCCGGCAGGTCCGGCACGACGACGAGAAAGCCGACGCGGGCGAGGCTCTCGGCGAAGGGCACGAGCCGGGCATCGCGCCGCCCCGCCTCGGACAGTCCGGGCACCAGAACGATCCGCGCGCGCGCCGGTGTGGCGGGGCGGTAGAGATCGGCCTCGGTGCCGGGCACGGCGAAGGCCTCGCGCGTCGGCGCGGGCGTCGCGTCCTTCAGCGCCGAGGGCCCCGGCCCGGCCTCGACATCGGCGAGGAAGCGCGCGGGCTCGTGCGCGCAGCCGGCAAGCAGGATCAGCGCGAGAACGGCACGACGCATTCGAGATGTCCCGACCAGAGGAACTGGTCGATCGGGGTGGCGCGGAGCGGCCGCCAGCCGCCGCCGGCGAGCAGGCGCGCATCGCGTGCGAGCGCCGCCGGATTGCACGAGACATAGACGATCCGCCGCAGCGTCGCCTCCGCCAGCGCCGCGGCCTGCGCGCGCGCGCCGTCGCGCGGCGGATCGAGCACCACCGCCTCGACGCCCGCGAGTTCGGCGGGCAGCAGCGGCCGCGCGGCGAGGTCGCGCGTCGCGACGGCGAGGCGCGGGGCGAGCCCGGCGGCGTTGGCGGCGCGGCGCAGCGCCGCGGCCGCGTCCGCCTCGCCCTCGACCGCGCGGACGCG
>CAZHMM010000267.1:0-4165 GCA_964533585.1 uncultured Elioraea sp.
GCTCGACCCGGCGCTGCTGCGCCCCGGCCGCTTCGACCGCCAGGTGGTGGTGCCGAACCCGGACGTGAACGGGCGCGAGAAGATCCTGCGCGTGCACATGCGCAAGGTGCCGCTGGCGGCCGATGTCGATCCCAAGGTGCTGGCGCGCGGCACGCCCGGCTTCTCGGGCGCCGATCTCGCCAACCTCGTCAACGAAGCGGCGCTGCTGGCCGCGCGCAACGGCAAGCGCGTCGTCGGCATGGCCGAGTTCGAGGCCGCCAAGGACAAGGTCCTGATGGGGGTGGAGCGCAAGTCGCTCGTGATGAGCGAGGAGGAGAAGCGCATGACCGCCTACCACGAGGCGGGGCATGCGCTCGTGGCGCTGTCGATGCCGGAATGCGATCCCGTCCACAAGGCGACGATCATCCCGCGCGGCCGCGCGCTTGGGCTCGTGATGTCGCTGCCGGAGGGCGACCGCTACTCGAAGCACAAGTCCAAGCTGCTTCAGGAACTCGCCATGGCGATGGGCGGGCGCGCGGCGGAGGAGCTCGTGTTCGGCGCCGACCGCGTCTCCAACGGTGCCGCCGGCGACATCAAGATGGCGACCGACCAGGCGCGGCGGATGGTCACCGAGTGGGGCATGTCCGACAAGCTCGGCATGATGGCCTATGGCGAGAACAGCCAGGAGGTGTTCCTCGGCCATTCCGTCACCCAGTCGAAGAACATCTCCGAGGCGACGGCGCAGGAGATCGACCGCGAGATCAAGCGGATCATCGACGAGGCCTATGGCACGGCGATGCGCGTGCTGACCGAGCGGCGCGACGACCTCGATACCCTCGCCAAGGGCCTGCTGGAGTTCGAGACGCTGTCGGGCGAGGAGATCAAGGCGCTGCTCGCCGGCGAGGAGATCGTCCGCAAGCCGGCCGAGGAGGCGCCGCAGCCGGACCAGCGGCGCGCCTCCGTGCCGACCTCCGGGCGCATCCCGAAATCGGGCGGCGCGGCGGGCGCGCTCGGGCCGCAGCCGCAGCCGAACGCCTGAGCCGGCTTGCCCCGGCGCTATGTCGAGCCGCTGCCGGGCGGCGCGAGCCGGCTGATCGTCCGTGAGGGCGCGCGCGTGATCGAGGATCGCGTGGTGAGCCAGGTGCCGGCTGCCTGGGCCGCGCTGGCCGCAGCCTGCGATGCCGTGCCGTCGCCGATCCTGCCCGGCCTGCCGACCGATCGGCCGCTGGTGATGGGCGTGATCAACGTCACCCCCGACAGCTTCTCCGATGCCGGCGATCACTTCCGGCCCGAGGATGCAATCGGCGCCGGCGAGGCGATGCTGGCCGCCGGCGCCGACATCCTCGACATCGGCGGCGAGAGCACCCGGCCGGGCGCCGAGCGCATCCCGCCCGCCGAGGAGATCGGCCGGATCGTTCGCGTGGTCGCGGCGCTGGGCCGGCGCGCGCCGGTCTCGGTCGATACGCGCAACGCCGCCACCATGCAGGCGGCGCTGGCCGCCGGCGCGCGCATCGTCAACGACGTCTCCGGGCTCACCCACGACCCGGCGGCGGCCGGGGTGATCGCCGCCGCCGACTGTCCGGTCGTGCTGATGCACATGCGCGGCACGCCGGCGACCATGAACGCGCTCGCCACCTATGCCGACGTCGCGCTCGACGTGCACGACGAACTGGCCGACCGCATCGTCCTGGCCGAGCAGGCCGGGATCGCGCGCAGCCGCATCATCCTCGATCCCGGCATCGGCTTCGCCAAGACCGGCGAGCACAATCTCGAGCTGCTGCGCCGGCTCAGGCTGTTCCGTGGCTTCGGCCTGCCCCTGCTGGTCGGCGTGTCGCGCAAGAGCTTCATCGGCCGCTTCGGTGATGCGCCCGATCCGAGGCAGCGCCTGCCGGGGAGCTTGGCGGCGGCACTCTGGGCGGCGATAAACGGAGCCTCAATCCTGCGGGTGCATGACGTGGCCGAGACGGTGCAGGCGCTGAAGGTCTGGCGCGCGATCGCGGGCGGCTGAGCGGGGCCCGAGCGGAGGAGACGGCGATGGACGGCGGCAAGGGCATCACGCGGCGGCTGTTCGGCACGGACGGCGTGCGCGGCCGCGCCAATACCCCGCCGATGGAGGCGGGCACCGCGCTGCTGCTCGGCCAGGCGGCCGCCGTCGCGTTCCGCCACGCCGATCCCGCGCACCGCCATCGCGTGGTGATCGGCAAGGACACCCGCCTCTCCGGCTACATGGTCGAGCCGGCGCTGACGGCCGGCTTCATCTCGATGGGCATGGACGTGATGCTGGTCGGCCCGCTGCCGACCCCGGCGATCGCCATGCTGACGCGCAGCTTGCGCGCCGATCTCGGCGTGATGATCTCGGCCAGCCACAACAGCTTCGAGGACAACGGCATCAAGCTGTTCGGCCCGGATGGCTGGAAGCTCTCCGACAGCACCGAGGCCGAGATCGAGCGGCTGATGGAGGACGGCGCGCTGGCCGAGGCGCTCGCCCCGCCCGCCGAACTCGGCCGCGCGCAGCGGCTGGAGGATGCGGCCGGCCGCTACATCGAGGCGGCGAAGGCGACCTTCCCGCGCGGGCTCCGCCTCGACGGGCTGCGCATCGTCGTCGATTGCGCCAACGGCGCGGCCTACAAGGTCGCGCCGCTGATCCTGTCCGAGCTTGGTGCCAGCGTGATCCCGCTCGCGGTCAAGCCCGACGGGTTCAACATCAACCGCGATTGCGGCTCGACCGTGCCCGAGCACATGCGCGCGCAGGTGGTGGCGCAGGGGGCCGATCTCGGCATCGCGCTCGACGGCGACGCCGACCGGCTGATCCTGGCCGACGAGACGGGGCAGGTGGTGGACGGCGACCAGCTGCTCGCGCTGATCGCCGATGCCTGGGCGCGCAGCGGCCGGCTGACGGGCGGCGGCGTGGTGGCGACGCAGATGAGCAACATGGGGCTGGAGCGGTTCCTGGCCGCGCGGCGCCTGGGGCTCGAGCGCACCAATGTCGGCGACCGCTACGTCGCCGAGCGGATGCGCGAGGCCGGGTTCAACCTGGGCGGCGAGCAGTCGGGCCACGTCATCCTGTCGGACTTCGCCACCACCGGCGACGGGCTGGTCGCCGCCTTGCAGGTGCTGGCGGTGATCGTCGCCACCGGCAAGCCGGCCTCCGCCGTCTGCCGCCAGTTCGATCCGCTGCCGCAGCGTCTGCGCAATGTGCGCCACAAGGGCGTCTCGCCGCTCGAACACCCGTCCGTGCGCCGCGCCGTCGCCGAGGCCGAGGCCGCGCTGAGCGGGCGCGGGCGGCTGCTGATCCGCCGTTCCGGCACCGAACCTTTGGTGCGCGTGATGGCCGAGGCCGAGGACGAGGCGCTGATGGAGCGCGTGGTCGACGCGCTGGTCGGTGTGATCGAGGGCGTGATCGGTCACGAGGAGGCGGCGTGAAGGGCCGCGTGCTGATCGTCGCCGGCTCGGACTCCGGCGGCGGCGCCGGGATCCAGGCGGACATCAAGGCGGTCACCGCGCTCGACGGCTTCGCCATGACCGCGGTCACCGCGCTCACCGCCCAGAACACGGAAGGGGTGGCCAACGTCCTGCCGATCCCGCCAGGCTTCATCCGCGAGCAGATGAACGTGGTGATCGCCGATCTCGGCGTCGATGCGGTCAAGACCGGCATGCTGCACGACGCGGCCGTGATCGAGGCGGTGGCGGAGGAGCTGGCGCAGCTCGACCCGCCGGTGCCGGTCGTGGTCGATCCGGTGATGGTGGCGAAGGGCGGGCATCGGCTGCTGGAGGCGAGCGCGGTCGATGCGCTGACGCGGCTCCTGCTGCCGCGCGCGGCCGTGCTCACGCCCAACGTGCCCGAGGCCGAGGCGCTTTCGGGCGCGGCGATCCTCGATCTCGACGGGATGCGCCGCGCGGCCGGGGCGCTGCTCGCGCTCGGCGCGCGCGCCGTGCTGGTGAAGGGCGGACACCTGCCGGGCGAGCGGGTGACCGACCTGCTCGCCACGCCCGAGGGCATGGAGAGCTTCGAGAGCGCGCGCGTCGAGACGCGCCACACGCACGGCACTGGCTGCACGCTCGCCTCGGCGATCGCGGCGGGCCTCGCGCAGGGAATGGCCTTGCGCGAGTCGGTGATCCGCGCGCGCCACTACGTGCTGATGGCGATGGCCTCGGCCCCCGGCTATGGCCGGGGGCACGGGCCGCT
>CAZHMM010000268.1:0-4148 GCA_964533585.1 uncultured Elioraea sp.
GCCGGCACGCCGGTGCAGCGCTGAGGCGCCTTGCCGCACCGGAGCGCCGCGCTAGGGTGGCGCTTTCCGGGCCCCTGCGTGCCCTTCACGTCAAGGACTGAAGTCGATGCCCGACCATGTGGTGGTGATCGGCGCCGGCGCGGTCGGCGCGGCGGCCGCGCTGACGCTCGCGCGCGAGGGCCATCGCGTGACGATCCTCGAACCGGGCGAGCCTGGCGGACAGCAGGCGGCGAGCTACGGCAACTCCTGCTGGATCAGCCCCGAGAGCGTGGTGCCGATGGGCGTGCCGGGGATCTGGAAGAAGGTACCCGGGTTTCTCGCCGATCCGCTCGGACCGCTGACCATCCGCTGGCGTTTCCTGCCGCGGCTCGCGCCGTGGCTGGCGGTGTTCCTGCGCGCCAATGCCACCGTGCCGAAGGTCGAACGCACCAGCCGTGCCCTCGCTGCGCTGCTGCACGACGCGGTCGCGCGCCACGAGTCGCTCGCGGCGGAGGCAAACGCGTCAGCACTGATCGCGCGTGTGGGCCACCTCTACGCCTGGCGCGACCGCGCAGCGTTCGAGGCGGATGCGCTCGGCTGGCGGCTCCGGCGCGAGGCCGGCATCCGCTGGATCGAGCTCTCGGCCGAGGAACTGCACCAGCGCGAGCCGGCGCTGTCGCGCGACTACACCTTCGCCCTGCTGATCGAGGATGCCGCCCACGTGCTCGATCCAGGGGCGCTGGTCGCCGCCTATGTCGCCGCCGCGTGCGCGCTCGGGGCGACGCAGGTCCGCGGCCGCGCGACCGGCTTCGCGATCGGGAGCGGCCGGCTCAGCGCCGTGCGGACCGACGCGGGCGAGATCGCGGCCGACCGTGCGGTGATCGCCACCGGCGCGCACGGCAAGCCGCTCGCCGCCGCGCTCGGCGACCGCGTGCCGCTCGAGAGCGAGCGCGGCTACCACGTCGTCATCCGCGATCCGGAGGCCACCGTGCGCACGCCGGTGATGATCGGGGATGCGCGCACGCCACTGACGCCGACCGCGCACGGGTTGCGCGTCGCCGGCCAGGTGGAGCTGGCCTCGATCGAGGCCGAGCCGAACTGGCGCCGCGCCGAGGTGCTGAAGCAGCTCGCGCTCAGGCTGCTGCCGGGCCTGCCGCGTGATCTGCCGGCCGAGCGGCTGTCGCTCTGGATGGGGCATCGGCCCTCGATCGCCGACGGGCTGCCGGTGATCGGCCCGGCAAGCGGCTGCGCCGACGTGATCCATGCCTTCGGCCACGGCCATGTCGGGCTCGCCTCGGCGCCGAAGACGGCCGCGCTGGTCGCCGATCTGCTCGCGAAGCGCGCGCCGGTGATCGACCCCGCCCCCTACAGCCCGGCGCGGTTCCGATGAGCGCCGGCCAACGCTGCTGGTGGTGCGGCGAGGACCCGCTCTACGTCGCCTATCACGACCACGAATGGGGCTTCCCGGTCGCCGATGACCGCCGCCTGTTCGAGAAGCTGGTGCTGGAGGGGTTCCAGTCCGGCCTCTCCTGGCTGACCATCCTGCGCAAGCGCGAGAACTTCCGCCGCGCCTTCGCCGGCTTCGAGATCGAGGCCGTCGCTCGGTTCGGCGAGGCGGACGTCACCCGCCTGCTGGGCGATGCCGGCATCGTGCGCCACCGCGGCAAGATCGAGGCGGCGATCGCCAACGCCCGCGCCGCGCTCGGGCTGATCGAGCGTCACGACTCGCTCGCTGGCTTCGTCTGGCGCTTCGAACCGCCACCCCACGAGCGCCCAGCGCGCATGACGCGCGAGGCGCTCGCCGCGCTCGGCAACACGAAGCACTCGGCGGCACTGGCGAAGGAGCTGAAGCGCGCGGGCTTCGGCTTCGTCGGCCCGACCACCGTCTATGCCTTCATGCAGGCGATGGGGCTGGTGAACGATCATGTCGAGGGATGCCCTGCCGGTGAGGCTGCGCGCCGGGCGCGCGCCGTTTTCACAGTGCCGAGATTTTCTGCCGCGCCAGCGTAACCGCGCGCGCGGCCGCGCCGAATCCGCGGCAGAGTCGGTGACAGCCACCAGATGGGCGAGGTTTGCGCGTGTCCAGCCGTCATCCCCAGTCAGCCCCCCGTCTCGATCCGGCGAAGTTCCGCGACCCGCGCGTCACCGCCACGGGTGAGCCGCGCGCCGTCGTCGCGCTCGCCGGGCTCCGCACGCTCTGGTTCAACACCGGCACGCTCTGCAACATCACCTGCCGCACCTGCTACATCGAGAGCAGCCCGACCAACGATGCGCTGGCCTATCTGACGGCGGACGAGGTGGCGGGCTATCTCGACGAGGCGGAGGCCTCGGGCCTGCCGGTGGAGGAGATCGGCTTCACCGGCGGCGAGCCGTTCATGAACCGCGATCTGCCGGCGATGCTGGCGGATGTGCTGGCGCGCCCCGCACGATACCGCGCGATCGTGCTGACCAACGCGATGGCGCCGCTGCGCCAGAAGGCGCGCGCGCTCCTCGCCCTGCGCGACCGCTTCGGCACCGATCGGCTGGTGATGCGCGTCAGTCTCGACCACTACGAGCAAGCGCATCATGACGTCGAGCGCGGCGAGGGCACCTTTGCCAAGGCGCTCGATGGGCTGGTCTGGCTCGCACGCGAAGGCTTCACGGTGCACGTCGCGGGCCGCGCCGCGTTCGGTGGCGAGGACGAGTCGACCTTGCGCGCGGGCTTTGCCGAGCTGTTCACGCGCCACGCGATCCCGATCGACCCGACCGATCCTGCTGCGCTGATGCTGTTCCCCGAGATGGACGCGGGCGCCGACGTCCCGGAGATCACCGAGGCCTGCTGGGGCATCCTGGGCAAGAGCCCCGAGAGCGTGATGTGCGCCTCATCGCGCATGGTGGTGAAGCGGAAGGGCGCCGATCGGCCGGCGGTCGTCGCCTGCACCCTGCTGCCCTACGACCCGCAGTTCGAGTTGGGCCCGACGCTTGCCGAAGCCTCCCGGCCCGTCTCACTGAACCACCCGCACTGCGCGCGCTTCTGCGTGCTCGGCGGAGCGGCCTGTTCGCGCTGAACCGGCTCAGCCGAACGCGCGGGGCCTGAGCCCGGCGTGGAACCAGGTGATGAAGCTGTAAATATCGAACACCGGCAGCCCGACCGCCTCGCTCAGCGCCGCCGCATAGGGCGGCATGTTGGTGCATTCGAGCACGATCGCGCCAACCTCAGGGTGACGCGCCACCAGTTCGCGCCCGGCCTCCAGGATGTCCTCGCGTGCCAGCGCCACATCCATGTCGTCCTTCTCGCCCTTGATCAGCACGCGGAAGAACTCGCGCCCCTTCTCGGTGCCGACGAAGGGCAGATCCTCCGGGCAGTTGGCGGCGAGCAGATGCGCCGGCGTCAGCGATCCGGCGCTCACCGTCACCACACCGACGCGCCTGCCGGGCGGCAGCAGCGCCTGCACCATCGGCACCTGCATCAGGCTGGAGGTCGCGATCGGCACGCCGAGCCGCGCCGAGAGCTCGGCCTGGAACAGGCTGAGGAAGCCGCAATTGGTGGTGATGCCCTCGCAGCCGAGCGCGACAAGGTCCTCGGCGGCGTGCAGGAAATCCTCGAACAGCCCGCGCGCCCCCTCCAGCACCACGCGCTCGGGGCTCGCTCCCTTCACCACCCGGTACATCACCGGGAACGGCCAGGTCGTGCCGTTGCCCATGTCGCCCGGGATGCGCGGGAAACGCGCCTCCAGCATCAGGATGCCGAGCGGCACGCCGTAGACGGCCTTGCCGCCGCGGGCCAGCGTGGGCGCTGAGTGGAGGGTCATCGGCACGGTCATCGGCGAACCTTCGGTTGCAACGCGGCGCGGGAGACGGACAATACGCCCTTCGTCAGATCCTGGGAGGTCCCGATGACACCGACGCGCCGCCTTCTCCTCGGCATGGCACTCGCCGCCGTCACCGCCGCGCCCGCGCTTGCGCAGAACTTCCCGGTCCAGGGCCGGCCGGTCACCATCATCGGCGGGTTCCCGAACGGCGCCGGCACCGACATCTACAGCCGCAAGGTGGCCGAGCCGCTATCACGCGCGCTCGGCGTGCCGGTGGTGGTGGACAACCGCGTCGGCGCCGGCGGCAACATCGCCATGGATCTCGTCGCCAAGGCCGCGCCCGACGGCCATACGATCCTGATGGGCACCTCGGCGATG
>CAZHMM010000269.1:0-4104 GCA_964533585.1 uncultured Elioraea sp.
GAGGCGGCGAGGCGCAGCAGGCCGTAGCCGAGCACCAGCGCGATCGGCACCGCGACCAGCCCCTCGCGCGGGGCGAGCGCATCGACCGCGGCCGCCAGCACCAGCGGCACGGTGACGGTCGCCACCTTCGCCAGCGCCAGGAACACCAGCGCCGCGACCACGCGCAGCTTCAGCGCCGGGTCGTCGGCGGGCCAGAGATAGGGCAGCAGGGTCTTCAGCGTCGCGAGATGCGACCGGCCCGTGGGCTTCGGTGGGGTCACGTGATTGGCGCTCCGTTGGTGCCCAGGATGTCGTGACGGGCGCGCCGGATCAAAGCCCCCGCCGGGCATGGCTGCGCGGCGCGCGGCGGCGGCCAACGGCCGGGTCCGCCCCGGGGCGGGGGGCGGCCATGCCGCCAGCCAGGCCCGCGTTCACCTCCGGTCAATCTCCGGTGGGTAGGGAAGCGGACCGGGCCTCGCGCCCGGCTGGTTCGCCGAATCCTGGAGCCCGGATATGCATTGCCCCGACTGCGCGCGCGTGCGGACGCCCATCCATGACCGCAACAGCGTCCACATCGTCGCCCCCACCGGCTTCACGCTCGACAAGATCCGCGCTGCGGCGACGGCGGCCGGGCTCACGCCGGCGGAGGGTGGCGAGGCCGAGGTGATCCGGCTCGATGTCCCGCGCGCGGTCTTCGCCCGGTTCGCCGACGCCCTCGTCCAGCGCCTCTCGATCGAGGAACGCGCGCATGCCCGCGCCCTGGTGCTGCCCGAAGGTGCCGCGGCGACGATGCGCGACTGCCTCGGCACCCGGCCGCTGCAGGCCGTGATCGGCTGGGTCAAGGCGGCCTGGCTGGTGGCCCTGCTCGAGCAGGACCGGCTGGTCTCGGCGCTGCAGCCGATCCTGCGTGCCGACGGCTCGCCGTTCGGTCACGAGGCGCTGCTGCGCGCGATCGGCCTCGACGGGGCGCTGATCGGGGCGGCGGCGCTGATGGACGCGGCGCGCGAGACGGAACTGCTGTTCACCCTCGACCTGGCGGCGCGCAAGTCGGCCTTGCAGGCGGCGGCGCGGCTCGGGCCGGAGCGCGGCTTCGTGTTCGTCAACTTCGACCCCGCCAGCATCTACGATCCGCAGTACTGCCTGAAGGAGACGGGCGCCTTCGCCTGTGCGCTCGGCCTGGACCCCGAGCGGATCGTGTTCGAGGTCACCGAAGGCAGCCATGTGCGCTCGCTCGAGCACCTGCGGGGCATCCTCGAGGTCTACCGCCAGGCGGGGTTCCGGGTCGCGCTCGACGATGTCGGCGCGGGGTTCTCGGGCCTCAATACGCTGCGTGTGCTGCGGCCCGACCTCATCAAGCTCGACATGGAGCTGATCCGCGACGTCGACACCGATCGCTACCGCCAGTCCATCGTGCGCCACCTGATCGCGCTCGGCCACGAGCTCGGCATCGAGGTGCTGGCCGAGGGGATCGAGACCGAGGGCGAACGGCGCTGGCTGGTCGCCGCCGGGGTCGACTACCTGCAGGGCTATCTGCTCGGCCGGCCCTTCCTGCCGCAGGCCGAGGCCCGACTGGTCGCGGCGGCCTGACCGCCGGCGGACCTCCCGCTCCGGGCCGGATGGCCGCATGCTGCGGCGATGGACCTCGCCCCGTTCTTCCGCCACGTCGCCGCCTGCAACGACATCGCCTCGCCGGCCGGTTTCGAGCCGTTCCGGATCGAGGGACGGCCGGTCGGCTGGCTGGCGCCCGACCTCGTGCGCGCGCTCACCTACTGGCCGGCGGTGTTCCACTTCGACGCCGACGGCGTGGCGATGGCGAAGCGGCTGCGCAGCCCCGGGGCGCGATCGGATGCGCTCGCCCGGGTCTCGGAGGGTCTCGTCACCGCCGGGCTGATCCCACGACTGCGCAACGAACGCTACGACGTTCGCGCCGAGCCCGGCGGGCTCAGCCTCGCCACACTCGACCGCGCCGCGGTGCCGGCCTTCGGGGTGCGCGCCGAGGGGGTGCACGTGAATGGGCTGGTGCGCCGCGGCGACGGGCTCTCGCTCTGGGTGGCGGTGCGCGCGCGCGACAAGTCGATCGCGCCGGGCAAGCTCGACAACCTGGTCGCCGGCGGCATCCCGGCCGGGCTCTCCGCGGACGAGACGCTGGTGAAGGAAGCCGCGGAGGAGGCGGGGATTCCGCCGGAGCTCGCCGCCACCGCGCGGCCGGCAGGGCGGATCGGCTACGTGATGGCCTGGAACGAGCCGGGCCAGGCGCGCGGCATCCGCCGCGACACACTGCACGTGTTCGACCTCGACCTGTCGGAGGGGTTCGCCCCGCGCCCGAACGATGACGAGGTCGAGCGGTTCGAGCTCTGGCCGATCGGCCGCGTGCTGGCGGCGGTCCGCGACAACGATGCGTTCAAGTTCAACGTCAACCTGGTGCTGATCGACCTGTTCCTGCGCGAGGGGCTGATCCCGGCGGGGGAGGGTGCATCACGGCTGCGCGCGGCGCTCGATCAGGCGGCCTGATCGCCGCGCGCTTCACGTTCGCGAAACATCTTCGGCGTATCCCTCCGCGTCGCGGCGGCGAGCGCAGCGTCTCCGCGGCCCCAACGACAAGTCCCGCACGAGAAAGGAATTGCCGATGTTTCGTCGCCTGTCCACGGACACGCGCCTCGGCCTGCGTTTGGCCGCGGCCCTTGTCCTGCCTCTCGTGACCGTGCTGGTCCTGAGGGATGACCAGCCATGACCAAGCTCCTCAGCATCAGCTTCAAGCTCCCGGCCTTCGTCGTCGCCGCCATTGCCGCCGTGGCTGTTTCTCTCGTGTGGATCGCCCATCGCGAGACATCGAACCAACTGCTGACTGCCGCATCCGACAAGCTCACCGCCCTCCGCACCGCGCGGGCGGAAGCGATCGGTCAATATCTGGCCGCGATCCGCGATGACGTCCTCCTCACCGCCGCCAGTCCCGCCACGCGGGAGGCGTTGACAGAGCTCCAGGCCGCCTTTGCCGATCTGCCGAATGCCACGGCAGCGTTGCAGCGCGCCTACATCACGGAGAATCCTCATCCGATCGGTGAGAGGGCGCGACTGGTCGCTGCGTCGGACGGGTCGTCCTACTCGCTTGCCCACGAGCGCTGGCACCCGTTCTTCCGCATGATCCAAGAGCGCCGTGGCTACTACGACGTCTTTCTGATCAGCGCCGACGGTCAGGTCGTCTACACCGTGTTCAAGGAGCCGGACTTTGCCACCGATCTCATGCGCGGACAGTGGCGGGATACGGGTTTGGCCCGTGTTTTCGGCCGCATCCGCACCAACCCGAGCGGCGGTGTCGTCGCCTTCGCCGATTTCGCCGCCTACGCGCCGTCGAATGGCGCTCCGGCGAGCTTCATTGCCGCCCCTGTCCTGGCGGAAGGCAGGTTCCTCGGAGCGGTCGTCTTTCAGATGCCGATCGATCGCATGAACGCAGTCATGCAGGCCGGGGCCGGAATGCGGGAGACGGGCGAAGTATATCTGGTCGGAACAGATCGACTGATGCGCACCGATTCGCGCTTCAGCGAGGAGCCGACGATCCTGCGCCAGCGCGTCGACACCGAGGCGGTAAGGGCTGCGTTGGACGAGCGCGCAGGAACCGGCCTGATGGCGGATTACCGCGGCCAACCCGTGCTGTCTTCGTATCAGCCTTTCACCTTCGAGGGAACGCGCTTCGCAGTCATCGCCGAGATCGATGAGGCCGAAGTGCTCGCCCCCGTGCGCGCGACCCGCAATACCTTGCTGGTGGTCGGTCTCGTCGTGCTCGGCCTGATGACGCTCATTGGCTTCCTGCTCGCCCGTTCGATCACGGCTCCTCTCACGCGTCTGACCGCGGCGTTGAATGCACTGGCAACCGGCAAGCTCGACGTAGAGATCCCCGGACGCGACCGGGCCGACGAGATCGGCGATATCGGGAAGGCCGTGAAGCGCATCGAAGAGAGCGCGATCGAGAAGGCCGAACGCGAGAGGCGGATGGACGAAGAGAGCCGCCAGCGTGCGATGGCCGAGAAGAAGCGGGCCCTTGGTGCCCTCGCCGATGCCTTCGAAACTGAAGTCGGCGCCGTGGTGAAGGGCGTTGCGGCGGCGGCGACGGAGCTGGAGGCGACGGCG
>CAZHMM010000270.1:0-4069 GCA_964533585.1 uncultured Elioraea sp.
CGGACCGTCCGCCGCCGCCGCCGCCGGCCGCGCCGATCGTGCGGCCCGCGCCGCCGAGCGCGCCCGCACCCGCCGCCCCGCCGGCGGCGAACGCGTCGCGCACCAAGCTCTGGACCCTGGTGATGGACCAGGTCGATCCGACGCTCGCGGCCGAGCTGCCCGGCGAGCGGCTGCGCGCGGAGCTGGAACGGCTGATCCACCAGATCGCCGACAAGCATCGGATCGAGCTCTCGGCGCGCGAGCAGACCGCGCTCGCCCGCGACATCGCCGACGACATGGTCGGCCTCGGCCCGCTTGAGCCGCTGCTCGCCGACGAGACGATCACCGACATCATGGTGAACGGCCCGACCAACATCTATGTCGAGGCGCGCGGCAAGCTGCAGCGCTCCGACGTGCGCTTCCGCGATTCCGCCCATGCGGCGACGATCGCGCAGAAGATCGCCGCCGCCGTCGGCCGCCGCGTCGACGAGTCGAGCCCGATGGTGGATGCCCGCCTCGCCGACGGCAGCCGCGTCAACATCGTGCTGCCGCCGCTGGCGCTGGACGGTCCCTGCATCTCGATCCGCAAATTCGCCCGCAAGCGGATCGACTTCGCGCGCATGGTCGAGTTCGGCTCGCTCACCGCGCCGGTCGCCCGGCTGCTGGAGATCGCCGCGCGCTGCCGCCTCAACATCCTGATCTCCGGCGGCACCGGCTCGGGCAAGACCACCCTGCTCAATGCGCTGAGCCGGCTGATCGACCACAGCGAGCGCATTGTCACGATCGAGGACGCGGCCGAGCTCCAGCTGCAGCAGCCGCATGTGGTCCGGCTCGAGACGCGGCCGTCCAACCTCGAAGGCAAGGGCGAGATCACCCAGCGCGACCTGGTCAAGAACGCGCTGCGCATGCGCCCCGACCGCATCATCCTCGGCGAGGTGCGCGGGCCGGAGGCCTTCGACATGCTCCAGGCCATGAACACCGGCCATGACGGCTCGCTCGGCACGCTGCACGCGAACAGCGCGCGCGACGCGCTGATCCGCGTCGAGAACATGGTGCAGATGGGCAGCTTCGGCCTGCCGGTGAAGGCGATCCGCACGCAGATCGCCTCCGCCCTCGACATGATCATCCAGATCGAGCGCATGCGCGACGGCACGCGGCGCGTCATCCAGGTGAGCGAGGTGCGCGGCCTGGAAGGCGAGGTCATCACCATGAACGACCTGGTCGCCTTCGAGTACGAGGGCGAGGACAGCCAGGGCAGGATCCGCGGCCGCTACCGCGCCGCCGGCATCCGCCCGGGCTTCGTGCCGCGGCTGGAGTATTTCGGCCTCGACCGGGCGTGGCTCTCGGCGCTCGAGGAGTTCTGAGGCGATGCCGTTCGCCGACACCCCGCCGATGACGATCGCGCTGGTGATCCTGGTGCTGGTCGGGCTCGGCAGCGCGATCCTGCTGCTGCTCGAGATCCGCAACCAGCGGCTTGCGCGCCGCCTCAACGAGGCCACCGCCCAGTCGCGCCGGCGCCGCGAGACCGCGCAGCAGACCAGCATCCAGCTGGTGCAGCGCAACACCGCCTCGCCCGGCCACCGGATCGCGCGGCTGATCGCGCTCAATCCCGCGCGGCCGCAGGAGCATCCCGCCCCCTGGCCGCTCGTGCTCGTGTTCGCGATCGTCGGCGGCGTGGTCTGCGGCGCGCTGATCGCCGCGGTGCTCGGCCGCAGCTTCGCGATCGCCGGCGGCATCGGCGCGACCTTCCTGATCGCCCGCTCGGTGTTCGCCTACGGCACCTCGAACTACCGCGAGCAGCTGTTCAAGCAGATGCCCGACGCGATGGGCATGATCGTGCGCGCGCTGCGCGCCGGCATCCCGGTCACCGAAGCGATCCGCACGATCGCGCGCGAGAGCCCCGAGCCGACCCGGCGCGAATTCGCCCAGGTCAATGCCGAGCAGGCGATCGGCGTGGCGATCGAGACGAGCCTGCTGAACCTCTACAGCCGCACGGGGCTGCGCGAATACGGCTTCTTCGCCGTGACGATCACCTTGCAGCAGCAGACCGGCGGCAGCCTGACCGAGACGCTCGACAACCTCGCCGATGTGGTGCGCAAGCGCGTGCAGACGGCCGCGCGCGGCCGCGCGCTCGCGGGCCAGGCGCGCATGTCGGCGGTGATCCTCACCGTCATCCCCTTCGTCGCCCTCGGCGCGCTGTCGGTGCTGAACCCGGGCTATCTGCAGTTCTACTTCACGCACGAGAAGGGGCCGACGCTGGCCGCGATCGCGTTCGGCATGCTCGGCCTCGGCGTGCTCACCATGCGCGGCATGATCCGCCGCAGCCTCGCGGTGACATGATCGCCCTGCCCGACATCTCGGGGCGCAACGCGATCGCGCTGGCGACGGCGATCGGCGTCGCCGTGCTGGCGCTGATCCTGCTGGCCGCCTGGCTGTCGGCGCGCGACAGCCTGGAGCGCAAGCTCGCCGGGCGGGTCGCGTCCGTCGGCAAGGGCGCCACCCAGGCGGCGCCAAGGCGCGCGCCGGGATCGGGCATCGTCAGCGGCGTGCTGCGCGCGATCGGCAACGCGCTCGGCGGCAGCGCGCTGCTGTCGGACAAGGACCGGCGCGACCTCGAACGCAGCGTCGCCGCCGCCGGCTACCGGCCGCAGAGCGTGGTGCCGGTGGTGATCGGCCTGAAGGTCGTGCTGCTGCTCGCGATCCCGGCGGCGGTCTATGGCATCACCGTGCTGCGCGGCACGACCGGCTTCAAGCAGATGGCGTTCGTCGCCGGCGGGCTGGTGGTCGGGATGCTGGGCCCCAACTGGGTGCTCGGCTGGATGCACAAGCGCTACGTCAAGCAGATCCGCACCGGGCTCGCCGACACGCTCGATCTGATGGTGATCTGCGCCGAGGCCGGGCTCGGCCTCGAAAGCATGGTGGAGCGCGTCGCGCTGGAGATGGCGCCGTCGAACGCGCCGATCGCCTCGGAGTTCATGACGCTGTCGAACGAGCTTCGCCTGCTCTCCGACCGGCGCCAGGCGCTGCTCAACCTGGGCGAGCGCACCGATGTCGTCGGCCTGCGCCGGCTCGCCACCACGCTCGCGCAAACGATCCAGTACGGCACGCCGCTCGGCCAGGCGCTGCGCACGCTGTCGTCCGAGATGCGGCACGAGCGGCTGGTCGAGTTCGAGGAGAAGGCGGCGCGGCTGCCGGCGCTGCTGGTGCTGCCGCTGACGCTGTTCATCCTGCCCTGCCTGGTGCTGCTGCTCGCCGGTCCGTCCTTCGTGCAGCTGATCGGCTCCTTCAACCGCTAGAGGCTGAGATGGCCCGCTGGCTGACCCAATCCCTCTGTCTCGCCGTGCTGCTCTCGGGCTGCGCCACGGGGCAGCAGGCGTCGCGCCCTCCGTCGGCGAATGAGCGGCTGCGCCTCGCCGCCGCGGCGGAGGCGAACAACAACCTCGAAGTGGCGCTGTCGATCTACCGCAACGCCGCCCAGGCCGAGCCCGACAATGCCGAGGTGCAGGCGCGCTACGCGCGCGCGCTCGCCGACCGCGGCGCGCATGCCGAAGCCGTGCTGGTGCTGGAGCAGGCGCTGTCCCGCCGCCCGCGCGAGCGGACGCTGCTGCTCGCCCTCGCGCGCACGCAGTTGCGCGCCAACGACCTCCGCGCCGCCGGGCAGAGCTTCCAGCGCCTGCTCGAGCAGGCCCCGGGCGACCCGGATGCGCTGAACGGCATGGGCGTGATCGCCGACATCTCCGGCGAGCACGAGCTGGCGCAGGACCGCTACCGCGAGGGGCTGCGGCGCGCGCCCGCGCATGAGGGGCTGCGCAACAACCTCGCCCTCTCGCTCGCGCTGACCGGTTCGACCAGCGAGGCCAAGGAGGTTCTCCAGCGCCTGCGCCGCGACGGCAATACCGATGTCCGCGTGCGGCACAACCTCGCCTTGGTCTCCGCCATGGCGGGCGATGACGCGGCCGCGCGCCGCCTGTCGGCGGCGGAGCTGGATGCGGTGGAGCAGCAGCAGCTCGTCTCGGCCGCCTCGCTGCTCGCCGCCGCCGGCCGCAGCGCGCCGCCGGCCACGCCACCCGCGCCGCGGCCGGAGCGCTTC
>CAZHMM010000271.1:0-4060 GCA_964533585.1 uncultured Elioraea sp.
GTCGGCAACGGCATCAAGCCGTCCTCGCTGATCGGTGACAGCGCGCTCAAGGCCACGGTGCAGCGGCTCTGGCTGGACTGGACCGACGAGAGTGACGCCGAGGGCTTCACCGACTTCTATGGCCAGCAGCGCCGTGCCGCGCGCGAGGTGTTCATCACCGGCGAGGTGTTCCTCCGCTTCCGCCCCCGCCGGCCGGAGGACGGGCTCGTGGTGCCGCTGCAGATCCAGATGCTGCCCGCCGAGATGCTGCCGCTGCACCGCAACGAGCGGACCGCGAACGGCACCATCATCCGCCAGGGGATCGAGTTCGACCGCATCGGAAGGAGCGTCGCGTATCACTTCCTGCGCCGCCACCCCGGCGACGTCACGGACCCCGGCCTCGCCGGCGAGACCGTGCGCGTGCCGGCCGCGGAGGTGATCCACGTGATCGACCCGGTGGATGCCGGCCAGCTGCGCGGCATCTCCCGCTTCGCCCCGGGGATCGTGAAGCTGTTCCTGCTCGACCAGTACGACGACGCCGAGCTCGACCGGAAGAAGGTCGCGGCGATGCACGCGCTGTTCATCACCACCCCGGCACCGGCCGAGCCGTTCGACGCCGCCGAGAGCGACGAGGCGGGCGAGCGGACCATGGACCTCCAGCCGGGCCAGGTGGTGATGCTGGAGCCCGCGGCGCCAATGCGATGGTGACATGGTATCGCGCCGCGGCGACGAGCCATCTTCGGCTGCTCGCCGCGGTGCCGAGCGTGCGGGCGGCGGTGTATCGGGAGAGCGCCACGGACATCGGCGTCGCAGGCCTAGCGGTAATATCGACCGGCACTACCGCCGCCACAACGCTCGCGGGTGTGTCCTTCGCCGGGCCCAGCGGCATCACGCCGACCGCGAGCGGGCTGCTGCTCAACGCCAATTGTGGCCTCGCGTTCGTGGTCGACGCGTCCCAGGCCAGGGAGTTCGCGCTCGCCCACTGGCTGGTCGGTGGCGCCGATGGCGGGTGTCTGTTCGTGCGCTGCTCCGATGGTGCCAAGACCCTGCTCACCGACGCCGAGGCGCGGGTGCTCGCCTCCGGCGCCACCATGAGCTGGAACAGCGCCGCCAAGGCGTGGATCGCCGTCGCCGGCGCGGTGCCTGGCGACGTTGTGCAAGTCGGCTTCTCCGTCGCCAGCACCGCCGTCGTCTTCCTCGGCACCATCGCCGCCGTCGCATCGAACCGCTCCGGCGCCGCCATCGATCTGGCCGCGGCACGCTTTTCGGCAGGTCTTGAAGCCACGACTCGTGTGACACCCGACAACGCCGCTGCTGGAACGGTCATCGCAAAGGCTCCGCTGGCTGTCTTACGGGACGCGCCGGCGAGGCCTTTCGTGCATCCAACGAACACCACGCGGCTCAAGTACCGACACGATGACACGCAGATGTAGCCGCAGATGCCCGCGCTCAATGGTCAGCGCTCGAAACCTGTACCCACCAATTGATCCTGGCCTCAGTCCCGATCAGCGCGCCTGCCGTGATCCGGATCCGCGCAGTGCCCGTGCGCAAAGTCGGCGAGGGTCTCGATGATGCGGCACTCGCCGACCGTGCCGCCGCGGCAGCTCTCCGCCATCCGGCTGAGCTCCGCGCGCAGCGCATGCAGCCGGCGCAGGCGGCTGTCGATCTCGTCGATCTGGGCCGTGGCGATCGCGTGCACCGCGGCGCAGTCCGCGTCCGGCCGATCCGCCAGGCCCAGCAGGTCGCGGATCACGGGCAGGGCGAAGCCGAGTTCGCGCGCATGACGGATGAAGCCCAACCGGTCGAGATGCGTCCGGCCATAGGCGCGATGCCCGCCCTCGGTGCGCGCCGGCGGTGGCAGCAGCCCCTCGGTCTCGTACCACCGGATCGTCGTCGGCTTCACGCCGGTCGCGCGCGCGAGCTCGCCGATCGACAGCATGCCCCCGCTCACCCGCCGCGCTCCCGCTCGGCGAGGAAGCGGGCGAACGCCGCGAGCGCCTTCTCGCTCACATGGTGCTCGACACCTTCCGCATCCGCCTCGGCAGTCTCGGGGTCGAGGCCGAGGGCCAGCAGGAAGCGCACGACCAGGTCGTGGCGGCGGCGTGCGGCCTCGGCCAGGCTCAGGCCCTTCGGCGTCAGGAACAGGCCGCGATAGGGCTTGGTATCCACCAAGCCGTCGCGCTGCAGCCGTCCGACCGTGGCAGTGACGGTCGCCTGCGACACGCCCATCCGCCGCGCCAGATCGACGGCGCGCGCCTCGCCGTCCTCGCGCAGCAGGTCGGCGATCAGCTCGACATAGTCCTCCGCAACGGAGGTCCTGTCCGCCTCACGCTGGCGCACGAAACGCGCCGCCTGGTCGTCGGCGGGGGGAAGACTGCGCTTGCGGACGGCGGCCACGGTCGGGTCCCGGTGATGGTGCTGGCTCTGAGGGCATCCTAGCGAGGGTCTTGTAACTTAGTCGGCACTAAATTATGAAGCTATCAACGAAAAGATTAGCCGAGACGATGGCGCAGCGGGGACGGGAGAACAGGCGATGCTCACAGTTCCGAAGCGGCGCCTCCTGCTCGGCGCCGGGATGGCAGCAGGCGCGGTGGCTGCGCCGGTAGCGGCGGGGGTCGCGGTCCGCTCGGCGGTCGGCGCGAACCACGCGCCACCTGCGTCCGGCCATCGCGGCCTTCATGGCGCGCCGGGCCTGATCGGCGACAACGCCGTCGTCGGCACGGTCGATCACGCCCGCAACGGCTTCGACCCGCATGCGATCCTGACCGACTGGGATACCGGCACCGTGGTGACCGATCCCGACGGCACGCGTGTGCGCGAGTGGGTGGTCACGGCGGTGGACGTGGAGGTGGAGATCGCCCCCGAGGTGATGTTCCCGGCCTGGACCTTCAGCGGCCGCATCCCCGGCCCGACGCTACGCTGCAGCGAAGGCGAGAAGGTGCGCATCATCTTCCAGAACGGCAGCGCGCATCCGCACACGATGCACTTCCACGGCATCCATTCCTGGCGGATGGACGGCGTGCCCTATGCCGGCCTGGCGCAGCCGGGCGAGCGCTTCGTCTACGAGTTCGAGGCGAAGCCGTTCGGCTGTCATCTGTATCACTGCCACGCCCTGCCGCTGAAGCGGCACATCCACAAGGGCATGTACGGCGCCTTCATCGTCGATCCCGATCCCGCGCGCCACCCGGAGGCGCGCGAAGCGGCGGAGTCCCGCCTGCTCGGCTCGGCACGCAATGCCGAGTGGCAGGAGATCATGCTGTGCATGAACGGCTTCGACACGAACTTCGATGACGAGAACGAGGTCTACGCCGTCAACACCGTCGCCTTCGCCTACCAGCAGAGGCCGATCCGGGTGGAGCGGCAGCGCGGGCTGCGCATCTACCTGATCAACATCACCGAGTTCGACCCGATCAACTCGTTCCACCTGCACGGCAATTTCTTCGACTACTACGACCATGGCACGACGCTCGCGCCCACGCTGCGCACGGTCGACACGATCATGCAGTGCCAGGGCCAGCGCGGCATCCTCGAGATCGACTGGTCCGAGCACGAGCCCGGCATCTACATGTTCCACGCGCACCAGTCGGAGTTCGCCGAGCTCGGCTGGATGAGCCACTTCGAGGTGGTGTGATGGCCCCCGACAACGGCGCTGCGGTCGCATCGCCCGCGCTCGCGGCACCGCGATCCGTGCCGTGGCGCACGGCCGGCTGGCTCGCGCTGCCGCTGGTCGTGCTCGCCGCGATCCTGGCGCTGCTGATCCTCGGGCGGCCGCTCGAACGCCTGACCGAAGGCGCGCCGCCGGTCGAGAAGGTCAGCGTCGAGCGAGTCCGCCTGGAACCCAGCCTGATCACGCTCTCGGTGCGGGCAGATGGGTCGCAGCCGATCAGGATCGCCCAGGTGCAGGTCGACGGCGCGTATCGCAGCTTCACCATCGAGCCGCCAGGGCCGATCGGCCGGCTCGGCACCGCACGCCTCACCATCCCGTATCCGTGGGTGGACGGCGAGGCGCACCGGGTCGTCCTCGTGACCTCGACCGGGGTCACCTTCGAGCACGCGATCGAGGTCGCGCGCGCCACGCCGC
>CAZHMM010000272.1:0-4027 GCA_964533585.1 uncultured Elioraea sp.
GCCCCATGGCACCCACCGCCCATGCAGTGACGCGGGCGCGGAGTTCCGCTACGCGTGGGAGGGCGCGCGCATGCGCCGCTGCCTGGCGCACGGCGGGCGGGAGTGGATCGGCTGTCCGTGAGCGTGTCCGTTACGCGAACGGGTCTTCCGGCCCGCCATACGGATAGAAGTCACGCAGGGTCAGGTTCCGGTAGGGCAGCGCCTCCAGCCGCACCGTGCCGAGGAACGGCTCCTCTGGCTCGACCAGCAGGATGGTCGGCGCGAAGCCGCTGTCGTCGAAGCCGCGGCGGAAATGCACGCGCGACTTGATCGCGATCACGTCGTAATCCGCGGCCGCGAGCCCGAGCGCCCAGAGCTCCTCGGGATGCATGATCTGCACAAGGAACGGACTCAGCACGACGACATTGCCCTCGCCGAACGCGACGCAGACCCAGTTCTGCCCGCGCCCCTGCGCGCGCGGCGTGCTGGCACCCGCGATGCCGAGCACTCGCCCGGTGATGTGCACGGGATCGCCGGCGGACGGATCGACCCGGCCGCCGATCTCGATCTCGACCGCATCACCGGGCCTGGCGCCGCGCGCGAGCAGCGCCTCGATCGCCTGCGGCGCGGCAATGGTCGCGACCAGCGTGCGGCTGAGCCCCTGGGCGATGATCTCGCGCAGCAGCCAGGTGGCATGGCCCGACCGGTCGCTGTGATCGGCGAGCACGACCGGTGTGCGACCCGCCGCCACGGCCTGCTTTGCGAGCGCGACACCCGCGGGGATGCGGTGCACGGTCGTGCTGCCGAGCAGCGCCTCGCGCCGCCGCCAGATCCACTGCGCCATGTCGCGCGCCACCCGCTCGGCGAGCGCGGGGTTGCCGTTGGTCAGCACCTGGATGGTCATGCCGGCATCGGGCACGTCGGACCAGGGGAAGCCGAAGAACACATTGACGAACAGGTCGGGCTCGCGCGCCTCCCACACCAGCGCGCGCTGCACGAGATCCGACCACGGCGAGGCACCGGTCCATTGCAGCACGGTCGGCGAAATGATCGGCAGCCTGCGCGTGACGTGGGCCGGGCGGAACTCGCCGCGGATCGCGCGGACCAGCATGCGTGCGGCGCGCTCGCCTTGCAGGTGCATGTCGTAATGCGGGAAGTACTTGACGCAGAACGCCATGTCGGCGTGGCGGAGGAATTGCTCGTCCTCGTTGCCGTGCGGATCGAAGGTGCCGACGATGCGCGCGGCCGGACCCAGCGCCGCGCGCACGCGCCGCGCGATCTCGGCTTCCGGGCGCGGCACGCCGCGCACGCCCATCGCGCCGTGCAATGCGAGATAGGCGCCGTCGAACGGACCTTCCGTGCGCAGCGCATCGATCATCCGGCCGAGGAAGGTTTCGAACGCCTCGGTCGTGATCCAGCCCGAGCCGGTGCCGGTCTTCGGCCAGAGCGGCGATTCGATGCCGATCAGCTCGACGCCGTCATACTCGCGCGCGACCTGGACGAATCCGCCCATGTAGCCCTTGGGGTCGGAGCCGAGCAGCGCCTCGCCGGCGGCGGGCGAGCCGGGGTATAGGAAGTCGTCCAGTGTGGTGTCGTTCGGCAGGAACGTCACCGTCTCGTGGCTGAACTGAAGCACGGCGATGCGCATCGCGGCTCTCTCCGGCACGGGTCAGAGGGTGATCGTGCGCGCGGGGCCGAGCACATCCATCTCGTAATCGAGCCCGACCACGGGAGGGCGCGCGTAGTGCCACACCACGCCCGGCCGCAGCGCGCCGCGCGGGCCGAAGCACGGGCCGAGCAGATGGCCGATGTCGAACACCGTGTAGACCTGCGCGCACACCGCATCCGCCCAAGTGAGGCCGAGGGCTGCCATCCGCTTCTCCATCGCGCCGAGCACGAACTCGAGCTTCTCGCGCAGCGCCTCCGGGTGGGTCTCGCCGTGGCGGACGGTCCGCTCACGGTACGGCCCGTCGCCCTCCGCCGCCTCGCCGCCGCCGGCGATGACGAAGCTCGGACGTGTCGCGGGTCCGCGCGCCGGCACGGTGTAGGAAAAGGCAAACATCAGCGGCTCGGCCGGCACGTCGTAGAGCGGGCAGACATTGGTGCGCGCGACCGGATTGACGCCGTCCTTGTAGATCCCCCAGCGCTCGAGCGTCTGGACATAGACCCGGTTGAATGCGGTGAAGCCCGCGTCGGTGAACGGCGCGGGCGAGCGCAGCTCGCAGGCGGCGAAGGCGGTGCTGGGCCGACCGATCGCGGCGAGGTGCTGCTCGACGAAGGTATAGGCCTGCGTGAGGGGCAGCGGCGTGTGCAGCCGCACGCGCTCGATCTCGAAGCCGTCAAGGGCGGCGATCCCGGCGGAGTACTGGAACACCGACGGGATGTAGCGATAACCGCCGGGATCGAAACGGACTGCCTGGGACACGCGCGCCTCCTGCTCTGTGGAACGCGCGATGGTAGGTCGGCCATGCGGCGATGGACAGACGGCGGGCGTTGACCCTTCAGCAACGCCTCGGCCTCGACCGGCATGGCGAAGGCCGGGCAGATCGTCGCGATCGCGCATTCCGGCAGCGGCCGCATCCCCGCCTTCCCCGAGCTGCCCGCGGTCGCCGACACGCTGCCTGGCTTCGAGGCGTATGAGTGGAACGGCGTGTTCGCGCCCGCCGGAACGCCGGCGGCGATCGTCGCTAAACTGAACGAGGGCATCAACGCGGTGCTGGCCGAGCCCGCGATCAAGGAGCGGCTGGCGTCGCTCAACGTCGCGGTGCGGCCGAACACGCCGGCGGAGTTCGGCCAGTTCTTCGAGGGCGAGGTGACGAAGTGGACGCGCGTGATCCGCGAGGGCAACATCAAGCCCGACGCGTGAGCCCGCCGTTGATCGCCGGGCCGGTCGCGACCCCGCGCCGGCCCCGGCACGCGCCGCCGGAGGGGGCGGTGGATACGCACGCGCATCTGTTCGGCCCCGTGGCGCGGTTCCCGTTCACCGAGGGCCGCGGCTACACCCCGCCCGAGGCGCCGCTGGAGGCGTATCTCGCGCTGCTCGACCAGCTCGGCCTTGCGCGCGGCGTGATCGTGCAGGGCAACGCGCACGGCTTCGACAACCGCGTGGTGCTCGACGCGCTGGAGCGTGCGGGCGAGCGGCTGCGCGGGGTCGCGATCGTCAATGCCGAGACGGCGCCGCAGACGCTGCGGGCGTGGCACGCGCTCGGCATGCGGGGGCTGCGGTTCCACGAGCTGCCGGCGGAGGCGCCGGCGGGCTACATCCGTGGCGTTCCGCTCGACGTGTTCGAGCGCTTCCGTCCGGTGATGCGCGAGCTCGGCTGGGTGGTGCAGGTGTTCTGCGACTGGCGGCAGATGCCGCGCATCGCCGACCGGCTCACCGCGATCGGGCAGGAGTTGCCGGTGGTGATCGACCACATGCTGTGCACGCCGGGTGAGCGCGGGGTGAGCGATCCTGGGTTCCAGGCGCTGCTGCGGCTGGTGGGTGAGGGGCGTGTGCACGCGAAGGTGTCGGCGCCGTATCGTTGCTCGACGCGCTTTCCCGACTACGCGGATGCGCGGGCGTTGCACGACGCGCTGCTGGCGGCCAATCCGGATGCGCTGCTGTGGGGCACGGACTGGCCGCATCCGCAGATCGACGCGGCGGTGATGCCGGATGACGGGCAGCTCGTCGATCTGCTGATGGAGTGGACACCGCGGCAGCGCGACCGGCAGGCGATCCTGGTCGAGACGCCGCTTCGGCTGTTTTGGGGGGTGTGAGGGCGCCGCCGTTCAGTCGCGCCGCAGCACGCCCCTGAAGGTCAGCACGGCCATCGGCACGATCAGCAGGCCGAGCAGGGCGTAGAAGATCCGCCCGAGCGTCCACGCCCAGGCGGTCGGCGCATCCTCGCGGATGGTGCAGACCGTGCCGGTCTGGAAGTTGATCACCGGGACGAACTGATCGGCCGCCAGCGCGCCCGCCCGCACCCAGATATTCGCCACGTCCCAGGCGAAGTCCGGCCAGCACGCGCGCGCCGCCGGCGGTGGCGCATCCGCCGCGACCAGCACG
>CAZHMM010000273.1:0-4003 GCA_964533585.1 uncultured Elioraea sp.
CTAGGCTAAGGGCCATCCAGAGGATGGAGGTGCCGGCCACGCTTCAGGATCCTGGATCCTGATCCTGCATCCTGCACGAGCGAGGTCGCGCATTCGCGCGTCAGCCGGTTTCGGCACGGAAGGGCCGGGCCCTCATTCCCCCTCCAACGCTGCAAGCACGCGGGGTGGCGACATCGGCAGGCTGTAGAACCGTCGGCCCAGGGCGTTGTGGACGGCGTTTGCCACGGCTGCAAGCGGCGGAACGATCGGGACCTCGCCGACGCCGCGCACACCCTGCGGATGTTTCGGATTGGGAATCTCGATGATGACCGTGTCGAGCATCGGCAGGTCCGAGCAGACGGGCATCCGGTAGTCGAGGAAGCTCGGGTTATCCACGCGACCCTGCCTGTCGTAGATGTATTCCTCGTTGAGCGCCCAGCCGATCCCCTGGGCAACGCCGCCCTGCATCTGTCCTTCGACATAGCCAGGGTGGATCGCCCGTCCGACATCCTGGATCGCGGTGTAGCGCACCACGCGGACGATCCCGAGATCGAGATCGACCTCGACGTCGCAGATATGCGTCGCGAAACCGCCCTCGGCACCGGTGGTGTTGAGTTGCACGCCCGCGCCGATCGGCCCGCCGGTCTCGGGCGCGCGCGCCGCGATCTGGGCAAGCGTCAAGGCCGGGAACCTGCCGGCGTTGTGACCGGCGGGCACTGCCTCGCCATTCTCCCATTTGACAGCGTCCGGATCGATCTTCCAGATCGCTGCCGCGCGCTCGCGCAGCGTCGTGATGACCTTCTCGGTCGCCTGCGTGACCACCATCGCCGAGGCGAACGTCACGCGGCTGCCGCCGGTCAGATTGCTGTAGCCGATCGTCGCCGTGTCGCCGATCAGCACCGAGACGCGGCGATAGTCGATGCCGAGCAGCTCCGCGGCGATGTTCGCCGTGGAGGCGCGCGAGCCGCCGATATCCGGATGGCCCGTCGTCACGACGACGTTGCCGTCCTCAGTGATGTTGACCTGCGCGCTCGATTCGCCGCCGGCGTTGAACCAGAAGCCGCTCGCGACACCGCGTCCCTGGTGCTTGCCGAGCGGTGCGGCGTAGTGCGGATGCGCGAGCGCCGCCTCGATCGTCTCCGCGTAGCCGATGCGCGGAAAGACCGGGCCATGCGCGGCCTTGGTCCCCTCCCGCGCGGCGTTCTTCAGACGGAACTCGAGCGGATCCATCTTCAGCGCCTCGGCCACCTCGTCGAGCACGCACTCCGTGGCATAGGCGCCGATCGGTGCGCCCGGCGCACGATAGGCCGCGACCTTGGAACGATTACAGACGACGTCGTAGCCGACCGAGAGCACGTTCGGGATGTCGTAGGGCGCGAACGCGCAGCCCGCCGCACCGCGGATCGGCGATCCCGGCAGCGCGCCGGCCTGCAGGTAGAAGGTGCCCTGCGCGGCCACGATCCGCCCGTCCTTGGTCGCGCCGATCTTCACCGTGCTCTTCGAGCCCGAGGTCGGGCCGGTCGCGCGGAACACCTCCTCGCGCGACATCACCATCTTCACGGGCCGCCCCGACTTCCGCGACAACAGCAGCGCGAGCGGCTCGAGATAGACGATGGTCTTGCCGCCGAAGCCGCCGCCGATCTCGGCCGGGATCGCACGGATGTCGCTCTGCGGCAGGCCCGCGAGGTAAGCGCACATCGCGCGCACCATGAACTGGCCCTGGCTCGAGCTCCAGACGGTGGACTTGCCGTCCGGCGCGACGCTGACGAGGCAGGCGTGACTCTCGATGTAGCCCTGATGCACCGGCTCGGTGCGGAAGCTGCGCTCGATGATGATGTCGGCCTGCGCGAAGCCGGCCTCGACATCGCCCAGCCTGTGCTCGAGCCGGCCGGAGATGTTGGAGGGCTTGCCGTCGAACGTGATCGATTCGTGCAGGATCGGGGCGTCGGGCTTCAGCGCATCATCGATGTCGATCGCCCAGGGCAGAACCTCGTACGTGACGTCGATCAGCGCACAGGCCTGCTCGGCGATCGCCTCGGTGGTCGCGGCGACCGCGGCGACCGGATGGCCGTGGAACAGCGCCTTCTCGCGCGCCATCACGTTGCGGCTGATCCAGCGCATGTCTTGGATGCCGAGCGGCACAGGCGTCTCGACCGGGAAATGGACGACGTCCTTGGCCGTGATGACGGCCTTCACGCCGGGCAGCGCCTCGGCCCTGCTGGTGTCGATCGCCACGATCCGGGCGTGCGGATGGGGGCTGCGCAGCACCTTGCCCCAGATCATCCCGGGCATGGTGGTGTCGGCGGCATAGGCGGCCCGGCCCGTCACCTTGTCGACGCCGTCGGGGCGGATCGTGCGTCGGCCGATCCACTTGTTGCCGACGATCTCGATCGCGCTGGCGTCGTTCATGGCCGGGCCTCCCTCATCTCCGCAGCGGTTTCCATCACGGCGCGGACGATCTTGTCGTAGCCCGTGCAGCGGCACAGGTTGCCTGCGAGCCAGTACCGCGTCTCGGTCTCGCTCGGGTCAGGGTTTCGTTCCAGCAGCGCCTTGGCGGCCATCAGAACGCCAGGCGTACAGATGCCGCACTGCAGGGCGGCCATCTCCAGGAACTTCTGCTGCAGCGGGTGCAGCCGATCGCCCTTGGCGATCCCCTCGATGGTCTCGATCGTCCGACCTTCCGCCTCGGCTGCGAGCGTCAGGCAGGAACAGACGAGTCTGCCGTCGAGCGTGATCGTGCATGCCCCGCAGTCGCCGGTGCCGCAGCCTTCTTTGGTGCCGGTCAGGCCGAGCGTCGACCGCAGCGCGTCCATCAGGCTCTGATGCGGCTCGCAGAGGAACTCGACCGGCTCGTCGTTGATGATGGTCGAGATGTGCAGCTTGGCCATACCGTCAGTTCCTCCGGGCGCGTTCGGCAGCAATCGCGGCAGTCCGCTTCAGCAGGACGCCGGCGACCTTCGTGCGATAGGCGATGGTGCCGCGCTTGTCGTCGATCGGGCGGCAGGCTGCACGGCAGGCAGCGGCTGCTTGCTCCAGCGCCGCCTCGTCAAGCGTCGATCCGATCAGCGCCTTCGCGGCATCGGCGACGAGCAGCACCGTCGGTGCGACGGCGCCCAGGCCGACGCGTGCGGCGGTGACGATCCCGCCCTGGAAGGTCAGGTTGACGCCGCATCCGACGACCGCGATGTCCATCTCGGTGCGCGGGATCATCCGCAGATAGGCATCGCCCGAGCCCTTGGGCCGGGGCGGCAGCGTGAAGCTGACCACGATCTCGCCAGGCGCCAGGGTCGTGCGACCCGGCCCGGCCAACACCGCCTCGACCGGGATCTCGCGCCGTCCGTTCGGTCCCTGGATGGTCACGCTGGCGGCGGCAGCGACCATGGCCGGCACGCTGTCTGCCGCCGGCGAGGCGTTGCACAGGTTGCCGCCCGCCGAGGCGCGGCCCTGCACCTGAGTGGAGCCGATCAGGTTCACCGCCTCCAACACGCCGGGCCAGACCTGGCCGAAGCGCGGGTGTTCGGCGAGCAGCGCACCCGACACCGCAGCGCCGATGCGGAATCCGCCGCCGGCTGTTTCGACGACCGTCATCATTTCGTCGATGCGCTTGATGTCGATGATGAGTTCCGGCCGCACGGCGCCCGTGCGCATCTGCACCAGCAGGTCCGTGCCGCCAGCGAGAATGCGGGCGGCACCCGCCGCGGCGGCGAACGCGCCGACGGCCTCGTCAAGCGTTCGTGGCGCGAGATACCTAGCCTTCATCTTCGTTCACTCCTCCAAGCGCCGATCGCACTCCCGCGGCCAGCCCGAATGAAAAGTCATCTAGTGCCGCGTATCCGAAGCGCGCCTTGCCAGCGCCCAGGCGAGCGGCCCGGAACCTGACGCCGACACACGCTTCGGCTCGCGCGTCGTCGCGGGCAGTCCGCGTTAGGGCGGCGAACACTGGTGACCGAGCGTGAAGGTGCTGTGTCGTCACGTCAATCATGGGGCTTCAATCCGGTTGCCAGGTCGCCGCATCCGCAAGGCA
>CAZHMM010000274.1:0-3994 GCA_964533585.1 uncultured Elioraea sp.
CGGCGACCCGGATCACGGGCGGGATGAACACCAGCGTCAGCGACAGGATGGCGTTGATCGTGCCGGCACCCAGCGCGCCGGAAATCGCGATCGCCAGCAGCACCGAGGAGAAGGCGTAGAACACGTCGGTGATGCGCATGATCAGCATGTTCACGCGCCCGCCGACATAGCCGGCGAGCACGCCGAACAGCGTGCCGATGAAGAACGCCAGCACCACCGGCGTAATGCCCATGAACCAGGAGAGCCGGCCGCCGTAGAGCAGGCGGGTCAGCATGTCGCGGCCGAGTTCGTCGGTGCCGAGCAGGTGGTTCGGCGTGCCGACCATGCGCAGGCGGCGCAGCATCGAACCCTGGTAGGGGTCGTGCGGCGCGATCAGGTGGGCAAAGACGATCGCAAGAAACATCGCGATCAGGATCAGCCCGCAGGCGATCGTGACCGGATCCCGCCGCAGGCGCTTCCAAACGCCGGCCCAGTAGCCCTGGCTCTTCTGCGCGGCTTCGCGCGCCTGGACGGCGAGTTCAGCGGCGGCAGCGGTGCGGGCGGCGGTGCCGTCGGCCATCCTCAGCCCCGCTTGATGCGCGGGTCGAGCGCGGTCTGCACCAGGTCGACCAGCAGGTTGAGTGCCACGAAGAACATCGCCAGCACAAGGATGGTGGCCTGGAGCACGGGCAGGTCGCGCTGGAAGATCGCGTTGTTCAGCAGCAGCCCCGTACCGGGCCAGGAGAACACGGTCTCGACCAGGATCGAGCCGCCCATCAGATAGCCGAGCTGGAGCCCCATCACGGCGATGGTGTTGGGAGCGGCGTTCTTGACCACGTGCCAGAACACGCCGCGGCCCGTGAGGCCCTTGCCGCGCAGGGTCTGGATGAAGTCCTGGTTCAGGATCTCGGCGACGATGCCGCGCACGGTGCGCGTCACGATCCCCATCGGGATCACCGAGAGCGTCACGGCGGGCAGGACCAGGTGCTGGACGTGCTCCCAGTCCCAGGCCCAGTCGGCCGAGCCGCCGGGCCCGGCGCCCATCGCGGGCAGCCAGGGCAGCTGCACCGAGAAGATCACCACCAGCACCATGCCGAGCCAGTAATGCGGCACCGAGACGCCGGCGACCGCGATGCTGACGGCGATCTTGTCGATGAAGGTTCCCTGGAAGCTGCCGGCGAGCGCGCCGAGCAGGCAGCCGAGCACGAAGCCGATCAGCGCGGCGGTGAGTGCGAGGCGCAGCGTGTTGCCGATCGCGACCGAGAGGTCGGACCAGACCGTCCGGCCGGTGGCGAGCGAGTTGCCGAAATCTCCGACCGTGACCTTCGCCAGCCAGATGCCGAACTGGATCGGCAGCGGCTGGTCGAGCCCGTAATCCTTGCGGATCTGCTCGACCAGCTCCTGCGGCGCATCGGCCGGAACGATCGCGTTGATCGGATCGCCCGGCGCTATGTGGACCAGCATGAAGCAGACGAGCCCGACCGAGAGCGCAATCGGGATCGCGTAGATGAAGCGGCGGATAAGGTAGAACAGCATCGCCGATCACGGGCGGCGCGGGTCGCCCCGCGCCGCCCACCTGCTCACTGGATGTAGGGCAGGGTCAGATCGACGAACCAGGACTGCGGCTGGACGAAGCCGCGCACGCGCTGGCTCATCGCGCGTGGGGCGACGTCATGCGCGATCCAGATGAACAGCGCCTCGTCCACACCGGCCGCGTGCAGCTTCGCCAGCGCCGCGTCGCGCGCCTCCGCCTCGAAGGCAGTGCGGGCGGCAGCGACCATCGCGTCGAAGCGCGGATCGTTGAAATGGCCCCAGTTGTTGGAGACGGGCGGGGCCATCTTGCTGTCCCAGAAGCGCACCATGGCGAAGAAGGGATCCATCGCGGCGAAGGAGACGTTGATCGCGTGCGCCCCGCGCGCCGAGGCGTCACGGCAGCCGCGGCGCCAGTTGGTGAACAGCGCGTTCCATTCGAGCACGTCGAACTCGACGTTGACGCCGATCTCGCGCAGGTTCTGCTGGACGAACTCGTTCATCGGCAGCGGCTGCATCTGGCCCGAGCCGGAGGCCGAGATCTGCACCTTCACGGTCACCGGATTCTGCGGCCCGTAGCCCGCTTCCGCGAGCAGACGCTTCGCGGCCTCGGGGTCATATTTGATCTCGAACGACGGGTTGCCCCACCAGGGGTGACCCGGCTGCACCGTGCCGACCGCCGGCACCATCAGCCCGCCGAGCAGCGTCTTCAGCCCCTCGCGGTCGATGCCGAGATTGATCGCCTTGCGGATGCGCACATCGGCAAGCGGACTGCCCTCGGCGAAGCAAGGCTGCCAGGGCCAGACATGCGGCTGGGTGTTGCTCTCGATGCGCATGCCGCGCGCGCGAAGCTGCGGGATCGCGTCGGGAGCGGGCGCCTCGATCCAGTCCACCTGACCCGAGAGCAGGGCGGCGGTGCGGGCATTCGCCTCGGGGATCGGCAGCAGCACGATCCGCTCGGCCTTGGCCTTGGTGCCCCAGTAGGCGTCGTTGCGCACATATTCGGCGCGCTCGCGCGGCACGAAGCGCGTCATGCGGAACGGACCAGTGCCGGAGGGGTCGGCGGCGAAGGCGTTCCAGGCGGCCTCGGCCGAGGCAGCGGCCGCACGCTTGCGCTCCCAGTGCGTGGGCGAGGCCATGAACAGGTTGGTCAGGTTGATCGGCAGCAGCGAGTCGGGCTCGGAGGTGAAGAGCGCGACCGTGTAGTCGTCGATCTTCTCGGCCCGGCGCAATGTCGGCATGCGGGTCGCGGTGACGCCGACCTGGCGCGGATCGAAATGCGGCGCCTCGCGATCGAGCACCTTGCGCACGTTCCACACCACGGCGTCGGCGTTGAAGTCGGAGCCGTCGTGGAATTTCACGCCCTGGCGCAGACGGAAGATCCACTTGGTCTTGTCGTTGGCGTCGACCGCCCACTCGGTGGCGAGCGAGGCCACCAGCGGCGTCGCACGGTCGCCACGCGTGAGGTCCCAGGCTGTCAGGCTGTCGTAGAGCGGAATGCCCGTGAATCGGTTGCCCTCGAAGCCCTGGTCCGGCTGGCCATGGGTCAGCGGGATGTCCGCCGCGGTCATGCCGATGCGGATGGTGCCCTGGGCCGACGCGTCGAACGCGTATCCGGCGGTCAGCGCCGCACAGGCGGCGGCGAGCAGCAGTCGTCGCAGTGTCATTGCACCCTCGTCCCCGTTGGTTGAGCCTCTGGATCGAAGCCTTCCCAAGATGCGTGAGGGTTGGCAAGTCCCATGCCACGGCTTCGGCCCCTTGCCGCCGGCGAATAGCCTGGGCTTAGGTGCGCCGCTGCCCACGGCGTGGGCAGCCTGCCCGGCGAACCGGCGGAGAGGCGATGCGGCTGCTGCTGATCAACGGCAACACGGATGCGGCGATCACCGCGCGGATGGTCGCGCTGGCGCGCGCGACCGCGGGCCCAGCTGTGGCGATCGAGGGCGCGACCGCGCGGTTCGGCGCGCGCTACATCTCCACCCGGAGCGCTGCAGCGATCGCAGGCCACGCCGTGCTCGACGCGCTGGCCCAGGCGCTGGCCGAAGGGGCACGCCCCGACGCCGCGATGCTCGCCTGTTTCGGCGACCCCGGCATCGCCGCGCTGCGCGAGCTGTCCCCGGTGCCGGCCGTCGGGATGGCCGAGGCGTCGATCCTCACTGCGGCGACGCTCGGCGGGCGAATCGCGCTGCTGACCGGGGGGGCGCGCTGGGTGCCGATGCTGACCGAGTATGCCGCTGTGCTCGGCTTTGCCGGCCGCGTCGTGGTGCGCGGCATCGCGCCGACCGGCGATGCGATCGCGGCCGACCCGGCGGCGGCGCTGCCGGCGCTCGCCGGCGAGGCGCGCGCGGCGGTGCGCGAGGACGGTGCCGAAGTGGTGGTGCTGGGCGGTGCCGGGCTTGCGGGTCTGGCCGACCGGATCGCCGATGCGGTGCCGGTGCCGGTGCTCGACAGCCTCGCCTGCACGGTGCGCGCCGCGATTGCGCTCGCC
>CAZHMM010000275.1:0-3986 GCA_964533585.1 uncultured Elioraea sp.
CGTGCTGATCATCAGAAGGTCCCTCGCTCGGCGCGCGCGTTCAGCATGTCGTCGAACTCCACGCTCCACTCCGGCGGCACGAACAGGGTCGAGCCCGGATACTCGATCAGCGCAGGGCCGCCGAGGCGCTGTCCTGACCGCATGGTGACGAAGCGATAGATCGGGACCTCCCTTGCGGTGCCGTCCGGCAGCAGCACGTGTCGATGCTCGGACGGTGCGGCGGCCCCACCGCTCGGCGGTTGGCGCGGCCAGACGATCGGCGGCATGACGCCGAGCGCGGTGACGCGCAGATTGACGATCTGAATCGGACGGCTCGCGAGGTGGTAGCCGTAGGCGATGCGGTGCTGCTCGTGGAACCGCTCGGCGAGCGTCGCCGTACGATCCTCGGCGAGGAGGTCGGGCGTGATCGGCAGGTTCAGCTCATAGTTCTGGCCCTGGTAGCGGAGATCGGCCGAATAGAGCAGCACGCGCCGGTCCGCCGCCACGCGTTCGGCCGCGAGGGCGGCCTCGGCGTCGTGCAGCAGCTCGCCGAGCACGGAGACCAACCGATCACGCTCGGCACCGGCGAGATCCGAGACGATCGTGCGCACGAGATCATGCCGGATGTCGGCCAGAATCAGACCAGTTGCGGACAGGTTTCCCGGCGCCGGCGGGATCAGCACGCGCCGCATCGACAGCGCCTCGGCGAGAGCGATGGCGTGCAGCGGCCCGGCGGCGCCGAAGGCAACGAGCGTGAAGTCGCGCGGATCGATGCCGCGATCGACCGAGACGAGGCGCATGGCATCCGCCATCTGCGCCTCCGAGATCGCGATCACGCCGAGGGCTGCCGCTTCGAGGGTCAAGCCGAGCGGCTCGGCGATCCGTTCCCACAGCACCGTGCGGGCGCGTCCGGTGTCGAGGCGGCGCGCGCCGGCGAGGAAGTAGCCGGGATTGAGCCGTCCCGCGATGAGGTTGCAGTCGGTCACGGTCGCCGCCTCGCCGCCCTGGCCGTAGCAGGCAGGGCCCGGTACCGAGCCGGCACTGCGCGGACCGACCCGCAGCTTTTCGCCCCGCTCGAGCCAGGCGATCGATCCCCCCCCGGCGCCGATCGTCACCAGGTCGAGCATCGGGATCAGCAGCGGGTATGGCCCGATATGGCTCTTGCCGGTGAGCACCGGCGTGCCGCCGGAGACGAGCGAGATGTCCGCGCTCGTCCCGCCCATGTCGAGCGTGATGATATCGGAGAGTCCGCACGCCTTGGCGAGCGTGGTGCCACCGATGATCCCGCCCATCGGCCCGGAATGGGCGAGCGCGACGGGCACACCGGCTGCACTCGCGAAGGTCGAGACCCCGCCATTGCCGCGCATGACATAGGCCGGCGCGGAGACGCCGCCGCGATCGAGCTCGCGCCTGAGCGTGCCGAGGTGACTCTGCAGCGACCGCTTGATGAAGGCGTTCGCGACCGTCGTGCTGGTGCGTTCGAACTCGCGGAACTCGCGCACGACATCCGAGGAGATCGAGACCTCCACCTCGGGGCAGACCTCCTGTGCGAGCTCGGCCACGCGGCGCTCATGCGCGGGATTCGCGTAGGCGTGCAGGAACGTCACGGCGATCGCCTCGCACCCTTCCGCCGCCAGAGCGGCGAGGGCGGCGCGCGTCTCGGCCTCGTCCGGCGGCTCCAGCACCTCACCGTCTGGAGCGATCCGTTCGCGCACCGTCCGGCGCAGCTTGCGCGGCACGAGCGGCGGGGCGGGGCGCCAGTGGATGTCGTAGATGTGCGGCTTGCGCGAGGCCCGGCCGATCTCGAGCACGTCGCGGAACCCGTGCGTGGTGATCAGCCCGATCCGCGAGGACTGGCCCTCGACGATCAGATTGGTCACGTAGGTGGTGGCGTAGACGAAGCGCTCGACCGCATCCGCGGTGACGCCGGTCTGGCCGAGGATCTCGCCGATCCCGGCGGCGATGCCGCGCGTGAGATCGTCCGGCGTGCTCGGCACCTTCAGCGTGACGAGGCGGTCGCGGTCGAACAACACCAGGTCCGTGTGCGTCCCGCCCGTGTCGACACCGATCGCCACCGGCGGGCGTGGGCCCGCGGTCGAATCACCCGTCATTCTGCTGCATCACTCCTGTCGATTGCGCCTGCCGAGGCAGTGCGTGGTGCTGCGCCGGACCGTGCCTGGATGGCCACGAGGACGCCGAGCACGGCGACGCCGACGAGGTCGGTCGTCAGGTCGCCGAAGATGAGCAGGACGCCGCCGGCAATGCATAGGATCCGGCTCGGGAACGTCATCGCGCGCAGCAGGTATCCTTCGAGACCGGCGGCAAGGGCGGCACTGCCGACAAGGCCGGTCAACGCGACCTGGATGATCTGCCAGACGCTTCCCTCGAGGATCATCGCCGGGTGGTAGACCATGATGAACGGCACGATGAACACGGGCAGGCCAAGCCGGAGCGCCGTGAGCCCCGTCAGCATCGGATGCGCGCCCGAGATCGCGGCGGCGGCGAAGGCGGCCATGCAGACCGGCGGCGTGATCGCCGAGATGACGCCGAAGTAGAAGATGAAGAGATGCGCGGCGAGCGGCGCCACGCCGAGCTGCACCAGCCCGGGGGCCACCAGGATCGCCAGCACGATATAGGCACCGAGCGTCGGCACGCCCATGCCGAGAATGAGCGAGGCGATCATCGTCAGCACGAGCAGCAGCGGCAGGTTGCCGGCGGCGAGATCGACCAACAGCCCGGAGAGCCGCAGCCCGAGGCCGGTCAGCATCAGCATGCCGATGATGATGCCGGCACTCGCGCAGGCGACCGCGACTTCCAGCGAGCCGCGCGCGCCGGCGCGTAACGCGTCGAGCAGCGTGACGATGCGCGGGCGCAGAAAGGACATCACCGGCCGCCCCGGCATGCCGCCGAGCGCGACGATGCCGGCGATCGCCAGCACATAGGCAAGCACGACGAGACGGTGATCGACGATCTGCACCAGCGCGGCGACGCCGACATGCAGCGCGACGAGCAGCCCGGCCGCCGGCCGAGCCGACGGCTCGTCGGCGATCAGCACCTCGCGCAGCAGGTAGAGCACGACGTTCATCGCGATGGTCCATACGGCTGCCTTCAGCGGCGAGTAGCCGAACCCCGCGAGCATGACGACGAGCGTGACCGGCACGAGGATCAGATGCGCGCCCTGGCGCAGCACCGGCGCGAGCGGCGGGAGCTCGGCCCGACTCTGTCCGCGCAGGCCCAGCCGGGCGGCGCGCAGATCGACCGCGACGAACAGCGCGGCGTAGTACAGCACGGCCGGGATCAGCGCGCCCGCAGCCACTTGCAGGTAGGGGATCGCCAGCGTCTCGGCGATGACGAAGGCGGCCGCCGCCATGATCGGCGGCATGAACTGGCCGCAGGACGAGGCGACCGCCTCGACCGCGCCGGCGAAACGGGCCGAGAATCCGAGGCGGCGCATCAGCGGGATCGTCAGCACGCCGGTGCTGGCAACGTTCGCGACCGCGCTGCCGCTGATCATGCCGAAGAAGCCGCTTGCCACCACCGCGACCTTGGCCGGCCCGCCGCGCACCTGGCCGAACAGCGCATAGGCGAGGTCTGAGAAGAACTGCGCCGCCTCGGTCGCCTGCAACACCGCGCCGAGCACGATGAACAGCACGATGTAGGTCGCGGAGATCGCGAGCGGGGTGCTGAAGATCCCCTCAGTCGTCAGGTAGAGTGTCACGATCACGTCGTCGATGCCGAAGCCGCGATGCGCGATCACGTCCGGCATCGACCGGCCGAACAGCGCGTAGGCGATCGAGAGTGCGGCGAGCAGGGGCAGGGCGAGCCCGGTGACGCGCCGCGTCGCCTCAAGCAGGACGAGGACGAAGATCGTGCCGAGCACGATGTCGCGGTCGTAGGCGATGCCGATCCGGAGATCGAGCACCGCGTCCTCGATCACCAGATAGATGGACGGTACGAGGGCCAGCAGCGTCAGCATGCCGTCGGCGATGCCGGGCCGGTCACCTCGA
>CAZHMM010000276.1:0-3977 GCA_964533585.1 uncultured Elioraea sp.
CCCTGGCATCCCGAGCGCCTCGCCGCGCGACTGCCGTTCCTGCGCCGCCGCGCGCGGCTGCGCGCCGAGGTCGCCGCCTTCCTCGCCGCGCGCGGCTACGCCGAGGTCGAGACGCCGGTGCTGCAGCCCTGCCCGGGGATGGAGCCGAACCTCGACGCGTTCGCCACCCGCTATGTCGCGAAACTGGGCGAGCGGGCGCGGCCGCTGTTCCTCCAGTTCAGCCCCGAATTCGCGATGAAGAAGCTGCTGGCGGGCGGCGCGGGGCCGATCTTCCAGTTCGCGCGGGTGTTCCGCAACGGCGAGGCCGGGCCGAACCACCAGCCCGAGTTCACCATGCTGGAGTGGTACCGGCCCGGGCTCGATCTCGCCGGGCTGATGGACGAGACCGAGGCGCTGATCCGCGCGGTCTGTCCGGAGGGGTTGCGGCGCGGCGACGTCGTCGTGCCGACGGATCGCCCCTTCGCGCGCATCACCGTCGCCGAGGCGTTCGATCGTTTCGTCGGCGTCGATGTGCTGGCGAGTGCCGGCGATGCGGCCCGGCTCGCGGCGGCGGCCGGCGTGGTGCTGCGGCCGGGCGAGACCTGGCAGGACCTGTTCTTCCGCCTGCTGCTCGAGCGGATCGAGGCGGCGATCGGGCAGGACGTGCCGGCGTTCCTGACGCATTGGCCGGCTTCCGAGGCGGCGCTGTCGCGGCGCGATCCGGCCGATCCGCGCGTCGCGTTGCGCTTCGAGCTGTTCGCGGCCGGGCTCGAGCTCGCGAACGCCTATGAGGAGCTGACGGACGCGGCGGAGCAGCGCGCGCGCTTCGCCGCCTGGCGCGCCGAGCGCCGCGCCGCGACAGGCGAGGACCGGACGCCCGACGAGGACTTCCTCGCCGCGCTCGAGCACGGCCTGCCGCCCTGCGCGGGGATCGCGCTGGGGTTCGACCGCCTCGCCATGCTGGCCTCCGGCGCGCGGTCGATCGAGGACGTGCTGTGGCTGCCGGTGGTGTAGCGGGCGAGGGGGTCAGGGGGAGAGGGCCGCCGTTGGACGGCGTCGCCGGCCATCGGCCGGCTACGCAGACCCCTTCCCCCTGAAGAACGATCTGATCACGATGAGAACGATCGCCGCGACGAGGAGCATCGAGATCACGCTCGCGCTCGCCTCGATCGCCGCCGCGAGCACGTCGTCGCCCGCCGCGATCACCGCGCGGCGGCAGGACGCGTCCATCAGCGGGCCGAGGATCATGCCGAGGATGATCGGTCCCGGCTGGAACCCGTAGAGGCGGAGCCCGTAGCCGGTGATGCCGAAGCCGAGCATCCACCACACATCGGTCAGGCTGTTGCGGATCGCAAACGTGCCGACCACGCACAGCACCAGGATCAGCGGCACCAGCACCGCGCGCGGCACCTCGGCGATGCGCGCGAAGGCGCGCGCGCCGGCGAGCCCGAAGGCCAGCAGGGCAAGATTCGCCAGCAGCAGGTTGCCGACCGTGAACCAGAACAGATGCGGCGTCTCGATCATCAGCATCGGCCCGGGCTTCAGCCCGTGCACGAACAGCGCCCCGATCAGCACCGCGGTGACGGCATCGCCCGGGATGCCGAGGGTCAGCATCGGCACATAGGCGCCGCCGACCGCGGCGTTGTTGGCGGCCTCGGGCGCGATCACGCCCTCCTCGGCACCGGTGCCGAACGGGTGCGATGGCGCGCGCGTCGAGCGGCGCGCATGGTCATAGGCGATCAGCGCGGCGATGTCGCCGCCCGTGCCGGGCAGCGCGCCGATCACCACGCCGATGCCGGAGCAGCGCAGCGCGAGCGGCAGGTGGCGCCTGAGGGTCGCGCGCGCCGGCACGATGCGGCCGATGCGCTGGCGCACCGTCTCGGCGTCGGGCAGGCGAAGCTGCGCCAGCGCCTCGGCCACGCCGAAGAAGCCGATCATCGCGGCGATGTAGGGAATGCCGCCGAGCAGTTCGACCGAGCCGTAGGTGAAGCGCGGCTTGGCGGTCATCGGGTCGAGCCCGACAAGGCCGAGCGTGACGCCGAGCCCGGCGGCGAACAGCCCCTTGGCGAGCGATTCGCCCGAGAGGCTGCCGACCAGCAGCAGCCCGAGCACGGCGAGCAGCAGGTAGTCGCGCGGGGCGAACAGGATCGCGACCTCGGCGATCGCCGGCGCGCCGAGTGCCAGCGCGGCGACGCCGATCAGCCCGCCGAGGAACGAGGCGAGCGTGGTCAGCCCGATCGCCGCACCGGCCTCGCCGCGCTGCGCCATCGGGTAGCCGTCGAGCGCGGTGGCGATCGCGGCCGGCCCGCCCGGGATGTTCAGCAGGATCGCGCTGCGCGACCCGCCATAGACGCCGCCGGTGAACACGCCCGCCATCAGCGCGAGCGCGGGCTCGAGCGGCCAGGCAAAGGTGAAGGAGACCAGGATCGAGACCGCCATGGTGACGGAGAGGCCGGGGATCGCGCCGATCCAGATCCCGGCCAGCGTGCCGAGCGCGGTCGCGGCGAACAGCGCCGGATCGAGCCACGACATCAGCAGATGCTCGGGCGTCATCGCCAGAGCGCGCCCTCGGGCAGCAGCACGGTGAAGGCGAGGCGGAACACCAGATGCACCGCGCCGACCGCGAGCGCGGCGATCAGCACGGCGCGCGGCGCGCCGTGTCCGCGCAGCAGCCGGATCGTGATCGCGAGGAAGGCGAAGGCGGCGAGATGGAAGCCGACCAGCGGCGTCAACGCGGCGAAGCCGACCAGCAGCGCCATCACCGCGGCGGCGCGGGCCGGCAGCATCGGAGCCGCGTCCGCGGCGCGGTGCGGCGCGAGCGCGATCGCCGCCGCCGAGCCCGCCATCACCGCACCCGCGAGCAGCGGGAAGGCGCCGGATGCGGAGGGCGAGGCGAGCCCGTCCAGCCGGTAGCCCTCCGCGACGACGACCGCGGCCGCAAGCCCGAGCAGCACGGGCAGGACCCGTTCGCCCGGGCGCGGCGTCGGCTCAGCCACGGGACGTCACGGGCGCGGGATGCCGAACTCCTCCGGCGAGCGCCGCGCCGCCCCCGCCTCCTGCAACAGCCAGGACGTGACGGACTGCCAACGCTTGAGGAACGCATCGGCCTCGTCGCCGGCGATGTTCATCATGATGTTGCCGTTGCGCGCCATCAGCTCGGCGAAGGCCGGGTTCGCGGCGCCCGTGCGGAACGCCTCGACCAGCCGCGCGCGCACCGGCGCCGGCGTGTCGCGCTTCACCCACACGCCGTAGAACGGACCCCAGGGGAGGTAGCGTGAGAAACCCGGGAAGTCGGCGGTGATGGCTGGGACGTCGGGCAGCGAGGCGACGGGCTCGGGGTTGACCACCGCGAGCGGCTTCACCCGGCCGGCGCGGATATGCTCGGCGGCGGCGGCGACACCCACCGGCATGAAGTCGACATGCCCGCCTTGCAGCGCGGTGAGCCCCGGCCCCTCGCCGTCGAACGGCACCGCGATCACGCGGACCGGGGTGACGGCATTCAGCATCGCCCCGATCACGTGCGGCAGCCCGCCCGGGCCGGTCGCACCCATGCGCACGCGGCCGGGATTGGCGGTGATCTCATCGATCAGCGCCTTCATGCCCGTCCAGGGCTTGTCGCGGTTGGCGACGATCACGCCGACGCCGCGCGCGATCACGGTCACCGGGAAGAAGTCGGCGTAGTCGACCTGCGCCAGCCCCAGCACCTTGTGCAGCTGCGGGTTCTCCGCGCCGTAGAGCAGGGTGAGCCCATCGGCCGGTGCCGCGTGCACCGCCTGGGTGGCGATCGCGCCGACGCCGCCCGGCCGGTTCTGCAGCACGATCCTGGCGCCGAGCGCGGCCTCGACATGCGGGGTGAGCGCGCGCGCGACCACATCCGTGGCACCCCCCGCGCCCCACATGATGATCCCCGTCAGGTCGCGCGGCGGCCAGGCCTGCGCGAGCGCCGGGCGGGCGAGCGCGGCGGCGGTGAGCGCGCCGAGCGCGCGGCGTGTGAGCAT
>CAZHMM010000277.1:0-3969 GCA_964533585.1 uncultured Elioraea sp.
CCACCGCCTGGGCGAAGCCACGCGGGTCGTCGCGCGCCCAGGACGCCCCCCACGGAGACTCGCGCAGCAGCGCGGCCGCACGCAGCGTGTCGGTCACCACGTCGCCGCTGGGCGCGCGCGCTTCGCGCCGCGGTGGTGGCCCGAGCGTATCGGCCAGCGTGCGCGTGGTCTCGACGCGCGGCTGCCAGCCCCCGAGCGCAGCGAAGGCCGCCCGTGCCGGCGCGAGCAGGTCGGCCTGCGGCAGCAGCACCACCGCGTCGCACGCGGGCACGCCGCGCGCGCGCAGCTCGTCGGTCACGCGACGCGCCAGCGCCGGCCAGAAGTCGGCATCGGCCGGGCACGCGGGCAGGCGAAGTCGGGTCAAGGACGATCGATGATGCGAAGACACGACGGCGACGCCGGCATCGTCGCCACGCCGCAGCCACGGCGCGGTCGCCGGCAGCGGGCGCACCGACCGCGGGTGCCGGGGCTTTATGTCAGAATCATTCTGCCTTGTCTCTTCCCCTGCCTGGCCACGCGCCACACACGCCGCGGCGGGACCGGCGGCAGGGCGTCCCCGAGGACCCTCCATGAGCAGCGACCTGATCACCCATGTTTCCGACGCGTCGTTCGAGACCGACGTCCTGAAGTCCGACCGCCCGGTGCTGGTCGACTACTGGGCCGAGTGGTGCGGCCCGTGCAAGATGATCGCGCCGATCCTCGACGAGGTGTCGAAGGACTACGACGGGCGCCTGCGCGTCGCGAAGATGAACGTCGACGAGAACCGCGAAGTGCCGGCGAAGTTCGGCATTCGCGGCATCCCGACGCTGATGCTGTTCAAGGGCGGTCAGCTGGCCGCGACCAAGGTCGGCGCGATGTCGAAGGCGCAGTTGACGGCCTTCCTCGACGGTCACCTATAATCTTCGCCAAGGTCGTTCGGTGGGCGCCACAAGCGCCGCCGGCGTCCACCGACAGCCCCTCCGCCCCCGCGTCGGAGCCGATCGCAGGCTCCCGGGTGGCGAGTAGCCGGCCCCCTTCCCCGCATCACCCGGCCACGACCCGCTGAACGGGTGCGCCGCGCCCCAGCCATCGGGGCGCGTCGACGGCGGCCATCCGATCGCCCGGTTCGTCTTGCCACCAGGGATCACTCCCATGCACCTGTCCGAACTGAAAGCGCAGCACGTCTCCGAGCTCATCAAGATGGGCGAGGCGCTGGAGATCGACAACGTCAGCCGCCTGCGCAAGCAGGAGCTGATGTTCGCGATCATGAAGAAGCGCGCCAAGGCCGGCGAGCAGGTCTTCGGCGACGGCGTGCTCGAGGTGCTGCCCGACGGCTTCGGCTTCCTGCGCTCGATCGAGGCCAGCTACATGGCGTCGACCGACGACATCTACCTGTCGCCCAGCCAGATCCGCCGCTTCAACCTGCACACCGGCGACATGATCGAGGGCGAGGTGCGCGTGCCCAAGGACGGCGAGCGCTACTTCGCGCTGGTCAAGGTCGACCGCGTCAACGGCCTGACGCCCGAGGAGAACAAGCACAAGATCATGTTCGAGAACCTGACGCCGCTGTTCCCGAAGGAACAGTTCAGGCTCGAACGCGACAACCTGAAGGTCGACGAGAACATCACCAGCCGCATCATCGACCTCGTCGCGCCGATCGGCAAAGGCCAGCGCGCGCTGCTCGTCGCGCAGCCCAAGACCGGCAAGACGATGATGATGCAGCACATCGCGCACGCGCTGGTGGGCAACTACCCCGACGTGCACCTGATCGTGCTGCTGGTCGACGAGCGTCCGGAAGAGGTGACCGAGATGCAGCGCACGGTGCGCGGCGAGGTCATCAGCTCGACCTTCGACGAACCCGCCGCGCGCCACGTGCAGGTGGCCGAGATGGTGATCGAGCGCGCCAAGCGCCTGGTCGAGCACAAGAAGGACGTGGTGATCCTGCTCGACTCGATCACGCGCCTGGCGCGCGCCTACAACACGGTGGTGCCGTCGTCGGGCAAGGTGCTGACGGGTGGCGTGGACGCGAATGCGTTGCAGCGGCCGAAGCGCTTCTTCGGTGCGGCGCGCAACATCGAGGAGGGTGGGTCGCTCACCATCATCGCGACCGCGCTGATCGACACCGGCAGCCGCATGGACGAGGTGATCTTCGAGGAGTTCAAGGGCACCGGCAACTCGGAGATCATCCTGGACCGCAAGATCTCCGACAAGCGGACCTTCCCGGCGATCGACATCACCAAGTCGGGCACGCGCAAGGAGGAACTGCTGGTCGAGCGCGGCACGCTGGCGAAGATGTGGGTGCTGCGCCGGATCCTGATGCCGATGGGGCCGCAGGACGCGATGGACTTCCTGTTGGACAAGCTGAAGTACAGCAAGACGAACCAGGATTTCTTCGACGCAATGAACACCTGAGCCTGGGGTTCGCGGGGCGTTGCGGGTTCCGATCGCGACAGACCCCAACCGCGCCCCTATCCCGTCCGCGATATCCTGATTCCCAGGCGGGTGCCGCACGGCGCAGCGCCGGCGCGAACCGTGTCGGAAATCTTTACACTCACTGACCGACGACATCGCCGCGACGGCAGGAATCGCGCCGAATCAGTCGGTTGGAAAGACTGGCACATCGCTTGCTTCGAATATTGCGCCGGGGTTGTCGCGTGCAATCAGGGAGTTTCCCATGCGCATCCGTTTCCTGTCGGCCGTCGCCCTTGCCGGCGCCTGCCTCGGCGCACCCATGGCCGCATCGCCAGTGTCGGCGGCGACTGCGAGCTGGACGAATTGGGTGGCTGCGGGCGTGGCGGAAGTCGGCGGCAACCTCCAGGTCGGAGCGACGACGGTCCATGTCATCTACAATGGACCTTATAGCTTCGCTCAAGTCACGGGCGGCGGGACGAACTACTGGAATCCCTCGGCGCCGTATATCAGCGCGACGGTCGAGAACGCGCCGCCGGATTCCGATATCATCGCGCTCAACGCCGGCAGCCCGCCCACCAAGACCATCACCTTCTCGCAGGCGGTGGTCGATCCGCTGATCGCGCTGGTGAGCTGGAACGGCAACACGGTCGATTTCGGCACGCCGATCGAAATCCTGAGCTTCGGCGCGGGGTACTGGGGGAACGGCACGCCGATCCTGAACGCGACAGGCACCGGCTTCTTCGGTTCCGGCGAGGTGCACGGTGTGATCCGGCTGCCGGGCACCTTCACGCAGATCTCGTTCACCGACACGAGCGAGAACTGGCACGGCTTCACCGTCGGCGTGCTCGGCGGCGCGACGCCCACGGGCGTTCCCGAGCCGGCCACGCTCGCCTTGTTCGGCCTGGTCCTTGCCGGCCTGTTCGCCGCGCGCCGCCGCATCGCCTGATCTCTTTCCCGGTGCAGGGGGGGGGGGGGGGGGGGCCGGCCCCCCCCCCCCCCCCCCCCCCCCACTGCGTTATTCTGTCGCCATGACCCTGATTATCCGCGCCGAGGCCTTCGCCCGCGAGGTGCACGCGCGCCAGACCCGCAAGGGCGAGGCGGCGGAACCCTACGTCACCCATCTCGAGGACGTCGCCGCGCTGCTGGTCGCGGCCGCCGCCACGGCCGAGACCGTCGCCGCCGGCTGGCTGCACGACACGATCGAGGACGGGCATGAGCACGGCCATCCGGTGACGCTGCATGATCTCGCCGAACGTTTCGGCTGGCCGGTCGCGGCGATCGTCGCCGAGGTCTCGGACGAGAAGGCGATCCCTAAGGCGTTGCGCAAGGACTTGCAGATTCGTCACGCCCCGCGCGCCTCGCCGCCAGCGCGCATGGTGAAGCTCGCTGACAAGATCTCGAACCTGCGCGCGCTCATCGCGAGCCCGCCCGTGGGGTGGGAGCATGGGCGGAAGGTCGAGTATTTCGGCTGGGCGGCGCGCGTGGCGGCCGGCTGCCGCGGGGTTGCGCCGGTGCTGGACGAGGCGTTCGACCGCGCCTACCGCGAGGGGCTGCGGCGGCTGGCGGAGACGGCTTAGC
>CAZHMM010000278.1:0-3961 GCA_964533585.1 uncultured Elioraea sp.
CGACGGGCTTCAGCGCCGGGGCCACGCCGCCGAGCCGCACCGCGCCGGTGTCGGCGACGGGCTTCAGGGCCGGGGCCACGCCGCCGAGGCGGACCGCGCCGGTGTCGGCGACGGGCTTCAGCGCCGGGGCCACGCCGCCGAGCCGCACCGCGCCGGTGTCGGCGACGGGCTTCAGGGCCGGGGCCACGCCGCCGAGGCGGACCGCGCCGGTGTCGGCGACGGGCTTCAGCGCCGGGGCCACGCCGCCGAGCCGCACCGCGCCGGTGTCGGCGACGGGCTTCAGGGCCGGGGCCACGCCGCCGAGGCGGACCGCGCCGGTGTCGGCGACGGGCTTCAGCGCCGGGGCCACGCCGCCGAGCCGCACCGCGCCGGTGTCGGCGACGGGCTTCAGGGCCGGGGCCACGCCGCCGAGGCGGACCGCGCCGGTGTCGGCATGCGACGAGCTCGCTGTGATTTCCAGTGGCCTAAGGGCGCACCGACCAATAGAGCGAACCCGCCGCTCAGCAACACTGATAGACCCCTGACCGTCCGAGCCACCAGGAGCGTCGATCAGACCATTATCCAGCATGACTTCTTCCCTTTCTCAGGACTCGCGATCAGCCCTGCGCTGATAGCAATTACTAATTGTAATGGAGCATACCAGGATATGCAACTCACAGTTGGCGCTCGTTTGAGGATTGCCACCTACTCGGGTTTTTCGGCCGGCGATGCAACTTTTATGGGTGGCGGGGCGATACGGGCTAGCACTACTTTGGCAGAATGTGCGTGGGTTTGACGGCGAGGCTGCGGCTGCAATGCGGACATCGGTGGCTGTGTGAACTGAATAGAAGCTGCTGCATGGCTCGCCTGATGGCGGGGAGGCTGGGCTCAGGCGGCGGTCCTGCGTGGCGTTTTTCCCCCCTTCGCGGCGGCGAGCCGCTGAGCTTGCAGGAAGGCGTAGGCGATCATCGTCATCAGCGCGTGGCGATGCAGCCCGGCCCATGATCGGCCCTCGAAGTGATCGAGACCGAGTTCCTCCTTCAGCTGCTGATGGGCCTGCTCACAGATCCAGCGTGCCTTGATGGTGGCGGCGAGGGCCCGCAGCGAGGTGTCGGCGGGCAGGTTGGAGAGGTAGAACTTCCGCTCACCGCCGGCGCGTCGCTCGCCGATGAGCCACACCTCCTCGCCTGGCATGTGCTGGTTGCCCAGCTCACCGATCCGTTGCGTCGGCCCGTCGGCGACGCGCACGCGCAGCGCAGCGAAGCGCGCCGAGAGCCGCCCCTTGGTGCCGCGGCGCCAGGAGATGGACCGCCAGGTCGCGTTGGCGAGGATCGCCTCGGCTGGCTGCGACTTCTGATCAGGGATGTGACGCTGGCGCGGTCGGCCCCGCCCAGAGACCGGAAAGATCAGCGCGACCTCGGCCGGATAGACCTTCTGGTGGCGGGGGATGCCGACCGCCCAGCGCAGATCGCGTGCACTCAGCGCCTGACGAAAGGGAGCGCTCAGGCCGTAGCCGGCATCGGCCAGCACCGTCCCGAAGCGCAGCCTCGCCGCGCGCAGGCGATCGATCTCCTCGATGGCGATCTCGGGCTTCGTTCTCGCGCCCTGAAACTCCTCCGGGACGCCTGCGCGCTGCATGCGCTCGGGATCGGCGGTCCAGCTGTCGGGCAGGAACAGCCGCAACCCCACCATCACAGGCACCTCGCCGCGGGCCAGGGTGAGCGAGACCAGCGTCTGGCAGTTGGCCTGCTTGCCGAGCGCCGAGGCGTATTGCGGCGCCACACCGACCGAGGCGTTGCCCTTCTTGGGCAGCGCGGTGTCGTCCACCACCAGCACCGCGTCGGGGCCACCGAGCAGCCCATCGGCCTTGCGGGCGAGTTCCTCCAGCAGCGGCGCGGCATCCCAGTTGCCGGCCGAGACGAAGTGGTGAAGCCGATCATGGGTTCCGAGGCCGAGCCGCTCGGCCATCGGCTGGATGCTCTTGCGATCGCCTGGCCCGATCAACCCGGCAACGTAGAGCGGGCACATCCGCTGGCGCGCCCTGTGGCCGAGCCGCTCGAGGAAGGGCGCGAGCCAACGCTCCAGATCACCCTGCCAGCCCACGCCGATAGCCGCTCGCGCCATGATCGGCCCCCCGAAGCCGATCCCTCATGAATCACGTCACAGCCTTCAGGGGAATCCAAAATCGGACCACACCCAGCACTTTCTGCCAAAGTAGTGCTAGGGTCCGGACTCAACTGATCCACCAGGTGATGGCTGCAGCGAGGCAGATGCCTGCGAGGAAGTTTCGAGCGGTTTTGTCGTAGCGTGTTGCGATGGCGCGCCAGTCCTTCAAGCGACAGAAGGCGCGCTCGATGATGTTGCGCTGCCGATAGGCGATGGGTCCCCCGCCCCACAGTTGATTGAGACACCCCGCAAGCGGAGGGTATCCGCGGGAGGGGTATGGCATGACGACGGATGGGATAGATCGGCCGGGCGGCGCGGAGCGCGCGCAAGAGGCTGGCGTAGCGGCGCCCGGCCGCGGCGGGCGGATGTCGCGGCAGCGCAAGCGAGACGCCGTCCTGCGGCTGCTGCGCGGGGAGGACCTGGAGACGGTGTCGCGCTCGCTCGGCGTCACGGCGGCGACGCTGAGTGGCTGGCGCGACGCCTTCCTCGCCGCGGGCGAGGCCAGCCTCGCCTCGCGCCCCGCCGACGGCGAGGAACTGGAGAGCGCGCGTCTCAAGGCCCGGCTCGGCGAGATGCTGCTGGAGCGCGAACTCCTCGAGGCCAAGATCGCCGCCCTGGAGGCCGGCCGCCCTTTGGCCCGGCGCAGGTCGAGGCCATGAGCGGCACGGCCTCGCCGAGCAGCGGCAAGCCCTACGGCGTCGCCACGGTGTGCCGGATCTGGCGGGTGGCCCGCGCCACCGTCTACCGGCACCGCGCGCCAGCCCGGCCCACGCCGCCGCGTCGCCCAGGTCCGGCCGGGCCGGTGTCGGATCCTGGCCTGGTGGAGGCGATCCGCCGGATCCTCCACGACAGTCCCTTCCATGGCGAGGGGCATCGGAAAGTCTGGGCGCGGCTGCGCAACGCCGGCACCCGGACCTCGAAACGCCGCGTGCTGCGCCTGATGCGCGAGAACGCCCTGCTGGCGCCGTCGCGGGCCGGCTCGCCCCGCGGGCCGCGCGCCCATGACGGCACCATCATCCCCGGCGCGGTCGACGTGATGTGGGGCACCGACCTCACCACCACCATCACCGGCCAGGGGCAGGCCGCCGTGTTCGTCGCCGTCGATCACCATTCGGCCGAATGCGTCGGCATCCACGCCGCGCTGCGCGCCACCCGCTTCGAGGCGCTCGAGCCGCTGCGCCAGGGCGTGCGCCGCCATTTCGGCGCCTTCGCGAAGGACATCGCCCGCGGCCTCGCGCTGCGCCACGACCACCCCGGGGCCCCCACGCCGCTCGCGGCGTGGGGTGGGGGCAGCACCTTCATGGCCGAGCACTTCCAGAAGCAGGTCAGGTTCTGGGGGATCTCGCCGAGCTACGCCTTCGTCGGAGAACCCGAGACCAACGGCGTCATCGAGAGGCTGTTCCGGACCTTGAAGGAACAGATCGTCCATGGCCGCGTCTTCCAGACCATCGACGAGGTCCGCGATGCCGTCCGCGAATTCCTCGCCCGCTATAACGCCGAGTGGCTGATCGAGAAGAACGGTTCCCGCAGCCCGCTCCACACCCGCGCCGCGCGCCTCGACACCAACCTCAGCCGCGCCGCATAGTGCTCCCGCGTGTCCAGGGAACCGGGGGCGGTACACATCGTCCACGCCATCCCGTTGCTCCCACGAATCGACCCGAGAGCAAGCGAATCACAGACGATTCATCCGCCTCAACTTCCTCCCGGATGGGCTCTTACATATTGAAGACATGAAATGTCTTTTTGGGTGGCTCTTACTATTTTGGGGCTGACCTAGCTAACTGTGGAAAGGCTAGGTTTGTCAGATGGTTGATCG
>CAZHMM010000279.1:0-1657 GCA_964533585.1 uncultured Elioraea sp.
GTCGGACTAGACGGCTGGCGCGGTCGGGTCGATGTCGGCGCCGCGCTGGTCGCGGCCGCGGAGGAGGCGCGTGCGGCGGGCGGGCTGCCGGCCGGTGCGGTGCTGGTGATCGCCGGACTGTCGCCCGAGTTCGCCGACGCGCCGGCGGCGGTGCGCATCGCCCGGCTCGGCACCGCCGAGCGGCTTGCCGCCCCGGAGCTCTGAGGCGGTTCAGCCCGGCGTGCCGAGGCTGCGTGCGAATCGCAGCAGCCACGTCACCCCGGCCATGGCCCAGAATCCGATCGCCAGCACGGCGGCCCGGTCGGCGTGCCAGAGATAGCGCTCACGCAGCACGCCGCCGAGCAGGGCCTGGGCGCGCTCGCGCGACAGCCGGAGCCCGCGCCCGACCACCGACCAGAGTTCGGTGCGCCGCACATCGGCCCGCGGCGCGCGATGGCCGAGCCAGAGCAGCATCGCGAACACGGCGGTGGTCATCACCGCGCCGGCGCGAAACGCCAGCACCATGTCGAAGGAGAGGGCGAGCATGGTAAACCCGACACCCAGCCCGGCGAACGCGCAGGCGCGGCGGATCGTCTGGTCGGCGACGGTCAGGATGCGGTCCATCGGGCGCTCCCTGTCGAGCGCAACTGTGCCGTCAGCCGTAGCCGACGGCGAGTCCCGCCAGCGTGAGCAGCGCGACGGCGACGAGCCAGGTCCACATCGCCGCGGGTTCGGGCGCGCTTGCGCCGGTGAACCGTTCGACGAGCGCTGCCGGCACCCCGCCCAGCATCAGCGTCGCGGTCGCGATCAGCAGCGAGGCGGCATAGGCGATCACCACCGGGTAGAAGCCGAACACCTCCGGCCACCAGAGCGGGGCGGTCTGGAAGACGATGAAGAACACCAGCGAGCCGCCGATCATGTGCGCGAGTGCGCCGGTCATGCAGACGGCAAGCACGGCGACGAACAGGCCCTGCGGCGTCATGCTCAACCCCCGCGCAGTTCCGAGATGCGTGGCGCGAGGCCGAGCGCGAACATCGTGATGGCGAAGGCGAAGCGCAGCCCGAACGCCCAGAGGGCGGCAAGCAGCGGCAGGTAGAACGGGCTGACATAGAGCGGCGTGATGGTGCGGATCGCGGCCAGCCACCAGTCGGTGAGGAGGCGGAAGAAGCGCCAGATGTAGTTCGGGCTGTCCGGGCGGACGAAGACCTGCATCAGGAAGCGGCCGAGCGAGGTCCAGGCAAGCACCGCGAGCGCGTAGAGCGGCACCCAGAACGGCAGGTAGGACAGGATGAAGTGCGGCTCGGTGGTCATCGTCCTGCAGAGACGAAAGGGGCGAGGCGGTGGTGCCGCCTCGCCCCCGGGAGTGGCATGGAGCGGATGGCTACTCGACCGCCTGCTCCTTGTCGACCAGCGCGACGCCGCCCTTGGGGATGCGGATCGACTCGACGAAGTCCTGCATCGCCTTGGAGGGCGCGGTGGTGATCTGGCTGACCACATAGGTCACCAGGAACGCCATCGGGACGCCGAAGATGCCACCGGAGATGTTGTTGATCCCCCAGAGCTGCGTCCCGACACGGTTGCGCGCCACCGCCGTGGTCGCCCACAGCGCCCAGCCATGCAGCGGCCCGTCGGTGATCGCGGCCTGGTTGGCGAGCAGCGCCTGGATCGGCGCCTTCGC
>CAZHMM010000279.1:1757-3891 GCA_964533585.1 uncultured Elioraea sp.
GTGGGCGCATGCCGGTCGATCATCCGGTAGTAGATGTCGTGGCTGAGCGCGTTGGCGAGTGCGAGCAGCAGCCCGTCCGCGGTGGAGAGCGCCGCGGCGAGCCCGCCGGCCGCCACCAGCCCCGCGATCACATACGGCAGTCCCGCGATCTCCGGGGTGGAGAGCACGATCACGTCCGGATGGATGCGGAACTCGTTGAGCTGGAGGATGCCGTCGTTGTTGAGGTCGTTCACGCCGACCCAGGTGACGCCGTAGGGCGACATCAGCTGCCAGCTCTGCAGCCAGCCCGGCAATTCCGCGATCGGCTTGCCGATCACGTTCTGATAGATCTCCAGCTTGGCGAAGGCCGCATAGGCCGGCGCGGTGAAGTACAGCAGGAAGATGAAGAACAGCGACCACGCCACCGAGTTCCGCGCCTCGCGCACGCTCGGCGTGGTGAAGTAGCGCATCAGGATGTGCGGCAGCGAGGCGGTGCCCACCATCAGGCAGAAGATCAGCGCGAAGAAGTTGATCGCGCGGTTCAGGTCGAATTGCTGGTTTGGTCCGGCGAAGGCCTGGGTGTGCGGCAGCATCACCTGGCCGGCCGCCCGCATGGTCTGCTCGAGCGCCTCGATGCGCTCGAGCGCCACACCATACATCAGCTGCGGGATCGGCACGCCGGTGACCTTCACCGACATCAGGATCACCGGGATCAGGTAGGCGATGATCAGCACGATGTACTGCGCGACCTGCGTCCAGGTGACCGCGCGCATGCCGCCCATCATCGAGCAGACCAGGATGCCGGCGAGCCCGATGAACACCGCGACCGCGAACGAGACGTCGAGGAAGCGCTGGGTGATGATGCCGATGCCGACGATCTGCGCGACGACATAGACGAACGAGGCGGTGATCAGCACGATCACGCCGACGAAGCGCGCGACGTTGCCGCCGTAGCGCGCGCCGAGGAAGTCCGGCACCGTGTACTGGCCGAACTTGCGCAGATAGGGCGCGAGCAGGATCGCCACCAGCACGTAGCCGCCGGTCCAGCCGAGCACGAAGGCAAGCCCGCCATAGCCGAGCGCATAGAGGCTGCCTGCCATGCCGATGAACGAAGCGGCCGACATCCAGTCAGAGCCCGTCGCCATGCCGTTGTAGATCGCGGGCACGCGCCGTCCGGCGACGTAGTACTCGCTCACCTGCATGGTGCGGCTGAGGATGCCGATATAGGCATACACGCCGATCGTGAGGGCGACGAACAGGTAGCCGATCACGCGATCGGGCACGCCCAACTGTTCGAGGCCGGCGAGGATCAGCACGAAGAAGGCGAAGCCGCCGACATAGCCGGCGTAGATCTTGTTCAGCTGTTTTAGGAACGCGTCCTGAGCCTTGGCTGCCATGGTCCGCCCCTCACTCCTCGGCCACGCCGAATTCTTCGTCGATCGCGTTCTGCTTCCTGGCGAACCAGTAGAGTTGCACGACGAAGATGATCAGGCTGCCCTGGGCGGCCATGTAGAAGCCGAGCGGAAAGCCGAGCACATGGATGGCGTTCAGCGTCGGGGCGAACAGGTGGATGACGAAGCCGGCGAAGGCCCAGATCGCCATCATCGTCCACATCAGGCTCGATGTTCGTTTCCAATACGCCTGCGCGACAGCGGGATCGATCGCCGCCGCGGGTTCCCTGGACTCCTGGCCAGGTTCCACGATGCCTGCCATTCCTGACTCCCTGCTCGGCGCGCTGGTCGGCGCCTTACCCCGTTGCTGCTGCACGGCGGACCGACTGCCCCTTCCGCTTCGGGCGCGAGACGGGTTCAATACGGCCGCCAAACCGGCAGTTAACACAAGGAATTGTGCGGTGCCAACAAGTTCCTTGGCCGCATCGGCCGAGGCCGGGACGCCCCTATGAGCCTGCTGGGCGGGCTGCTCGGACGGCGGCGTGCGGCGCAGGCGTCAGACGTGCGCGCCTTCGCGGCGTTCCTCGCCGCGCAGGGCGCGTTCGTCGCGCAGAAGACGGTGATGGACTACTGCGGCGTGAAGCTCGGCGTGAACTGGCAGAAGGCGCAGGTCGAGCCGCTGTTTGCCGAGCTGCTCGCCGACTGCCGCTGGCGCGTCTACTTCGCCGCCCAGGGCGATGTCGCGGCGATGGCCGAGTCGTGGC
>CAZHMM010000280.1:0-3879 GCA_964533585.1 uncultured Elioraea sp.
TGCCGGATGCCGGCAAGCTCGCCGGGCTGCTCGGCCCGCCGCTGGTGATCGGCGCGGCCTTGTACGGCGTGCGGCGCATCCGCAAGGGGCTGCGGCACGAGGACTGAGCGGCGCGATTGACGGGCCCTCGCCCGATCCATAGCGTCTCGGCGCATCACCGGGAACGATTTGCGCGGCCTCGCGCAGACAAGTTGAAAAGGGAGGAACCGATGAGCACGACGACCCGTCGCCGTCTTCTGGGCACTGCCGCCGCGGGTGCGGGGCTGCTGGCCGCGCCCGGCCTCGCGCGCGCGCAGACCTGGCCGTCGCGACCGATCGAGCTCGTGATCGGCTTCGCCGCCGGCGGCGGCACCGACATCCTCGCGCGCACGCTGGCACCGTTCATGGAGAAGTATATCGGCGGCGGCGCGCGCATCGCCGTGATCAACCGCCCCGGCCCCGCCGGCGAGATCGGCTTCACCACCCTCGCCCAGGCGCGGCCCGACGGGCACACGATCGGCATGCTGAACGCGCCGGCCTTCGTCACCCTGCCCTATGAGCGCAGCACGCGCTACGCGTTCGACAGTTTCTCCTTCATCGCCAATCTCGTTTCCGATCCGGCCTCGATCAACGTCCACCCGGACAGCGAATTCAAGACGATCGACGACCTCGTCGCCTGGGCGAAGGCGAATCCCGGCCGACTGACCATCGGCATGCAGGGCGTGGGCTCGGCGATGCATCTCGCCACGCTGGCGTTCCAGCGGGCGAGCGGCACGCGGCTCAATGCCGTGCCCTTCCCCGGCACCGCACCGAACCGCACCGCGCTGCTCGGCCGCCACATCATGGCCAGCACCTTCGGCATCGGCGAGGCCGCGCCGTTCGTGAAGGAGGGCCAGATTCGCAATCTCGGCGTGATGGCGACCGCGCGCTGGGACCAGCTGCCCGAGGTCAAGACGATGCGCGAACAGGGCATCGAGGCGGTCGCCGGCTCCGACCGCGGCCTCGCCGCGCCGAAGGGCACCCCCGATGCCATCCTCGACCGCCTCGCCGAGGCGGTGCGCCGGTCGATCGAGGATGCCGAGTTCCTTGCCAAGGCACGCGAGCAGCTGCTGTTCCTCAACTACATGCCGCGCGCCGAGTACCAGGCGTATCTGACACGCATGAACGAGGAGATCGGCGAGCTCTGGCGCACCGATCCCTGGCGCCGTTGACCGCGGGCGCCGTCGCGCGATGACCTTGAGCCGCGACGGCGTCGCCGCGCTGGTGCTGCTCGCACTGACCGGCGCGGCGTGGATCGAGACAGGCAGCATCCCCGGCGAAGCGCGGCTGTTCCCGCGTCTTGTGCTCGCCGTGATGGCAGCCCTGTCGGTGGCAATGCTGGCGCGCTCGTTCACGCGGCGCACCGAGGCCGGATCGTTCTTCCAGTCGCCTGCCGCGCTCGCGATCACGCTCGCCCTCGCCATCGTCTACATCGCCGTGGTCGACGTCATCGGCTACCTCGCCGCGACCGCGCTGTTCGTTCCGGGCTTGGCGCTCGCGCTCGGGCTCCGCCGGCCGGCACTGCTGATCGTGACCACCGCGGGCTTCGTCGCCGCTGTCCATCTCGTGTTCGTCGTGCTGTTCAGCCGCCCCCTGCCGCTCGGCCTGCTGGGCGACTGAGCGCGCCATGTGGGACGGGCTGATCCACGCGCTGCCCGGTGTGTTCGCCGTGCACAACGTGCTGGCGATGGTGGTCGGCACGGTCGCGGGCATCGTGATCGGCGCGCTGCCCGGGCTGTCGGCGACGATGGGGATCGCGGTGCTGATCCCGCTCACCTTCGGCATCGAGCCGCTGGTGGCGCTCGGCATGATGGCGGGAATCTACAACAGCGCGATGTATGGCGGCGCGATCCCGGCGATCCTGCTGCGCATTCCGGGCACTCCGGCCGCGGTCGCGACCACCTTCGACGGCTACCCGATGGCGCAGCGCGGCGAGGCGGCGCGCGCGTTGCAGATCTCCTGCCTCTCCTCGGCGATCGGCGGGTCGGCGAGCGCGCTCGCGCTGATGCTGCTCGCCCCCCCGCTCGTACGCGTCACACTGCTGTTCGGCCCGGCCGAGTATTTCTGGGTCGCGGTGTTCGGACTCGCCTCGGTCTCGGTGCTGCTCGGCAAGGACCCGGTGAAGGGGCTGATCGCCGCCTGCATCGGCCTGCTGATCGGCACCGTGGGCATCGACGGCGTCTCCGGCCACGAGCGCTTCACCTTCGACAACATGTATCTCGCCGGCGGCATCCACATCGTCGTGCTGCTGACCGGGCTCTATGCGCTGCCGCCCGTGTTCAACCTCGCCGAGGAGACGGCGCGGCGCGGTGCGGACCAGGCGATGGCGAGCCTGCGCGCCACCACCGGGCTGTTCCACGAGTGGACGCGCTTCCTCGGCACGTGGCTGCGCGCCTCGATCATCGGCATCATCATCGGCATCCTGCCGGGCGCCGGCGGCAGCCTCGCGGCGTTCCTGAGCTACAACGAAACCAAGCGCGCCTCCGCCCACCCCGAGACCTTCGGCACCGGCGAGTCGCAAGGGGTCGCGGCGGCGGAATGCGGCAACAACGCCGACAATGCCGCGGCGCTGATCCCGGCGCTGACGCTCGGCGTGCCCGGCAGCGCGGTCACCGCGATCATCCTCGGCGGACTGCTGGTGCACGGCCTCCAGCCGGGCCCGGGCCTGTTCCGCGATCACGCCGACACCGTCTACGGCTTCATGATCCAGATGCTGCTCACCAGCGTCATGCTGGTGTTCTTCGGCGGCGTGCTGGCGAGCCGCGCCTTCGCGCAGGTGCTGCGCGTGCCGCCCGCGCTGCTCGCCCCCTGCGTGCTCGCCCTCTGCGTGGTCGGCGTCTACTCGGTGCAGAACGCGATGTTCGACGTCTATCTGATGTTCGGCTTCGGGCTGGTCGGCTACGCGCTCGACCGGCTGGGCTTCCCGCTCGCCCCCGTGGTGCTCGGCGTCGTGCTCGGCGGCATGGCGGAGATGAACCTCCGCCTCGCGCTGATCATCTCGCTCGGCGACCCCTGGGCGCTGGTGCAGAGCACCGTCGCGCGGATCGTGATCGCGCTGACGCTGGTGGTGCTGATCGTGCCCCTGCTGCGCGCCCGGCTCGCGCGCAAGCTGGCACCCGAGCCGGCGGGCTGATCCGGCAGGATCAGCCGCGCGCGAGCCACGGGTCGCTGTCGGCGAACTGCCCGCCCGCCTCGACCACGCGCCAGAACGTGTAGTCCGCCTGGTGCAGAATGGTGTTCTCGAGGCTGCGCACGAGCAGCTCGCCCTCGCCCGAATGCGCGGCCGCCATGTGCGCGACCGCCTCGGGCAGGCCCATCGTCAGGCAGATATGGATGCCGTAGCCGGGATGGCGCAGCGACGGCATGCCGACCGCGCGCGGGTTCGCCTTCCAGCGCGCGACGTTCTCGGGGTCGAACTCCCAGACCTTGCCGATGTCGTGGCAGAGGCAGCCGGCGATCAGGATGTCGCGGTCGTAGCGGAACTCGGGAAACAGCCCGGCCATCTCCTCGGCGATCTTCACCGCCATGCGCGTCACGGAGCGGATATGGTCGGCCTGCGTGCCGTGCCGGAGCGGTGTGGAGTCGTAGTTGCCCGAGGGCTTCATCTCGCCGATCCGCGCGAAGGACGACGAGGCGACCGCGGCGGCCCATGCGTCGGTCACGCCGGCGCGCAAGCCCGCATCCTCGATCCAGCCGATCTCGGGCATCTCGTCGAGGATCGCCGCGCGCATCGCCGCGGTGATCTCGATCCGCCGGCCGCGCAATTCCACCACCCGGACCACATCCGCCATCGCGTCCTCCCTCTCGAGACCTCTGCGAAACCCGCCTGATTGGCTGATGGAGGTGTGGCAGCGGCGTGGA
>CAZHMM010000281.1:0-1240 GCA_964533585.1 uncultured Elioraea sp.
CCTTCGTGCACGGGCTCGGCGCGGCCGCCGGCTCGGCCGAGGGCTACACCGCGGCGAGCCGGCTCGCGAGCCCGGTGCAGGGGCCGGCGGGTGGGTCGGCGCGCGGCTTCGTCACCGCGCTGCGCGACCTGCCGACCGCCGAGATCGAGGCCGCGATCGCGCCGCTCACCGCGCGGCTCGAACCGCTGCGCGCCGGAGTGGCGCGCGCGCTCGACGCCGAGATCGCCGCGGTGCCAACCTCGCCGCAAATGCCCGCCCTGCTCAACCGATTCGGCGCGACCGCGCGCGACAACCGCGCCGTGCTGGGCGATACGGCGTTCGCCGCAGTCGAGCGCGCGATCGCCGAGCGCCGCGACCGCGCCGGCGGCGAGATCGCCGAAGGGATCGGGCGCGAGATCGCCGCGGTGCCGGCCACTGTCCAGGGCATGCAGGCGCTCGACCGGATGGCCGGCACGCTCCGCCAGCGCGAGGGCGAGCTCGGGCCGGAGCGCCTCGCCGCGCTCGGCGCGAGCATCGCCGAGCGGCGCCGCGCGATCGGCGCGGAGGTCGCGCAGGGGCTGGAACGCGAGATCGCGGCGATGGCGGCCAATCCGCAGGGCCTTGCGATGCTGGACCGGCTTGCCGCCCGCCCGCCGAGCCTGTTCGAGGCCGAGCAGTCGCGCGCCATCGACGCCGCGATCGCCTCCTGCCGGACGGCGATGCGCGAGGAGATGTCCGCCGCGCTGGTCGCCGAAATCGGCCGCGCGCCGGCCGACGAGACCGGCTTCGCCCAGCTCGACCAGATGACCGACCGGCGCCTGCTCGCGCTGCTCACGCCCGAGCAGCAGAGCGCGGTGACCGCGGCCGCCACGGCGCGGCGCACGGCGATCGCGGATGCGTTGTTCGGACCCTTCCAGCGCGCACTCGCCGCCCTGCCGGCAAGCGAGGCCTCGCTGGACGTCATCGACCATGAGGTCATTGCCGGGTTGCGCGCCTGGCCGGCCTCGGCGGCGTCCTTCACGCCCCGCTTCCAGGAGGCGGCGACGGCGCGGCGGGCCGAGCTCGTCACGCGGCTGAACCGCGCCGAGTCGGGCAGCCTGCGCGGGCGCATCTACGAGGGCGACGGCGTCGCCTTCGAGTTCGTCGACCGCACGCGGGTGTTCGTGAAGAGCCCGCTCGGCCAGACCATGGCCGGCACCTACACCGAGGAGCGCGACGGCCGCGTCGTCGTCACGCTGAACAACGAGTCCCTCGTGCTGGC
>CAZHMM010000281.1:1340-3879 GCA_964533585.1 uncultured Elioraea sp.
GCGCGAAGGCAAGCGGCTGGTCGGCGGGCCGGCCACGCTGACGCGGACGAAGTAGGGCGACAGGACGATCCTTTGGTATCGCAGCGCACCGCGGCGACCGGTTTGTCTCTTGCGCGGAACGTTGCCGCGCCGCCTTGAGCAACGCCCCCCTCTCAGACGGTCCCGATGCACGCTGCACTTCCGCGGCGCAAGGGCCAAGGAGCATCCCCGACATGGTCTCGAGTCGAATCAGTCTTGCCCTGCCGTTCGCGGCCGCGCTGCTCGTCGCCGCGCCGGCCGAGGCGCAGTTCCGCGTGCCCGACTGCGCGGCCCTCGCGGACTGGGCGCAGGGCGCCGACCGGCGGCAGCGCTGGGAACCGAACACGATCGGCGGGCGGGCGGGCATCCTCGCGCACTACCTGACGCCGCGCACCAGAGACGTGTTCGGCAAGGAGGTGCTCGAGTGGACGGCGGATGAGTCGCGCAGCCTCGACCGGCCCTTCCTCGACTGCGCCCAGGCCTCGCGGGCGAACCGCGAGCTGATGGCCACGCTTCAGGGGCTGCGCATCAGTGCGGTGAACGAGATCCCGAACTACCTGGCCGCGCGTCAGCAGGCACGCGAGGGAGTCGCCGCGGCTGCCGCCGCGCTGGGGCAGGCTCAGCCGAGCCTGCCGCTGCTCGCCTTCCATGCCTCGCTGAATGCAGCCGGGCGCGACATGCAGGGCTACCAGGCCGCCGGCCAACGCGCGGCCCAGCTGCCCGGGCCGGCGCAGGCGCCGGCGCGGGCGCTGCTCACGCATCTCCGCACCCTGCCGAGCGAGGAGATCGCCTCCGCGGTCGCGCCGCTCGTTGCGCGCACGGATGCGATGCGCGACGCCGTCCAGCAGGGGCTGGTCGCCGAGATCGGCACCGTGCCGGCGTCGCTGCCGGGGCTGCAGTCGCTCGAGCGGTTCGGCCAGGCCGTGCGCCAGAGCTACGCCGCTGCGCTGGGCCCCGAGCGGGTGCGCGCGCTCGACCAGGCGATGCTCGCGCGCAGGACCGCGATCGGCGCGGAGATGACCACGGCGATGGCCGATGAGCTCGGCCGGGTGGCCGAGGGGCCGGACGGTTTCGCCGAGATCGACCGGATCGCCGACGAGCGGGTGCTGCGCGTGCTGACCGAGGCCCAGGCCGGGCAGATCCGCGCGCTTGCCGCGTCACGGCGCAAGGCGCTGGCGGAGCAGGTCCTGGTGCAGATCCGCCGCGAGCTCGCCGCGTTGGCGAATGCCGAGGAGTCGCTCGATGTGATCGACGGGGAGGTGCTTCCCGGCATCCGCGCCTGGCCCGCCTCGTTGAACGACGAGAAGCCGCGCTTCGAGCAGGCGGCGGCCGCGCGGCGGAGCGAGATCGTCGCCCGGCTGAACCGCTCGGAGTCGGGCGCGTTGCGGGGCCGGACCTACGAGGGCGGCGGCATCGCCTTCGAGTTCGTCGACCGCACGCGCGTGTTCGTGAAGGGCGCGGTCGGCCAGACCATCGCCGGCACCTACACCGAGGAGCGCGATGGCCGCGTCGTCGTCACGCTGAACAACGAGTCCCTCGTGCTGGCGCGCGAAGGCAAGCGGCTGGTCGGCGGGCCGGCCACGCTGACGCGGACGAAGTAGCGCGGCGCGGGCGCGGGGCGGGCCAGTCTCCCGCCCCGCGCAACGTCACCATGCGGCGGGCGGGCTTGCCGAACCCGCCCGACCGGTCGATGGTGCCCGACCGCCTCAGGGAGACCTCCGCATGAACGACATCGCCTTCGCGTCGGCGACGAAGCTCGCCGCCATGATCCGCCAGAAGAAGATCAGCAGCGCGGAGCTGCTGGAGCTCTATCTGAAGCGGGTCGAGGCCTACAACCCGGCGCTGAATGCGATCGTCGTGCAGGACGTGGAGCGCGCGCGCAAGGACGCCGCCCTGCTCGACCGCCGGCTCGCGCGCGGCGACATCGCCGGTCCCCTGCACGGCGTGCCGATGACGGTGAAGGAGAGCTTCAACGTCCAGGGCCTGCCCACCACCTGGGGCGATCCGGCCTACAAGACCAACATCGCCAAGGAGGATGCGCTGGCGGTCAGCCGCTTCCGCAACGCCGGCGCGGTGATCTTCGGCAAGTCCAACGTGCCGCTGATGCTGGCGGACTGGCAGTCCTACAACGCGGTCTATGGCACGACCAACAATCCCTGGGACCCGACGCGCACGCCGGGCGGCTCCTCGGGCGGCTCGGCCGCGGCGCTGGCGGCGGGGCTGACGGGGCTCGAGATCGGCTCGGATATCGGCTCGTCGATCCGCAACCCGGCGCATTACTGCGGCGTCTATGGCCACAAGCCGAGCTACGGCATCTGCTCGCCGCGCGGCCAGTCGCTCGGCACGATCGCGCCGTCCGACATCTCGGTGATCGGCCCGCTGGCGCGCGGCGGCGCCGACCTGATGGTGGCGCTCGACGTGATGGCCGGCCCGGATGACATCGAGGGGACGGGCTGGAAGCTCACCCTGCCGAAGCCGCGCCTGCCCGGCATCAAGGGCATGCGGATCGCCATCATGGCGA
>CAZHMM010000282.1:0-3817 GCA_964533585.1 uncultured Elioraea sp.
TGCGCCGCGAGCACGGCGAGAGCGGCGACCAGCATGCCCTGCGCCTGCGAGGTCGGCACGGGCCGACCGCCCCAGCCCTGGCGCATGGCCCACTCGCGCACCGAGGCCTCGCAGCCGACCACATGCCAGACGCAGGAGCCGGCCGGACTGCCGGCGCCACCCAGCGCCGCAAGGGCACGAGAGACGCGCTGGCGTGCGGCTGCCTGGTGCTCTGTGACGCTGTCGCCGGTGCTGCCGGGCAGGCGGATCAGCGACCGCGCCCGCAGCGGATCGAGCGAGGCGAGCCGGAACTGGGTGCGGAAGATCGAGCCGGCCTCGTGCATCTCCGGCGTGATGGTCGCATTCGCCAGCATCTGGCCGAGCGTGTCGATCGCGCGGCGCACGGCGACGGGCGTGCCCGTGTCCGGATCGGCGATCCGCTGCGGCGCGCTCACCGCGCCGTGCTGCAACCGCCACGTCGTCGGCTCATCGAGCCGCGGCGGCCGTGCGGCATGCTTCTGCCTACGCGCCATGACGGCCTCCGCGCGCGCCCCAGCGCTTGGTCGCTTCGTTGATCAGCGCTTGGCGCAGCCAGGGATCCGTGACGTCATCGATCGCGAGTGAGACCACACCCTGCTCGTGCCACACGCGTCGGCGCAGTGCGTCGAGCTCCGTGGGTGTGGTCGGGCTCGCCGCACGATGCAGGCACGAACGCGGCGGCATCGGAGCACCGGGGAACATCAGGCGTGCCCTCCCTGGCCCTCGGTGGCCCACAACAGCAGCGCGATCGCGTCGGCCTCGTTGTCGTCCGCCGGGTCGAAGCCGCGGGCGCGGATCGCCGCGATCATGGCTGCCTTGTCGGCATTGCCGCGGCCAGTGGCGAAGCGCTTGATCGTGCCGACCGGCACGCCCTCGTAGGCGATGCGGCGCTCTTCGCACCAGGCAGCGAGGTGAGCGAGGAAGCCGCCGTAGATGTGCGCTGCATCCGTGCCCGCATGGGCGCGAACTTCCTCGAACACGATGCGCTCGAGCGCACCAGCGAGCCGCGTGACGTCGCCGAGCCAGTGCCGGAAGCGCAGGTAGCGCATGCCGCCGCCCTCGAACCGGCTCGGCTTGAAGGTCATGGTGCCGGAGGTGATGCCGCCATCGCGGGAGCGCAGCGCCCAGCCGGTGGTGGTGCCGAGGTCGAGGGCGAGCACGGCGCGGTGTGCGAGGGCGACAGGCAGCGGGGCGATGATGCCGCCGCTTGCGTCGGGCGCGGGCGGAGTCAGAGTCGCGAGAGCCATGATGGTCTCCGAGAGGGGACGATCGTGGTGAGGGCGGCGACGGCGCGGTTCTTGGCGGAGCTCGCCGTCGCTGCCCGGCTGGTTGGGGCGTGGTGGATCGGGCGGATCACGCGCCCTCCGCATGGCGTCGATCTCGGCGTCGTTGATCGGACTCGCTCCGAGATCGAGAGACGACCGCGGTGGCCGAGGCGCTCCAGGTAGCGTCATGCGCCGGCCAGCTGGGTGAACAGCGCCCGCGCGGCTTTGGCGCGGCCCTGAGAGGAGGGGAGAAAATTCAATAATGATGATAATTCAAGGGGTCTCTCTCCCCGCGTGTTGGCGCGCGCGTATGTGCATTCGCGTGCGCGCGTGAAAAATTGAAGTATTGAAGATCGTCCGCAAACCGGCCTTCGGCCTGGGGTTCCGTCCTGCGAAAAGTGCATGGGAGGGAGATTCTTCATCGCGAGCCTCCCTTGAAGACCAGCTTCTGGTCCCGAGCGACCGCGGTGTAGAAGGTGATCGGCTTGGTCGCGCTCGACTCCTGCTCAGCGACGACGAGGCCCGCCTCGACCAGCGAGGCCAGGATCTCCTCGCGCTCGCGGCGCGACAGGAACTGCGAGCGCCGCGTGATCTCGCTGCGTGACTGGCGTCCGCCGTCGCGGATCAGCTCCAGCAGGCGCTTGTGCTTGGCCTCGGTGTCGTTGTCCGCAACCTTGCGCTCGGCCTCCCCAAGCAGTGTGCCGATGCAATGCTCGACCAGCTGCGCGGCCCAGGTGACGTCGGGTGCCTGTGTGATCGGCTGCGCCGGATCGCGGCTGACGGCAGCGATCATCGTAAGCTTGGCCGTGTTCTCGGCATAGCGTCCGAACAGGGCGGTGGCGTAGGAGCCGCGATGCGCACGCAGCAGGTCGGTGGCCTCGCGGCGCACATCGGCCATGGCGATCTCTGCCTCGGCCGAGAGCGGCACGGTGTAGGCTTCGATCGGTGCGGAGGACTGCATCGCGTCGGCGAGATTGCCGCCATGGTCGTGACCGGGCACGCCGCGCGCGATCGCCTGCAGGGCAGCGACGAGATCGTCGGGCGGCTGCATCGGCGCCGGGGCTTCGTTCCGTTCCGGGTAGTCCTCGTCGGTGAGGAACACGACGAAACGCGCCATGGAGCCGTCCGCGAGCGCGCCGCTCTCGAGGGCCTGCCAGAACGGCGTAGGCACCGTGACGCCCCAGATGCAGGCGCAAGGCTGCTCGATGGTGACGCGCGGCCGCGCCTTCTGGTCGGCGTATTCTGCGCCGATGTAGGGCTCCGCGGCCGAGGTGTAGAGCTTCGTCAGCTCCGCCCAGATGGCTGCCTTGTGGGCGGGCGCCCGCGGCGCCAGGACCAGCTTCAGGAACTGGCCGAATTCGTCGACCTGGAATAGCCGGGCGGGATGGCGTTGCAGGGACGTCAGCAGCCCGGCGGAGGAGGCGAGATCCTCGCCGCCGAGGTAGCGATCGAGCCCCGCGGCGTAGAGCGCACGCTTGACGCAGCGGCGGGCGTGGTCCTTGCCGCCGCCGCTATCGGCGATGCCGACGGCGTAGACGTTGCTGCGCAGGTCGGTGGGGGTGCGGTAGCGCCGCCCGGCCACGGCGCCGACGAGGCAGATCGCTGCACCGAGGGCGAGGAAGGGCTGCGGGCTGACCGCGGTGCGGGTGGCGTAGTCGATGAACAGGCGGAGCGCGCCGCCCACCTCGAGCAGGGCGGGTGGCACGCGATACGGCGTCGGCTCCGGCATGCGGGAAAGCGGTGTCGCCTCTGCCTTCGTCAGCAGCGCAGCAGCGGGATGCGGCTGCGCGATCTGCGCCGCGATTGTTCCGTTGAGGATGATCCCTGGCTCCGGCACCCAGCCCCGATCGATCGCGAGCTGGTAGATCGTGCCCGCACCGACGCTGTGGGGCCGGAAGCCGGCCCAGCGGCGCTCGGGTGTATCGGTGCGACCGGACTGGCCGGATTTGCGTGACTGGCGCGACCAGTCGAGCCAGAGATCGCGTCCGTCCTCGCCGAGGGCTGCCTTGATGGCGTTGCCGATGGTGATCCATTCGTTGCCGGGCAGGTCGTCATTCGGCAGCCAGGCCAGCGCCGCGGCGATCGCTTCGCAGGTGCCCTTGGGATCGCCCGGACCATTGCAGGGCCGGCTCGCAGCGTCCTGGGGCAGCAGCGATGCCGTCCTGGCCTCGGCCGGCACGAGCGCGCTGGCGGCATCCAGGAAGGCATGGCAGGCGGCTTCGTCTACCGCCGGCAGCCGATCGCGCGGCACATCCAGCAGGCTCGACTCCGGCCAGGCATAGGGCTGGCCGGTGTCGGGGTGGAGGGCGTGGGCGACGAACTGCTGGCCGCGCGCCAGGAGCTCGATCGGATGACGCTTGCGGCCGGGAAACACGCTCTCGGCCCGGTACACAAGCAGCCGCTTCGGCGCGCGGCCGATGCGCCAACACGGCGTCTCGCCGAGCATCGTGGTGGCAAGATCGGTGATCTCGATCGCCAACGCGGCGTCGGTGACGTCGATGTCGATGCCGACCACCGCGCCGGTGGCGATGCCG